>NZ_JBHSLU010000168.1:0-515 GCF_042655245.1 Allobosea massiliensis | reverse complement strand
TCGGGGATCTCTCGGTTCAGGGTTGGCGTTCACAACCCAAACCTAACCGGCAATCGCCGGTGACCACCGTCAGCTACACCACGCTATGGGACACGACCATGTGGCCTGAGGACGACGCTTACGTTTCAATGGCCGCCTGCGAGACGAACTGTTGAACGAGACGCTGTTCTCGTCCCTGGCACAGGCCCGGACCGCCTTGGCCAACTGGCGCTCAGACTACAACACCGAACGCCCTCACTCCCAGCTCGGGTGGCAGACGCCGTCTGTCTTCGCCTCGACCTTCTCCCCGCGACGGCTCCTGGCGCTGCGCTATGCGACAAGCACGGCGCCAGAGACCGTCGCTTCACCAGCCCAAACGGGCTCCGTAACCGCCGGAAACGAACTCAGCGCTGGATAGAAACTGGGGGCAACGTCAAAAGCGCTCCGCGAAGATCTGGCGGCCGCATAGAACGGCATCGCACCTGAAGCGCCGGACGAGGATCTGGAGTTCGACGCGTCGGCCGCTGAGCGGCAGG
>NZ_JBHSLU010000167.1:0-48925 GCF_042655245.1 Allobosea massiliensis | reverse complement strand
CGCCCTGGCCGGATAATTCTCGGAATCCCGACCGGTTAATTCTCGGAACAGTGGCCGGTTAATTATTGGATTACCCGGCCGGTCGCGTCGGAATCTGCACATCTCGGGGTTGTGCTTAAGAATCTGGAGGCGCAGCATGTCTGCAGGCATCGACATCAAGATGCGCTGCCTGTCTTCGTCCATGTGCTTTTTCAGGCGAGGTTCGCTATCGAGATCGAACCGCATTCGGGCCGCTCGGATTTTCGACATTTTCCACATTTGTTCGCGCAGGTGGAAATCGAAATCACAAGGGTCCGGGATGAGGTTGACGAGGCCGAGCTCCACAAGGGGCATAATCTCGAGGAAGAAGATGATGCTCTTCAGCACATCCTGGCGGTAGAGCCCGGGATGTTCGGTCGGCCGGAACTTTTTCGCCATGGCGGCTGAATTGATGAACGGGTGCGCGACGATCAGCTCACCAAAATACAGCGGTGCGGCTAGTGCGAATTTGGAGATCGAGCGGGGGTCGATCGCGCCTGTGTAAACCGCGCGAGCCACACCGTCTGGCTTGGGTAGGAGGGCGAGCAGATCCGTTTCTAGCGGCCATAGGCCTTCGTACAGGGAATAGATCCTTCGAATCTTCTCGTCCGTCAGCTCGCGTCGGACTTGGATCCAATCCCTTTCGCCATTGAGCCCCAGGATATCGACGATCCCGTTCCGCAGTATGAGGTTTCGTTCGCGTATGCTGCGTTCCTGCCAGGAAGGGCGCAGCGCTTCGGGCTTGAGCTGGCAACACGCCTTGAATGAATTTCCCGACCCGCAGCCACAGATATCACTCGGGCGGAGCGGCTTCCCTGGCGCTGGCTTTAGCAGGAAGTCGCGCGGCTTCTCGGTCCGGCCGAATTGATCCTGATAGTGGACATGCCCACTTTCGTACTTCACGAACATCTCGCCACCGAATTGATGGAGCTTGTTCGCTGGCGGCTGAAACGTCGTCCTCAGATCCCCCCACTTTTGAGAGACCGACTTTTCGGGGTAGAGCCAATCCTTACGGCCTCCTCCTACGTAACGGCGCGCACGGGACTTCAGGACGAAGTTGATCTGCGTGACTTCCTCCGCCGTGAGCTGCCGGCTGCGAATGAAGGCGTCAATCCTAGCCATCATCTGCCGAAAGTTCCGGGCAAACGTCCTTTTCTCCAGCGGTTTTGCGGCTGGATTCTGCGCGTACTCCAGGTTCGATAGAATCAGGCAGAAGTCTCGATTCAGCGGAAAAATCGTTTGAGACGCCTTCAGCTCAATGCCGGGATCCCGCGGATAGGCGGCGAGCGGGTGCGTCGGCGGGACCGAGTGGTTGTAGATCGTCACCGGGTGGTCGCTGAAGATGAACTTCACCTCGGAATTTTCGGCCGAGACGATCTCGCGGACACCTCCAACCCAGATAGTGCAGTGCAAGTTCCGGATCTCCTGCATTTCGAACATCAGTTCGTTCTGCGAGAGGCTCGGATAATGAACTTTCAGCCAGTCCAGGCCCTTCGGCGTTCTGATTTTCTGGATATCGAGATACTCGAAGAAGGTCTGGAAGTGCTTGTGCCACTCAGCCATGTCGGTGCCAGAAAAAGCCCGCACCGCCTGAGAGCCCCGGCCATCAATGTCCCCGAACAAACGCCGCTCGATCTCGTCGTTGACCGACGTTCCAAAGAAGGTCGAGTAAAGATCCTTCTGACAGAAAGCCCTTGAGGTTGGCGTATCGTTCCACACCCCGTTTGGAACGATGATGCGCCCATCCGGCAGAACCTTCCGGTCAGGCGTCATGTCCAGGAATGCGAGCGACGAGCGACCGGGCTCGAAGAACCCCGCCTGATACCACTGCGGGACGTAGTGATTGTTTCTTGTTTTGGACATCGCCACTCTCGCAGGATCGCAACGCAACCATACCAAGCCGCTGCGCAGCACGGGCTCGGCCGCGCCTGCAATTCACAGAACCTTTGCCACGGTGAGACATCGGCCTTGCCGGATCCTCTAGCGGTTATCCGAAAGCGGGCGCTCCAGACGTCGGGAATGGGCTAGGTTAGCGCCTTCGCTTGAGCCGAACGCGCAGCTTTAGATCAGTCCATATAGGAGGAGACAGGCGAATTTCGGAACCCATGTCTGGGAACCCCCGGGAATCTGAGCCGACGCGCCGTTCCGGGTCATTCCAGCACGGGTGATTTGATGAGCAGGATTAATGGAGCGACGTTTGCCGCCGATGACGAGGCACGGCCGACGGCCGCGGATCTGGGACGATACGAGCGCACCTATGCGCAACTGGGCAACAACGGCGCCCGCTACTTCATGCTGTGGCAGCTCTCGACGGCCCATGCGATGCTGCTGGAGCAGGAAGGCGATCGGATCCATCCCGAATTCGCCGGCCTCAACGGCCGGCAGCTTGCCGAAGGCGCGAGGGCTCAGGCCCGCTTCTTCGCATTCATGGTCGCCGAGCCGCCGGCCCGGAGTGAGGAGGACCTCGAGCGCAAGATCACGACCTATGAGGCAATGATCTTCCAGGAGGACGAGATGCGCCGCTCGCATGCGGCGGTCATGGTCGAGACCGCCATGCATGTCGACGCGCGCAGGCTCGGCATCAATCTCAGAAAGCGGCCGATCGATGCCGCCACGACGAGCCGGCACTGAGAGGCGGCCATGTCCTATATCGTCTACGACCTCGAAACCTCCGGCCTGGCGCCGCAGTGGAACGTACCGCTTCAGGCGGCGCTGATCCACTGCGACGACAACCTCCAGCCGCTCAGCGAGCTCTCGCTGCGCTGCCGGCTTCCGGCCCATATCGTGCCGGCGCCGGGCGCGCTGTTCACCACCGGCATCGGCCCGGCTCAGCTCGAGCAGGCGCCGATGTCGAGCACGGAAATGCTCATCGCCATCGCAAAGGCGCTGTCTGCCTGGGCGCCGTCGACCGTGATCGGCTACAACACGATCCGGTTCGACGAGGAGATGCTGCGGCACGCGTTCTTCACGCATCTCTTGCCGCCGTACGCGACCCAGCTTGGCGGTCATCGCCGGGCCGACCTGTTGACCATGGTCAGGGCGGTAGCAATGCTGGAGCCCCAGGCCATCACCGTGCCCATAACCCGATCGGCAAACCGAGCTTCAAGCTCGGCGATATCTGCAGGTCGAACGGCATCGCGCTGGCCGAGGATGAGGCGCATGACGCCCTGGCGGATACGCGAGCGACGCTCGCCCTGTTCCGGCACCTGCGCCAGGTCGCGCCCGCAGCGGTCGCGATGATGCTCGACAACGCCGACAAGGCCACCCCGAACCGGATGCTCGCCGGCGGCGAAGTCCTGCTCCTTGGCGGCGCCTCGAAGCTGAGCCCGATCGTCGGCATCACGCCGAACCCGACGGTCGCGACCTCCTGGGCGACGGTCGACCTGACCATCGACCCGGCAAGCTATCTCAACGGCAGCGCGGAGGAGATCGCAAAGCTCCTCTCCGGCCCAGGCCCGCGCCCGGTCAGGCTAGTGCGGACCAATGCCCAGCCGATCCTGCTGGCCTATGCGCAGGGCTGCCACGCCCTGCCGCCGGACCTCCGCGATGACGTACTCTACCACGAGCGGGCGGCATATGTCCGCGACCACGCCGGATTCCGGTCTAGCCTCGCTGCCGCAATGGCAAATCGCTTCGCCGATCGCGAGCCGTCGCCCTATCCGGAGGCGAGCCTCTACGGTGGCGGATTCCTCTCAACCGAGGATGCCCGGCTGAGCGCCCGCTGGCACGCTTCGCCCTGGCAGGATCGCCCGGCCATTGCGGCACAGTTTCGAGACGAGCGGCTGAAAGCCTTTGCAAATCGGTTGATGCTGCTGGAGGCGTCGCAGGACATGTCCCCGGTCGCCTGGCAGAAGGGGCAGGCCTGGCTGCGCGAGCGCCTGACCACCGAGGCCGCGGTGCCGTGGCTGACCTTGCCGATGGCGCTGCGGCAGGTCGGCGAGCTGCGTGCCGGGCTTGCCGAGGACGAGGTCGGCCGCCGCACCCATCTCGATGAAATCGACCGGTGGCTCCGCCAACGCAGCCAGTACTTCCAGCTGGCGGTCTGACGGAAGCCATCTGCCCTGACGACGAAGGCGCCCCGACCGGGCGCCTTTTCCATGTTGGGATCGAGAGGGAAGCGCAGCCGGGATGGCTGTAACCCCGATGAAAGTACCCAAGATGACCAGGAAGAATGAGGGCGGCCGCTCGCTCGCCCCGTGCGCCAGCAGGGCGATCGACGAGCCGGCGGAAATCACCCTGCGCGATCCGATCACGGTGGCGATGGAGATCGCCGCCGGCGATGATCCGAGCGTCGCCGAGCTGGTAGCGTTCAGGCGCCAGCCGATCGATCTCAAGAATGCCGCGCGGAATGCCAAGAATCTGCATTCGGAGGAGTTCCGGGTCTGGCTCGCGCGCGAGAGCGGCGACGACATCACCGAGTCCGTCTGCGGCGGGCTCGAGATCATGAGCATCAGCCTGATCGCGCTCGTCGCGCTCTGGCCGGCCGACGACCTCGACGCGGCGGAAGCCAAGCTCGCGCTCGACGCGAGGACCGGCGTGCAGCTGCATCGCCGCGAGAAGGACTTCGACGGCAGCATGGACGCGAAAACCGCCCGGCGGATTCGCTGGCGGCGCGGCGCCTTCGCGGTACCATCGCTGATGTTGCCGCCAGCGCCGGCTGCGCCACAGAGCGAGGACCGCGGATTGGCAAGCTGGCCGCTCGAGCGCTTCGATCTCGTGGAGCATCTGCCGAAGCGCGGCGGACCGCCGGCCTTCGCGGACCGGCAGGTCGTCCAATGGAGCCGGTTCGCCCGGTCTGCCCCCGATCTCGACGGACTCCTCCAGCGCGCGGCAAAAATGTTCGAGACCTGTGACCGCCTGCTCGAACTCGCCGGGCGCGGTCCTGCCAACGCCAGCGAGCTGACGGTGGCTGCCGAGGGCGCCCGCCTGATGGCATACCTCGCCGCCTGCCAGGTCATGCTCTGGCCTGTCCATAACCGGGACGCGCTTGCGATCAAGAAGCAGGTGGTCGCGCTGATCAACAGGAGGGGCGAGGCTGGCGATCCTCCGGCGATGCAGTCGGCAGTCCGGCACGTCACGGCCGAGGCGGCGTGGATCAAGACTCTGCCGTACGACGCGCGCGACCGGTTGCAGTTCGACTGGAACGAGCTGGTCTGAGCCGGCCGGATAGCAAGACATGAGGGAGGCGTCCGGGATCGGACGCCTTTCTCGATTCCAGGACTGAGGGAAAGCGCAGCCACGTGGCTGTCACCCCCAAGAAACTGGGCCGACTGACATGAAGACCATCTCCCCTCCCTCCCTCGCCGACATCGAGCTCGACCTGCCGCTCCGGCGCGTCACCGACGACCTCTCCGCCTTCACCGATCGTCTGTCGCTATCGGCGGGTGCGGAGAAGGGCTACGCCGGCTTTGCAGCCGAGGTTCATCCAGTAGGCGAGATCGCCGAGCGCGCCATCGGCCACGCTGTCGAGATCACCCGCTTCCTCGCGCTCGCCGGCACGTCCGAAAGGGCGCAGGTCGCGTACTTCTTCGACATGCTGGTCGCGCTCCTGCTGCTCAACAATGCCGCGATGATCACCGTCGCGCTCACACCACCGCGCCTGCCGGTCGACTTCGCCGCGCGTCAACGCGTCCTCGGCGATGTCATCGCGGCGGTCGGTGGCGATACCGGCTTCGCGGAGATCGCTCGTAAGGCCTTCGTCTATGGCGAGATCGGCGAACCCGCCGCGGTCGAGACGGTATTCCATGCAGCGACGGTGCCCGCTCTGGACGATATCCGTGATGGCCGCCCGACTGTCCTCGGCCTGGAGCAGGGTCTCAGCCTGATGGCCTTCATGCGCGAACAGGCCTCGCCGGCGATCCTGGTCGAGCGTGCGGCCTTGCAGCTCGACGATGCCGACCGATTCGCGCAGGCGGTCCAGGAGGATGCCGAGCTCGATCGCGAGCGTCTCGATCGGCTTCAGCGCGCCTGCCACGGCGCGAACCTGCTGGCAGCGGCCGATCTCGCACGGGCCTGCCTGATCGACGCGGTCACGGCCGGTGACCAGCCCCTCCGAACCCGGATCGAGGCACTGGCGCAGCGCCTGGTCGAACAACGCCTGAAGGACATCGTGATGTTCGCCGCTGCGATGGCAGATCGCCTCTGGGAGCTGCGTCGCATGCAGGCCGAGACGGCCGGTCGGTTCAAGCCGCTCTGATCCCGGCTGGATCAGGCTCGGAGCATGCCGGGAGGGCGCCGCGGACCGCGGTGCCCTCTCGCGATTCCGAGGCGGGACAAGGGGCGTAGCCGATCGGGCTATAACCCACATGAGAATGTAGACATGATCAGGAACGACTCTCGCGGCCCGCTGGCGCCGCACGACAATGCACATTCGAATGGCCAGGACGGGCCGACCGAGCCCATCCGCGATCCGCTGACGGCGGTCGCGGAAAGCATCAGTGACGATCCCTCGGTGTCGGAGCTCATCGCGTTCCGCCGCAGCACGCCTGACCTTCAGGCTGTTGCCATCGACGCCAAGCGCTGTGGCGATGAGGCTCGCCGGCTGCTGATCGGCAGCCACCACCCCGATCCGCGAAACCGGGCCTGGGTCGCGCTCGCCATCGCAGGGCTCTCCTGCGGTGCGATCGTCGCGATCTGGCCCTGCGACACGGTTCACGACGCCCATGCCAAGATGGCGCTGGCGGAGGCCAGCGTGCTCCACGGTGACGATGCCGAGCGTGGAGAGGCTGCGACCCTCGATGCCGCGGGCGCAACCCGGATCCGGCTTCAGCGCGCCGCCTATGCGGTGGACCCGCTGATCGTGCCGCCGGGGCCCGCCGCCCCGTCCCAGGAGGATCGGGGCCTGGCACAGTGGCCGATCCGGCACTTCGATCTCGTCGATCTGTCCCCGCCCTCGGCCGGGGACGTCCTGCTCTCGCCTCGGGAGATCGCCCGCTGGGGCCTGTTCCTGAAGGCGGAGCCTCCCTTCGGAGACAGGCTCGCTCGCGTCGAGCAGATGTTCGCGATCGCCGATCGCCTGCGGGTTCTGGCGCGGCAGGCGGAGGATGGCGCGCGTGAACTGCGCTGGGCCTGCGAGGGCGCGCTCATACTGGCCTACATGGCCGCGGCGCAGATCGCGATCTGGCCGGCGCTGAAGCATTCGCCGGAAGCGCAGGCGAAGGAGCGCCTCGTCACCGTCGTCAACGCGCGCGCCAGCCGCGGTGATCCCGCGCACATGCAGGCGGCGGTCCGGCATCTCTACACCGAGGCGGCATGGCCGGCTCATGGCTGGCGACCCACCGCCACGGTCGTGAACGAGCCGGACTGGATTCCGATCGTCTAGGCCAGCTCGAGGTGACCTCACCATAGCACTTGCCAGGAAGAGGCGGCGCCGCGCGGTGCCGCCTCTTCGCGTTTGGTCCAGGCAAATGGGGAAGGGAGACAGGAGGAAGGGTGCTGCGGAGAGCAGATCACCCCTCATGAAAGAGCATTCCTGTGAAGATCAGCAATAACCCGGACATCGCGGCGGCCTGGCGTTCGGCCGCCGCCGACCTCCCGCTCGTCGGCGTCGTCGACGAGCTCGAGTCTCTCGAGTTCCTCGGCGACGAGGATCAATCCGGTCTTCGGCGGTGCGCCTCGGTCTGGCGCGAGCGCCCATCGCTCTTGCCGATCCGGGGGCGAGCACGCTTCCATGCCGCACAAATCCAGGACCTGCTGACAGCCCTTCGCGACGGCATCGTCACAGTCGACGACCTCAAATCCGATGCTGTCCGGGCCTGGGCGATCCTGATCAATGCCGGCAATGTCGCGACGATGTTGATCGCGCCGCGCAGCGATTCGGATTATCGCGCCCGCGCCGACCTGCGGCGCGCCTTGCGCCATCAAGCCCGCCGTTCGGCCGACCCTGACCTCGCCTGCCGCGTCAGCCGGATGTGCGGCGGCGACTTCGTCGCGCTCAGCGAGGACGGCATGAGACCTGCCAGATTGCCTAATATCTGCACCGAGCACTACATCAGCGCCGCAGAAGGCGAACCCGCAGCCTATCCGGTCACGATGGCCCGGTCACTGCAGCTCTGGCTCGAGACGCCGGTCGACCTCTCCGACCTGTTCGACGGCGCGCGCACGCTGCTGTGGCAGGTCGATGTCTGGCGGCGCCTCCAGGGCAAGATTGCGGATTCTTCGCTTCTCGATGATGCCATCCGGGGGGCGGAGCTTCTCGCCTATGGCCGGCTCGCCCGGATCGGCGTGTGCCGGGCTCTCGATGACGACGACCTCGCCGTGAAGCGAGCCGCCCTCGGCCTGATCGCGCCGCGCGCTCGCGATCCTGATCCCATGCGGGCCGCGATCGAATGGGCGGTCGAGCTCGGGCGGACTGTCACCGACCGCGACTGATCTGCGCGCTCCAGCTCCTGATGCTGAGAACGCAAGGGCGCGCCTCCCCGGCGCGCCTTTCGGCATGGCGATCGCGAGGCGGTGAAGGGGCGGAAGAGCCGACCCCAGGGAAACAGGTTCAAGGCCATGACCGACACCACCGCACCGCCCCTGCGCGACCTCGTCTTCACCACCGACAGCGTGCAGGTCACCGACGAGCTCGCCGCCTTTGAGGGGCTCCTGCCGGACATGCCGGACGACGTCGAGCGCCATGCTGCTCTTCTCGAACGGCTACCGCCGCTTCTCGACCTGCGCGAACGGGCTCTGGTTCACGCCCAGGAATATCAGCGCTTCCTGACCCTCGCCGACGCCGATCCCTCGGCGCTGGAGTACATGGTCGACATCGGCAATGCGCTTGCGCTCCTGTCCCATGCCGGCGAGATCGCGATGCTGCTGGTGCCAGCGGGCTCGCCCGAAGATCACTTCGCCAAGGCCATGCTCGCGAAGGAACGCGGCGCGCAATATCGCTCCGGCGCTGGCGTTCACGAACCGAAACTGATGGAGCGCGCGCTGCGGCGGTCTTTCGCCGACAGCCATCCTCGCCTCGTGATCGGTGCGAGGATTCCGCCCGGGATGGAGGAGGCCTCCCGACGCTTCAGCGGCGCCGTCCTGCCACAAGCGATCAACGACGATAGCAACTCGCCGAATGTTTATCAGGTCGAACACGGGCTGGCGCTGGAGGACTGGTTCAACGAGCCGCCCGACCTTGCCATCCTGCTCGACGAGGTCAGACAGCTCTTCGCCGCGATCGAAACCTGGTCGCAGGCCGAACCGTCATCTTCATTCTGGTATGGTGCCCGGCGCGGCGCGCTTATCCTCTCCTATGCCCGCCTCTGCCGGATCGGGCTCTGGCCGGCGCGCAGCTCCGCTGACCTCGTTGCGAAGATGGATGTGGAGCAGCTGATCACCGAGCGCACCGAGGACCCCGACGCGATGCGGGCCCTGGCCGAGATTGCGCTCGGCGTGGGCCGCCGCATCGCGAGGCAGGGCGGGCGCTTCGTGACCGTCCTCGGCGGCGTCGAGCTGTGAGGCGCGTGGTGAGCACGATTCCCGCCTACGACGCCAACGCCGTCGCGACCCTGCGCGACCTGGACCGCAAGAGGCTGCTCGGCCATCTGCGCGATCAGCGTCCCGATGGCATGGCCCAAGAAGAGCAGGTCGAGCCTGCTCGCGATAAACCGTCCGCGACCGCTCCTACGCTGGGGCCGACGATCTCGATCTTCGACCACGAGGCCGTCGCCAAGCAGATCAGGCTCGCTGGGTCTGGCGACACCTTCGACGAGGGAGGACCATCCGCGTCGTCCGCCTCCAGTGACGAGCAGGCCCGGCTCGAGCGTCTTCGGGCACTCGTGCACCAAGAACCGCTGCGCCGCCTCGTCGTCGCGGACGAAGGCACCAGCGAGCGTCTGGGCCGCCTGCGCGAGGAGTGCCCGGGCTTCGTCGAGATCATCGCCCTGGTCGAGCGGGCCGTCGCACTCTCCATGATCTCCAGCACCGGCATCGCCTTCCCGCCGATCCTGCTCGTCGGCCCACCGGGCCTGGGCAAGACCCACTTCTCCCGCCGACTTGCCGCGGCGCTCGGCGTCGAACAGCATGCCTTCAGCTGCGCGACCAACTCGGATGCGCAGGCCCTCCTCATCGGCCATCCGACAACCTGGCGCGGCGCGCGCATGGGCGTGCTGACGGAGGCTCTCCTCGGCGGCGAGACCGGCAATCCCCTGCTCGTCCTCGACGAGATCGACAAGTTCGTCACCCATTCGACCGAGAAGCCCTACAACAGCCTTCTCGCCCTGCTCGAATCTGAGAACGCCTCCGCGCTCATCGACGAATATCTCAGGGTGCCGTTCGATCTCTCGCGCTGCCTCATACTGGCGACGGCGAACGATCTCGATGCGCTGCCAGGCTTCATCCAGGACCGGTTCCTGATCGTGACTGTCACGTCGCCGGACGGCGCCATGCTACGCGCGATCGCGCGTCGGATCGCCGCCGAGATCATCGCAGCCCATGGCGACGCCTTCGCCCTGCCGGACGATGCGGTCGTGGCGCGGCTCGCCAGGACGAACCCGCGCGGCATCCGCCGGCTCGTCACCCTCGCGCTCGGCTTCGCCGCGCAGGCCGGGCGGCGCCATCTCATCGTCGCCGATGTCTCTGCCGCAGAGGCTATTGCCGACACGAGGGGCGCGAGGGACCCGATCGGCTTCATTAGGCCCCAAGGGAAAAGGCAGGACGGGCGGGAGTGAAGGTGAAAACGGGAATGCCCCCGAAAACCTCTGCCGACGAAACAACCGGAAGACGACCAAGAAGATGACGACGAACACCATCCCGGGCACGCCTCCGCTGCCCCTCCGCCGAATCCGGCCCATCGGCAGCGCCGCCGCCGTCACCTGCTACATCAAGACCCAGTGGCCGCGGATCGGCGGCTCCGGCATCCGCCCCCTCCCCGACACCGCCTTCACCGACCCGGCCTTCCTCGAACGCTATCGGCCCGGCATCTGGACCTATCCCTATCTCGCCTGCTGCGGCGCGGAATTCGACAGGCCCGATCGGGCAAGCGGTCTGAAGAGCGTCGCCGACCGTCTGCACATGCCGATCTACAAGCTCTCGGCGACCGAACTCGCCGATCCTCGCCGCAGGCTCGAGGCCCTGAACCGGATGTGCTACGCCTCCCATGTCCTGAAACCCGGCGGCTACGCGCGGGAACCGGGCTTCCAGGACTGGACGTTCCAGCAGTTCCTGCCGCGCCACGAGCCCCTCCCCGGCTCGCCGGTCAGCCTCGACGGCCATCTCTTCGCCCTGCGCCGGCCCCACGACCTGAGCAAGCGGGTCTTCGAGAAGCTGCTGCATCACCGGCTGCGCAACGCCAGTCTGAACAGCTTCCTCGTCACGCCGACCGGGCGCAAGCATTGCGCCATGCTCGGCCTCGTCCCGGAGGAGCAGCAGCGCTGGACCGCCTATCGCTTCGGCCGCACCCCGCGCATCGACAAGGCCGAGGAGCTCTACGTCTTCCGCCCGGACGGTGAGGATTCCGACAGGCTCCTCATCATCCTGGAGCGCCTGGTTCATGACTGGGTGATGGGCAGAATCCCGCGCCTGCCCGGCAAATGGCGCGATCGCAGCCAGTATTCCCGGCGCTCCTCAGCGGCCTGAAAGGCGAAGCCTCTCTTTCCGCTCCCGGTCCACCCTCCGCTTGTAGTCGTTCGGGGAGGACGATCGCGGACGATCCTGAAGCTTCTGACCGTTCAGAGCATTCTGAGAATTCTGAGCATTCGGAGCGCCATGAGCATCCCCACCACCGTTGGCTGCGTCCAGCCGTGCCGGATCGGCGTATAATCCCCACCCCGCCTTGACGACCTCACCGTTGCCGAACATCTCGCCCAACATCTTGCTGACGGCATTGACGGTTTGGCCGGTCTGGGCCGCAATCGCGATGGCGCCCAAAGGCGACGGACTTGCCTGCAGAATCGAGCGAATGCGGTCCCGTTCGGGATGCCTGTCGACCGCACGCGGCTTGGCCAGGCGCCAGACGCGCGCGCGAGGATCGAACGCAATCTCGCGCGAGATTTCCTCGATATCGCGTCCCTGGGCGAGAAGCCGCGTGCCGCCACGGCCCTTGTCCAAGACAATGTTCGTGTCGGGCACGCCGAGGAATCCGGCTGAGCCCGTGATCCGCTCGAACGGGTCCCCGCCCCCGGATTTGCGCAGGTGATGAACCAGGATGATGCCGATCTGCCGGTCGCGCGCGAGATCATGCAGTTTGGTCAGATCGCGATAATCCTGCTGATAGCCGGCCTGCGAGCCGATCGGGCGAAATTTCTGGAAGACGTCGATGACGATCAGGCGAGCACCCTCGGTCGCCGCGACCCACCGGTCCAGTCGCCCGAGCCCGTCGAAATCCATCCCCATCGGCCCCGTCTCAAAAAACAGGTTGGCCGGCCAGGCTGGGCCGGTCCCAAGCATCTGCTCGAGCCGGCCGCGAAGACGCCGGTCGTTGTCCTCAAGAGCAAGGTACAAAACCGCGCCCTTCGCGCAGCGATGAGCATTTTCGTCGAGAACGGCGGTGCCTCTCGCGACCGACAGCGCGATATCCAGGCTCAGCCAGCTCTTCCCCACCTTCGGCGCGCCGGCCAGCACCGTCAGCCCGAGAGGAATCAGACCGTCGACGATGAATTGCAGCGGTGCGAAGTCTCGCCCCTTGAGTTCATGAGCACTGAAAGGGCCCTGTCCCGCCCCCGTCGTCGTCTGCGTCATGCCTGTCGATCTCTCGCAAGTCTTCGGCAGGAGCATGCCCATCGGCGCTGAAGATCGAGCCCGAATATTTGGTCAAATTGAAGATATCTCGCGCGAACACAGTAGCAACGGCAGGCATCTCCGTGCTCGCCGTCACGTCGTGTAGAATCCAGCGCGTGATTCGCGTGTGGAGTTGAGTCATGGACGTGCCTGAGTTCTGGCGAAGCATCCCGCGGCTGGTGCCAGATTTCCTGCGGAGAACCGGCCAGGTCGAGCATTTCGTCCCCGTCCACTTCCGACCGTCGGATCGAGCCGGGCCGGATCCTTATGCCGGCGGCGGATCGGGCAAGAGGCCTAGGACCAAGCTCGAGAACGAGCTTGATGACGTCCAGGCCTGTCTGATCGCCGATCTGGAATGCGTCGTGAAGGCGCTCGAGGCCGTCGAGGCGCGCCAGCAGGCCGGCAAGAACCGCAAAGCAGCCCCACGGACTCTCGGAGATGTGCTGAATTCGGCAGCGCCAGGCCCCTCCTCTATCGGCACGTTGCTGACAAAGGGGCGACGATCTGTCCGCCAGCGTCACGCAGGATGCCATCCGGCCTATCGAGGCTATCTGGTCCCGATGAAAGCCGCACGGCTCGCGGCCGTGAACGATGCCGATGGCCTGCGAGCTCTGGTCTCGTCCCATGTCACGTCCATCGATCTCGTCGGCCGAGCGCGGAACGCCGCTCAGGCGACCGCCGAAGGCATGCGGACGACATTCGTCGAGGTCAACAAGAACAAGCGCCGGACAGACGAGACCATCTCTCGCGATGTGCTGGACCGCTTGCCGCGTCTCTCTATCACGGAGATGACGCAGTTTTCCTTTGCCAGCGGCATCAACGCGTCACGCATCTGGCAGTGCTATCACGGCGCGCCGGCGACGATCGACTACCATCGCGTGTTCGATCTCGCCGTGTTCGCCGGGCGACTGTCGCGCGGGGGCCCCGTGCTCATCACCTGGGATCTGGTGCGATATTTCCTGGCCCATCGAACCGACCCGAATATCCGGTGGTGGTGGCGCGTCCTGTTCTTCCCCAACACCGTCCTGATCCACGACGCGATCGAATGGATCTGTGCGCAGATCGATCAGGCCTACGGCCTCGCCGCTTTCACCGGCAGTCTGATCCTGTGCGACAGACCGGGAGAGAGCAGGACCTTTCGTTTGCCGCCTCTCAAGCCCTGAAACCAAGAAAAGCGGCCGGTCCCAATTAGATTCATGTCGGCGGCGACGCCGAACGGCCAGCCTCCCGCTCCTCGGCAGGAGCGGCAGACGTGGGCAGGCGGGGCGAAAAAGGACAGAGAAAGGAGGTCCGGACCAAAGGTTCAGGCGGCCGCCCTTCGCTGTACCCCGCTGCCTCCCCTGGGGAGGCCCTCCCCGATCGGGAGATCATCCTCGAAAACATCGACGCCGGCTTCATCGGCACGGAGGAACTCGACGCGCTCGAGCAGTATTTCGGCGACATCGTCATGCAGGTACTCGGCCGATGATCTAACCCCATACCAAGGCTTTATCCTGGCGAATTCGACATTAGATGCCCTGAACACCCGATAGGATCGAACATGGCCCGCCGCCGACGCACTGCTTCCGAAGACGCTCCGAGCAGCCCCGACCGGGTCGTGCTCTATATTCGCGTTTCCACCGACAAGCAGGCCGAGAACCGGCTCTCGCTCGAGGAGCAGGAGCTCCAGATGCGCGACCATTGCGAACGTCAGGGCTGGACGGTGGTCGGGCTCTATTGCGATGCCGGGGAAAGCGCGAGTTCTCTGCAGCGCCCCGAATTCCAGAAGATGCTGGCACGCTGCCTGGACGGGACGCGCTCCATCGACGCCGTCCTGGTGCACTCGATATCGAGGGCGTTCCGCAATCTCCTGGACCAGGAGCGGACCGTGCTCGATCTCAAATCGCACGGCATCGCCACGCGCTCCATGACCGAGAACATCGTTGCGCGCGATGGCGGCAAACTGATGCGACTGGCACTGGGATTCGCGAACGAACTCAAATCCCATGACGCTCATGTCGGCACCATGCGGGGCATGTCCGCGACCGCCAGACTCGGCTTTTCGAACGGAGGGACCGCCCCGTTCGGTTATCGCTCCGTCGCGGCCGAAACGATCGGCCGGACGACAAAGCGTAAGCTCGAGATCGACCCCGTCGAAGCGGACATCGTCCGTCTCGTCTTTCGTCTCGCGCTCGAAGGCGACGGCTCGTCGGGCCCTATGGGTGTGCGCAACATCGTCCAGTACCTCAATGCTGCCGGATATCGCACCCGCAAGGGTGGCGAATTCTACCATAGCACCATTCACGAGATGCTGCTTCGTGAAGCCTATACCGGCGACCGCTCCTGGAACGTCTTCGACAAGCATGGCAACCAGAATCCCGATCGCGAGATCGTCGATTACAAGGTGCCAGAGATCGTCGACCGCGAGACCTACGACGCCGTGCAGGCCCAGCTGGGTGAACGGCAACCGAGCCACCGCGGTCCCCGTCTGGACAGCGCCCCGTCTCTCTTCGGCGGGCTGATTCACTGCGGATGCTGCAAAAGGGCCATGTCGCCATCCAGCGGCACTGGCCGTCATGGCAAGATCTACCATTATTACAAATGCGCCGGCTCCATCAACAAAGGGGCCGGAGCGTGCAGGAACAAGCCGGTAGGGCGAGGTTTGGCAGAAGCCCGCGTCATGAGCGAGTTGGTGCAATGGCTGACCACGCCGGATCGCCTTGCCGGCATTCTGGCTGTCCTGCACCAGCGCAAGGCCTCGAAACAGCAATCGGTCATCGTGCGCATCGCTCAGCTGCAGCGGGAAGCCGCAGAGGCGGAGAACGCGCTGCAAAACGTCTATGCCGCGATAGAAGCCGGTATCCTCGATCCCACCGAACCTTCACTTCAGAGCCGTGTGAGGAGCTTACGGGAGAAGCGGGACCTCGCCTCGGCCGCACTCGAGCGCGCCAAGGCTACTATGGTCGAACAACCCGCTCTCGATTCTCAAATTGTGGAAACCTTCCGCCGGGCGCTCGTCGAGCGTCTCTCCAATGGGCCGATCGAAGGACGCAAGGCCTGGCTCGGCGCCATCGTCGACGCGATCGTAGTCGAGCCTGGGAACATCCGCGTTATCGGCAAGAACGACAATTTCGAGAAGAACTTGCGCAGCCACGCCGCCGGCCGAGGGCCGGTTCGCAGTTCTGTTCGGAAGTGGTGGGGGAAGCAGGACTCGAACCTGCGAAGGCATAGCCAGCGGATTTACAGTCCGCCCCCTTTGCCGCTCGGGACATTCCCCCGCCTGCGCCGCCTGCGGCTGGGCCGCGGGCGTCTCTCTCGTGTCACTGGTGTGACGGCGACAGGCGCGGCCGGACTTATGGTGACCGGGCCGCCCCCTGTCAACGCCAAAAAGCCGTTGTCCCATCGTCATGCCATGGCACATCGGCAATTCCAGGCTGGTCAAGCCGGGACTGTCATGTCAGGGCATGCGCCGGCCCCGCAGGAGAACCCCCATGCCAGCACCGTTTCGCCCCAAGCCGGACCGCGATCGGCCGCGCCGCGAGGGTGCGCGCGGTGACGGCCCGCGCCAGACCAGTCCACGCCGCGCCGACGGCACGCTGCACCACCGCCCCGGCGATATCGACGAGGCGGTGCTTTACGGCGTCCACCCGGTGATCGAGGCCCTGCGCAATCCCATGCGCCGCCATCGTCGCCTGCTCGCGACAGAGAACGGGGTCAAGCGCCTGCAGGAGGAGATCGGCGATCTGCCGCTTGAACCCGAGATCGTGCGCCCTTCCGAGATCGACCGGCTGCTCACCCCCGATTCGGTGCATCAGGGACTCTATCTCGTCTGCGATCCCCTGCCCTCGCCCGATCTCGACAGCCTGCCCGACGACGCGATCGTGCTGGCGCTCGACCAGATCACCGATCCGCACAATGTCGGCGCCATCCTGCGCTCGGCGGCCGCCTTCGGCGCCGCGGCGGTGATCGTCACCATCCGCCACTCCCCCGCGGCCACCGGCGTGCTGGCGAAATCGGCCTCGGGCGCGCTCGAGCATGTCCCGCTGATCGCCGTCCGCAATCTCGGCGACGCACTCGATGAACTCGGCAAGCGCGGCTTCCAGCGCATCGGCTTCGACTCGGATGGCGACACCGCCTTCGAGGACGTGACCCTGACGCGCCCGCTGGTCATGGTGATGGGCGCCGAGGGCAAGGGCCTGCGCCAGCGGACGCGCGAACTTTGCGATCAGGTCGCGCGCCTGGAAGTGCCGGGCGCGATCACCAGCCTCAATGTTTCCAACGCCACGGCGATCGCGCTCTACGCCGCCAGCCGGCGCCGCTGAGACCGGCCGGCCTCAGCGGCCCGGGACGATCAGCAGCAGCGCGCCGGTCTCGGCATGGGCGAAGCGCGTGCGCCGGCCCTGCCGCGGCTCGGGATCGCTGATCCGGATGACGCGGGTCGCCGGACGATCGTGCCGTCCCTCGAGCCGGTAGAGCGTCGGCTCGGGTGTCGGCGAGCGCGCGATGCCCATCCGCACCGGCATGTGCTCGAAGGAATGACGGTCGACGGGGCGCTCGATCTCGATCGCATGCGAGGATGTCCCCCCGCCCGGCACGGTCCACGGCCCGTAACCGACGGCGGCCAGCGGCCCGCGGCCGCCATGCCGGCCATGATGGTGGCCGCGCCAAGCGGTAGCATCGGAACGGACCCAGCGACGATCGCCCACCCGCTGGTGAATCGCCGCGCCGCGATGCGGGAGATGGCCGAGGCTCGGCCGAGCGGCACTCGCCCACGCCGCGGCGGGAAAGGCAGGCTGCGCGAGAGCCGGTCCCGCCGGCAGCCACAGGCCCGTCAGCAGCAGGCCGAGACAGATCATCCTGGCGCGCGACATGGCGCTCCTCCTTCTCCGCATCTCGTGGCCTCCGCCGCCGACTATAGGCGCCTACCCCCGGCTGCAAAGCGAAATCGCGCGCCGGCCCCGTCTGAGACGATCGTCGTACAACCAATGATGCAAGACCAAGTGCTTGATTGCGCTTGATCTTTTTCGAGCGCATCGGTGTCGCCGACGGAAGCGCGGACCTGCGGGTTTCGCCTCCGCCTTCGCCGCAATCACGTCGAACAAGGACGGTGGGCAATCGGGCAGCGCGGATCGTCCCGCTGCCGGGGTCATCGCAGGGGAGTACTCGCCATGAGCATGGCAGCAAACGTATCGGGGGCGAAGAGCGCGCCGCGCCCCATGACGAGAGAAGAGAAGCGCGTCATTCTCGCATCCTCGCTCGGCACCGTCTTCGAGTGGTACGACTTCTACCTCTACGGTTCGCTCGCCGTGATGATCGGCGCGCATTTCTTCTCGGCCTTCGATCCGAACACCCGCGCCATCTTCGCCCTGCTGGCCTTCGCGGCCGGCTTCCTCGTCCGTCCGTTCGGCGCCCTCTTCTTTGGACGTCTGGGTGACCTGATCGGCCGCAAATACACCTTCCTGGTTACCATCGTGATCATGGGCGCCTCGACCTTCCTGGTCGGACTGCTGCCCAGCTACAACACCATCGGCTGGATCGCGCCGGTCATCCTGATCGCACTGCGCATGCTGCAGGGCCTCGCGCTCGGTGGCGAATATGGCGGCGCCGCGGTCTATGTCGCCGAGCACGCGCCGGTCGGCCGTCGCGGCTTCTACACCTCCTGGATCCAGACCACCGCGACGCTCGGCCTGCTTCTGTCGCTGCTGGTCATTCTGGTGATCCGCGTCAACATGGGCGAGGCCGAGTTCGCCGCCTGGGGCTGGCGCATTCCGTTCCTGCTTTCGATCTTCCTGCTCGCGATCTCCGTCTGGATTCGGCTGCAGATGCAGGAATCCCCGGCCTTCAAGAAGATGAAGGAAGAGGGCACCGGCTCCAAGGCGCCGCTGACCGAGGCCTTCGGCCAGTGGAAGAACGCCCGCATCGCGCTGATCGCCCTGTTCGGCCTGACCATGGGCCAGGCGGTCGTCTGGTACACCGGCCAGTTCTACGCGCTCTTCTTCATCCAGAGCATCCTGAAGGTCGATCTCTATTCGGCCAACGTGCTGATCGCCTGGGCCCTGATCATCGGCACCGGCGGCTTCATCTTCTTCGGCTCGCTGTCGGACCGGATCGGCCGCAAGCCCGTCATCCTGGCCGGCTGCCTGATCGCGGCGCTGACCTATTTCCCGCTGTTCGGCGCCCTGACCAAGGCGGCCAACCCGGGCCTCGCCGCGGCGCATGAGAACGTCAAGGTGCAGGTCGTCGCCGATCCCGCCACCTGCGGATCGGTCTTCGATCCGGTCGGCATCCGCACCTTCACCTCGCCCTGCGACATCGCCCGCCGCACGCTGGCCACCCAGGCCATCGTCTACACCTCGGCTCCGGCGCCGGCCGGTACCCCGGCCAAGGTCACGGTCAACGGCAAGGAACTCGCCGTCGACGCGACCTTCGCCGCCACCGTCGCCAAGGAAGCGGTCGCCGCCGGCTACCCGGCCCCGGGCGATGCGCGCATCGTCAAGACCGGCTTCTTCAGCGCGCTGACGAGCGTTCAGTCGCTGACGATCATCGGCATCCTGACCATCCTCATCATCTATGTGACGATGGTCTATGGCCCGGTCGCCGCGGCGCTGGTCGAGCTCTTCCCGACCCGCATCCGCTACACCGGCATGTCGCTGCCCTATCACATCGGCAATGGCTGGTTCGGCGGCCTGCTCCCGGCGACCTCCTTCGCCATGGTGGCCGGCACCGGCGACATCTATTACGGCCTTTGGTACCCGATCGTCTTCGCCCTCGCGACCTTCGTGATCGGCATGCTGCTGGTGCCCGAGACCAAGGATCGCGACATCAACACCCACGAGAACTGAGCTTCGCTGGCTTCTCGACGACATCGGGCCCCGCCTCTCGAGGCGGGGCCATTTTGCTGGCCGCCTCAGCCTATCGACCGGCTTGCCCTGAGGAGACCCGGCTGCTAACCGCTAGGCCGTCGCGTCCGGCCCTGCCGGATCGACCGCGCCGGCGTAGCACAGCGGTAGTGCAGCGGTTTTGTAAACCGAAGGTCGGGAGTTCGATCCTCTCCGCCGGCACCATTCACGGCTCCAGCCGTCCGACGACACGCCGCCGCCGGCGCGCCCGGAGCCACGATCCACGCGAAGGCCGGTCCTGCCGGCCCGACGGGGTGAACGAAGCGAACCGGACCGACATGCCTGCGCCCACCGATTCCAGCCCTCACAGGCCAGAACATCTGCTCGCCCTGGCGGATCGCTGCGAGGCTGCGAGCAAGCCGGATCGCGCCCTCGACGCCGACATCTACGAGGCGCTGGGCTTCAACGTCCGGCGCAAGCCGAGCCATCTGGTCGGTCGCCGCACGCCGCCCGGCGGCATCTATCAGGAAGGCTCGCTGTGGAAGACGCTCGGCTCCGCCAGCGCCAATATCGACGTCGCGATCGGCCTGCTCCGGCAGAAGGCGCCCGACTGGCGCTGGAGCCTGCAGTCGCTGGCCGGCGAGGACACGGCGACCTTCCAGGCGCTCGTCGCGGAATGCCAGGCCAGCGGCACGATCGGTGCCCTCGCCCTCTGCGCGGCGATGCTGCGCGCCTTTGCGCGGGCCCGCGCTGGGACGGAACGCGATAAGATCTGAGCGCCGCCCGCGCCTCACGAAAACTTGACCCCCTCCCTGCCCCTGCGACAGCGCTCCGGCGTTGAACCATCGCCGCTGCCCGCTAGGGTCCGTCACCGGCTCCGCCCGAGCCGAGGGAGACAAGAACGATGACCGATCTCAATCTGTCGCGCCGCACCGTCATCGCCGGCGCCGGCGCCCTCGCCGCCGCAGCCACACTCGATTGGCCCGGGCTCGGCCCGGCCCAGGCCCAAGGAGTTCCCGTGAACCAGGCACCCGGTTTCTACCGCTACAAGATCGGCGACATCACGCTGACCGCGATCAATGACGGCTTCGCCCGCCGCCCGCTCGAGGGCTTCGTCCGCAACGCCGAGCTGGCCGACGTCAAGAAGGCGATGGAGCAGGCCTTCCTGCCGGCCGATGCGCTGCCGATCTCCTTCACGACGCTGGTCATCCAGAACGGCGACAAGACCACGCTGATCGACACCGGCAATGGTGATTCCGGCGCCCCGACCTCCGGCCGCTGGATGGCGAACTTCACCGCCGCCGGCCTCGACCCGAAATCGGTCTCGACCGTCGTCTTCAGCCATTTCCACGGCGATCACATCAACGGCTTCCGCCTGAAGGACGGCACGGCCGTGTTCCCGAATGCCGAGGTCATGGTCCCGGCCGCCGAATGGGCCTTTTGGATGGACGATGCCAAGATGAACGCCGCCCCCGAGGCCATGAAGGGCGCCTTCGGCGGCGTGCGCCGCGTCTTCGGCCCCGTCGCCAAGGATGTGAAGCAGTTCGAGCCCGGCAAGGAGGTCGTCTCGGGCGTCACCGCTGTCGCCGCGCCGGGCCATACGCCGGGTCACACCGTCTTCGCGGTGGCCTCGGGCGGCAAGTCGCTGATGATCATGTCCGACACCACCAACCACCCCGCTCTGTTCGTGCGCAATCCGGACTGGTCGGCCGTGTTCGACATGGACGGGCCGCAGGCGGCCGCCACCCGCCGTAAGCTGCTCGACATGGTCTCCGCCGACAGGATGCAGGTCGCGTTCTACCACGCGCCCTTCCCGGCCACGGGCCACATCGCCAAGGCCGGCAACGGCTTCGAGCTGGTGCCGGTCCAGTGGAGCCCGGCGATCTGAGCGCCTCGCGACACCGCGATCAGTGAAGGCCGGGGGCTGCCCCGGCCTTTTTCGTTCCGCGGATCGTCCCGGCCGGCTCGCGATCCGGCGGCCGCCTGTGCTAAGCCACGCGCGCGCCGCCCCGGCGCATGCCGTCAGGACCCGTGATGACCGACCGCTTCCAGGCCATCTCCTTCGTCGCCAGCGACACGCCGGAGGCGCAGGCCGCCCTGGCGAAGCTGACCGAGCGCTACGGCAATGCCGATCCGGCGACGGCTGACGTCATCGTGGCACTCGGCGGCGATGGGCTGATGCTGCAGACGCTGCACCGCTTCATCGGCACGGGCACGCCGATCTACGGCATGAATCGCGGCTCCGTCGGCTTCCTGATGAACGAGTTCCGCGAGCGTGGCCTGCGCAAGCGCCTCGCCGAGGCACAGCGCGCCGTCGTCCATCCGCTTTCGATGCATGCGGTCGACCAGGACGGCACCGAGGTTCGCGCCGAGGCGATCAACGAGGTCTCGCTGCTGCGCCGCTCCTACCAAGCCGCCAAGCTGCGGATCTCGATCGACGGCCAGGTCCGGCTCGATGAGCTCGTCGCGGATGGCGTGCTGCTGGCGACGCCCGCCGGCTCGACCGCCTACAACCTTTCCGCCAACGGCCCCATCCTGCCGCTCGAAGCGCCGCTGCTGGCGCTGACGCCGATCTCGGCCTTCCGCCCCCGCCGCTGGCGCGGCGCGCTGCTGCCGGACCATGCCAAGGTCACGATCGAGGTGCTGGAAGCCGGAAAGCGGCCTGTCAGCGCGGTTGCCGACCATGTCCAGATCGACAACGTCCTGCGTGTCGGGATCGAGATCGACCGCAGCGTCGACCTTGTCATGCTGCACGATCCCGGCCACAGTCTGGACGAGCGGATTTTGCGCGAGCAGTTCGGCTACTGAGGAAAGGCTGCACGGCCCCTGGCGAGCAGCCTCACGCCGCCTGCCGGATATCCCCGATCTCGAGCTCGACCAGCAGCGCCGGGTCGGCCTCGACGAGATAGGCGAAGGCCGCATCGTCCGCGAGCGAATCCGCCATGGCGCGGGCCTCCTCGCGCGCGGCCTCGGCGTCGAGACGCCGCAGCAGCCCCATCAGGGCATGGCCCTCCGCGCCGTCCAGCCGCTCGCAGGCGATCAGCACTTCGCGCAGGAGGCTGCGGTCGATCCCTCGCCCGGAGCCGCCCTTGTCGAAGCCGCGCGCATTGAGCGAGGCGATCGCGGCGGCGAAGGCCGGCTGCAGCGAGTCCGGCAACCCGGCCTTGCGGCACAGCGCCTTGAGCCCGGCCCCGCGACGGTCGCGCAGCAGCGCCGCCACCCGGCCTGCAGGCAGATCCGAAAGGAGCACGAAGGCCGCTTCCGCCAGAGCTGGCTCCCCTGAGAGCAGAGACCGCAGCATCAGGCCGGGCGTCAGCCGACCATGGGCGCGCAGCACCTCGACGATGGCCGGTGCATCGCTGTCCTCGCCGCCCGCCGCGAGCGCCACCGCGACCCGCTCGGTCGATTCCCGGGCGAGCCGAGCACTGCGCTCCGGCGTCAGCCAGCCGCATCCGGCCACGAAATCGGCCAGTGCATCGGAGACCCGCGCGGCGATGGTCTGGCGCAACCCGGCGGGCAGGTCGATCCGCGCCAGCAGCGCCTCGCGCAGCACGCCGCAATCGCCGGCCCGTTCGACCATGCGCTCCAGCGAGAAGTCGGGAATGTCGGCGGTGCGGTTGCCGGCGAGCGTCACCAGCGCCTCCTCGCAGCCGACTTCCGCCAGCGCCGCACAGACGCCGGCCGGCAGATGCGGCCGCAGCGCGATCGCCTTCTGCGCCAGCATGTCGCCGATCGCCGCCGCATCGACGAGATCGGCCTCGGTCAGCACCGGCGAATGGGCGAGCACAAGGGCTGCCACGTCGCTCTGCTCGGCCACGAGCCCGAGGATGAGATTGCGCGGCGCCCGCGGCGAGGACGCCACCTCTTCCGCAATCGCCCGGCGCACCCGCGGAGAGGGATCGTCGATCAGCGCGATCAGCGCGGTCTCGGCCTCGGCCCGGTCCTCGTCGGCCATGCCGGAGCGCAGATAGGCGCCCGCCAGCGCGGCCGCGCCGTTGGCGCGCTCTTCGGCATTGGCCGTGCGGGCCCAGAGCAGGAAGCGACGAACGATCATCGGCCGTTCCGCTGGATCATGAAGGCGGACAGATCGAGCGGCGCCCGGCGATTGCGGGACGCAGAGCGCTCTTGCACCACCCCCGCCGGCTGCGTCAGCTCGACAGGCCGCGACGGCGGCAGCGGCGCCTGCACCGTCCGGCTCGAAGCGGCGGCGTTGGCGGCGGCGGCGTCCGACGCCGTCGGGGCGACCGCCGTGGCGTCCGACTTCGTCTGCCGCGGGAAGAAGCGGTCGGCCGGATCGAGCGAGGCCGTCCGGCCCGCATCGCCGCGCGGCGTCGACCAGAGATTGGCGACCGCCTGCGAGACCGGCTGGCGCGAGCCTTCGGTCGAGAACAGGCCGATCAGACCCTTGGCCCGGCCTGGCGCCAGCGCGGCAGCGATCTCGGCCGGCTTGTCGCCGCCCTGCCCCGTCGCAGCCTGCGTGACGGTCGCGGAAGCGGCGAGCTGGGTGTTGGCGTGGCTGGCGGCCAGCACGCCATAGACCTCCTGGGCGCTGCGGGCCCGGCCGGTCTTGTCGAAGAAGATGCTGCGATTGGCGGCGGCGGCTTCGGGGAAATCCTTGGCGGCAGCGCGCGTCGGGTCGCTCGCCGCGGTCTTGATCAGGTCGGCAGCCCCGCGCGCGCCGAGAACATGGGCCATATAGAGCTCGCCCGCCTGCGGCTGGCGGCCGAGCGCACCGGCCAGCTGCTCGCGGTTCTTCTGCGTCAGCGCGCCCGCCATGACGGCGGCGACCTGCGGATCCTTGCGCAGCTCGAGGATCTTCTCGCGAGCCGCCGGATCGGCGACGGTCAGCCGCCCGCCGGACTCGGTGATGGCGTCGGCATAGCTGGAAAGCCCCTGCTTCGGCCCCTCCTGCTTCACCATCGACAGCCAGGTCTGCTCGATGAACTGGAACAGGCCGGTCGCGCTCGAGGTCTTCGCCTTGGCATCGGGCTCCAGCGAGGATTCGCGCTGGGCCGTCTTGAGCAGGTAATCGAACCCTGCCCCGGTCTTGGCCGCGCCGTCGCGGATGGCGCTCACCACCGGGTTTGCCGGCTGGGTCTCGCGCGACTGCGGGGTGGAGAACAGGAACATCGGGACTCTCGGGCGCACCCACCGGCGGCGGCCGCCGCAGGACTCTGCGGCGCGGTCTGGAGAGTGGCCCGGTTATGGTAAGCGAAGCGTTAATCGCGACGCATCGTCAGCTTGCAGCAGCGGGAGACCGGGGGGCGCCTTTCGCCGACGCGATGCGCTAGAGTGGCGGAATCGCCTTGGGCATGGAGAGACAGGGATGCCAGAGCTGAAGCGCCACAAGCGCGGCGGGATCTATTTCGAGGATTTCGAAGTCGGCGCCGTGATCGAGCACGGGCTGACGCGCACCGTCACGCAGATGGACAACATGCTGTTCTCCAACATGACGCTGAACCCGCAACCCCTTCACATCGATGCGCATTTCTGCGCGACCGAGACGGAATGGGGCCAGCCCCTTATGAACTCTCTGTTCACGCTCGGCCTGATGATCGGCATCTCGGTCAACGACACCACGGTGGGCACCACCATCGGCAATCTCGGCATGACCGACGTCACCTTCCCGGCCCCGCTCTTCGAGGGTGACACGATCAACGTCACCACCGAGATCGTGGCCAAGCGCGAATCGCGCTCGCGACCGGATGCCGGCATCGTCGAGTTCCATCACCGCGCCTACAAGCAGGACGGCACGCTGGTGGCGCAGTGCCGCCGCCAGGCCTTCATGCGCCGGCATCCCGCTCCCGTGGCGCTGGACGTCTGACCCCATGCGCTCGCTCCTCTTCGTTCCGGGCGACAGCCCGCGCAAGCAGCAGAAGGGTCTCGCCAGCGGTGCCGACGCCTTGATCCTCGACCTCGAGGATTCGGTCGCGCTCGACGCCAAGCCGCAGGCCCGCGAGATCACCCGCGCCTTCCTCGACGAGGTCCGTGCCCTGCCGCGTCGTCCGCGCCTGATCGTGCGGGTGAACGCCCTGTCCACCGGCCTGACGGAGGCCGATCTGGATGCCGTGATGCCAGGCGCGCCGGATGCGATCATGCTGCCGAAATCCGAGAGCGGCAGCGACGCCGGGCATCTCGCCGCCAAGATTGCGGTGCGCGAGGCCGAATCCGATCTGCCCGATGGCGGCACCCGGATCATCCCCATCGCCACCGAGACGGGCAAAGGCATCTTCGGCCTGGGCAGCTATGCCGGCGCGACCCACCGGCTCGAAGCGCTGACTTGGGGAGCCGAGGACCTGTCGGCCGATCTCGGGGCCGAGACCAACCGCCTGCCGGACGGCCACTACACCGATCCCTACCGGCTCGCCCGCGCGTTGACGCTGTTCGCCGCCTCCGCCGCCCAGGTCGATGCGATCGACACGGTCTTCACCGCCTTCCGCGACGCCGAGGGCTTCCGGGCCGAATGCCTGGCGGCGCGGCGCGACGGCTTCACCGGCAAGATGGCGATCCATCCCGACCAAGTGGCGCCGATCAACGAGGTCTTCTCGCCCTCGCCGGAGGCTCTCGCCCGGGCGCAGGCGATCATCGCGCTGTTCGAGGCCCATCCCGGCGTCGGCGTGATCGGGCTGGATGGCGAAATGCTCGATCGTCCCCATCTGATCAGGGCGCAGCGCCTCGTGGCGCGCGCTCGCAAATGGGATGAATGAACCGCTGGAGGCGATTCGAATGACTCAGGTTTTCGAGGTTTCGGGGATGCATTGCGGCGGCTGCCTGTCGCGCGTGCAGGTGGCGGCCGAGAAGCTCGCCCCTGGCACCACCGTGACGCTGGAACCGCCGCGGCTGACCCTGCCGCAGGGCTCTGCGCTCGACGCCGCCGCGATCAATGCCGCCCTTGCCCCGCTCGGCGACTACCGCGTGAAGCCGGCGGGCTGATTGGGCTCACACTAGGCCGACACGTCATTGCGAGCGCAGCGAAGCAATCCAGGGGGACGTCGAGCGCTGCCACCCCTGGATTGCTTCGTCGCTGGCGCTCCTCGCAATGACGATGAGCGTCGCCCCCATCAGCCGCCCGGCGGGCGCTCGATCGAGAACAGGTGGTCGACCTCGGCATAGTCGGCATAGCCGCAGCGCGCGACGGGATGCGCCGCGGCGGTGTCGAAGCGGCCGTCGCGGATGAAGGCGTCGTCCATGAAGATGCCGACGACCTGCCCCAGCACCATCCAGCGCTCGACGCTGCGGCCCTCGAGATCGACGAGCTGCTGAACCGAGAGCAGCTTGCATTCCAGCGCGGCCGGGCTGCCGGCCACGCGCGGCGGCTTGACGAAGCGCGACGGCGCCATCTCCAGCCCGGCATGGCCGTATTCGCTGGTGCCCCGCGGCAGCGGCGCCGAGGTCAGGTTCATGGCGCCGACCAGCGACTTCGTCACCATCGAGCAGGTGAACTCGCCCGTCTCCTCGATGAAGGCGATCGCGTCCTTCTTGCCCTCTGAGGAGAACATCACGATGTGCGGCCGTGTCGAGACGGCGTTGAAATAGCTGTAGGGCGAGAGATTGACCTCGCCTTTGGCGCTCAGCGCCGTGATCCAGCCGATCGGTCGCGGCGTGACGATCGCCTTGAACGGGTCGTGCGGCAGGCCGTGATCCTGCGCGGCGGGCGAATAGATCATGGCGTCACGCTCCGTAGTGGCTGACGATATCGGCCAGCACGGGCCGCTCGCGGTCGGGCGGCACAGAGGACGCCGTGCCGAGATGGATGAAGCCGGCGACGCGCTCCTCCGCCTCGAGCCCGAAAGCGGCCAGCACGCTGCGGTCGAAGGAGAACCAGTTGGTCAGCCAGCAGCCAGCGAACCCCATCGCCTGCGCCGCCACCAGCATCGTCATGCAGACGGCGCCCGCGGTCAGCTCCTGCTCCCATTGCGGGATCTTCACATGCGGCGCGGCCCGGGAAACCACCGCGACAATCACCGGCGCATGCAGCAGGCGCTTGCGCTCGAAGGCGACCTGATCCTCCGCGGCATCGGGATTGCGGTTGCGGAAGGCCTGCGCCACCACATCGGCCGCCTGCTCGCGGGCCGCTCCGGTGAAGACGATGAAGCGCCAGGGCACCAGCTTGCCATGGTCCGGAACACGCGAGGCGATGGTCAGGAGTTCGTCGAGCTGGGCGCCCTCGGGGCCAGGCGCGGCGAGCAGCTGCGGCGGCACGGACCGCCGCAGCTTGAGCAGAGAGAGCGTATCGGTCATGAAGCATCCGGATGCGAGGAACCCGCCCAGACCTAGTGACTCGCCATGATCAGGACAAGCGAGCCTGCTGAGACATGGGCGCAGGGGGGCCCGAGGCTGTGATCATGTTTGAATGCGAAGGCTTTGAGAGAAGACGGCGCCGGCTGGGCCTCCGCACCGCCGCGCTGCTGCTCGGGCTCGCCTCCGGGCCCGTCTCGGCACAGGCTCCCGCCCCGGCCCCGCCGAACCTGCCCCTGCCCGTTCCCGCGCCAGCCCCCGCCCAGCCGACCATCGGCACCGCGGTGGAGCCCACCCCGGTGCAGCCCGGTCCGCCGCCCGCCACGCAGCAGGCTGCCTTGCGCCTCTCGGCCCAGTTTGCCGGCGACCGCAAGCCGATCCGCTCCGGCCTGGTCTGGCGCATCCTGACCGAGACCGCCGACGGCTCGCCGCCCCGGATCGTCGCCCGCTCGGCCGATGCCGAACCCTTGTTCACGCTCGATCCCGGCACCTATCTGCTGCACGCCGCCTATGGCTTCGCCAGCGGCACCAAGCGGATCTCGCTCGGCCCGCAGGGCCTGCGCGATCAGGTCGCGATCAGTGCCGGCGGCCTGTCGCTCGGCGGCTCGATCGGCGATGCTCCGATCGCCCCCGCCCAGCTGGCTTTCCAGATCTTCGTGCCGCTGCAGGGCAATTCGGAAGGCCGTCTCGTTACCAATGCCCGCGGCGGCGAGATGATCAGGCTGCCGGAGGGCACCTATCACGTCGTCTCGACCTATGGCGATTCCAACGCGATCCAGCGCGCCGATGTGAAGGTCGAGTCGGGCAAGGTGACCGATGCGACGCTGCATCACCGCGCGGCGCGCGTCACGCTCAAGCTCGTCGCCGCGCCCGGCGGCGAGGCCTTCGCCGGTACCGCCTTCAGCGTTCTCACACCGGGCGGCGACGTCATCCGCGAGGCGATCGGCGCCTTTCCGCAGGTCATACTGGCCGAGGGCGATTACGTCCTGATCGCGCGGCAGGAGGGGCAGGTCTTCTCGCGCGACTTCAAGGTGGAGTCCGGTCTCGACCGCGACATCGAGGTGCTGGCCCGCTGAATTCCGCCCGCCGCCGTCAGTTGGTCGCCTTGGGCACGGCGCCCGTAACGGCGGCCTCGACGCCGTCGGCGATGCGGATGGCGAGGCAGCGATAGGCCGACTCGACCAGCTCCGTACCGTTCATCCCGATCAGCTCTTCGGGCGTGAAGCGGCGTGAACTCGCCCAGTCCCGCATCATCCGGTAGCGCGGGAAGACCGCCACGGCATGCTCGTCGGCGGTGCGCTTCAGCACGGCCCGGTAGTCGTCGTAATGGGGATAGCGCCCTTCCCGAGGCATCCAGGGCAGGTCCATCATGACGAGGTCGATCCCCGCCGACTGGACCTTGCGGATGCCTTTCTTAAGAATCTTGGCGAGCTTTTCCTCGCCGATATGATTGACCACGTCGTTGGCGACGGTCTGCCAGATGACGAGGCTCGGTGCCTGCT
Source organism: Allobosea massiliensis (assembly GCF_042655245.1). Lineage (NCBI taxonomy): Bacteria > Pseudomonadati > Pseudomonadota > Alphaproteobacteria > Hyphomicrobiales > Alloboseaceae > Allobosea > Allobosea massiliensis. Next base: position 19,653 of record NZ_JBHSLU010000167.1, on the reverse strand, counting down.
CGATGACATCCGGCTCCATCCGCATCAGCATCTCGTAGGCGGACTGCCCGCCGACACCGCGATTGACCACGCGGATCTCCGCTTGTGGCAGGCGTCGCCGCAGCTCCTCCTCCAGCACGGTCGGATAGCTTTTATCGGAGCTGCTGGCGCCGGCGCCGGCGGTGGTCGAGGAGCCGATCGCGACGATGGTCAGCTTGCCGGTCTCGCGCAGCGTCTGGACCGCCTTGGGCAGAGCCGGCCGAAACGGCGTCCCCGTCGCCCCATCGCGACAGCGCTGGTCGCCGGCCGGCGGCGGCACGACCGGGCTCGCCAGCGCCGGTGCCAGCGCCGCGGCAGCGATCAGTGCGACTGCGGCGAAGCCTGTCGCGACGGCGCGGCGGAACGGCCGGCGGCGATCGTGAGCGACTGATACCACGTCAGGAACATCCCCAACCCCACCAGGATCGTAACCCCGATGAGGCAAACGAGCAATTGCGGCCCCACCGCAAAGCCGGTTTCGGCCATCACGATCTGCCCGGCGATGGACAGAACCGTCCCGGCGCAGAAGACGTCGAGCGAATGGCGCCCGACGATCGCCAGCACGCGGCCCGCCGCGAAGCGCAGCAGCCCGGCGCCTGCGGGCAGGAACCGCATCGCCAGCCAGGCCAGCGCCAGCACATGCAGCACGCGGCTCCAGGCGAGATTGGTCTTGTCGGAGCCGAGTTGCACCGAGTCGAACCAGTCGTTGAGTGCGGCGATCCCCGTCGGATTGCCCGTCGCCGTCTTGGCGAAGACAGCAAACAGCACATAGCCGAGTGCCAAAGCGTCGAGCCAGCGCAGTCGCGGCAGTTCGAGCCCACCCTGGATGGCGCGGCCAATGACGACACCCAGCGTGAACACGAGCTGCCAGGCGAAGGGATTGAAGAACCAGCCGGCGCCATGGACATTCGGAAAGTTCAGCCCGAGCCAGAGCGCGCCCTGCCAGATGCCGAGCGAGAGCAGCACGGCTCCGAGAGGGCTCAGCCGCACGGCCAGATACAGGAGCGGAAACAGTCCGAGCAGGACGATGTAGAGCGGTAGAATGTCCAGATAGGCGGGTTGGTAGCGCAGCGTCAGCACGTCGATCAGCGCCGCGAGCGTGTCGCTGAAGAAGGGCTGGATGTTGATCGCTTCGATGTAGAGCGGGTTCTGCGTCCGCGTCACCGCCGCGGCCACCACGCCACAGACGACGATGAAGAGCGCCAGATGGGCGATGTAGAGGGTCCAAAGCCGGGCGCCGATCTTCAGCGCACCGACCGTCAGCCCTTGTCGCTCGATCAGATTGCCATAGGCCAGCGTCGCCGAGACGCCGGCCAGCAGCACGAAGGCGTCCGCCCCGTCCGAGAACCCGAAATTATGCGGCATCCAGGCGGCAATGACATTGCCGGGCATGTGATTGATGAAGATGATCAGCAGCGCCAGCCCGCGGATCACGTCGATCCGGGCATCACGGCCCGCAGACGCGGCCGTCCCGCCCGGGCCACGGCCCAGGAGCAGAAAGCGCGACAGGGCGGACAGCTGCTGCACCACAAGAATCCGGCGAAGGGTACGGGGCGAACGCGAGGCCGGCGCTGCGGGTTCCCCCAACCTGAACAAGCGCGCGGACTTCGTTCATGTGGCGTTCATAAAAGGAGCAGGGTTAAGGGTCACTAAACATCGCTTCACAAGCGCGTGTCGGGGCGTGACCGCGGGCCGTGAAGAGAAGCCCCTTTGGCGAGGCGCTGCCTCTCAGTAGGGCGGCTCGGCATAGACCAGCTTGCCGTCGATCAGGAGGCGCTTGATCGCGGCGGTTCCGTCGCCGGCCACGGCGGCGACGACCTCGATCCGGGCCTTCGGCGTGGTCTCGATCCGCCGGCCCTCGCTCTGCGGCACGAAATAGCTTTCGAGCCCATAGGCTAGATGGATGCGTGCGTCGGGTCCGCTGCAATCGAAAGCAGTACCGTCGCCTCGGCAACCGGGCAGAGCAACAACTCTCGCAATCAGCACGGGCTCGGTCCCTGCCGGCCGCTGAGTTGAGACCGATCGCAGTTCGGCGAAACCATCCGAGCCGTTAGCGACTTGGACATACAGCTTGTCACCCCGGCGCAAACGCTTGTCGCCGACGAGCTTTCCGCTTGTGACACGTGAGATGTCGTAAGCCAGCACGACATAGTCGCCGCGGAACAGGTCGCGCGGATCGACCGGCACCGTCCGCAGCCGGATTTCGGTGCCACCGCGCAGGATCGCGGCGCGGCTCTCGACGAGGGCCAGCAACGCGCTGCAGAGCAGCAGCATCGCCGCCAGCATCCGCCCGATCAGCGGGACCTGTGCCAGCAGCGCATCGGCGCTCGGCAGCCTTGGCACGGACGGGGTCATGGCGCAGCCTCCGCCGCCGGCCGCGCCAGCCTGGCGAAGAGCCGCCTCGCGCCGCTGGCGAGGCCGAGCAGAACGCCGCCGGCCACCAGGAAGAACAGCGACTGGTCGAGCAGCGTGCCGATCGTCTGCCAGAGCAGGATCAGGATCGCGAGGCCGAACATGCCCGAGCCCGCCAGCGTCAGTCGGCGAACCCCGCCGGTGACGCCCGCAACGACGAGCGCGATCGCCGAGCCCAGCACGAGGCTCGCCACCACCACCTTGCCCGGCAGGCCGGTGGCGAGCCCGCTCCAGAACACCAGCGGCACGACGAGGCCGAGGACCAGCGCCAACGCCAGCGGCCAGGCGAAGCGCCGGTCGCGGGCGAACCCGGCACAGGCGGCGATGGCGGCGAGGGCCGCCGCATAGGCCGCGTAATTGGCCCAGAAGGCGCGGCCGGCGCGCGAGCCGTGCAGGTCGAGGATGCGGATCAGTTCGGAATCGAGCATCAGCACGAAGCCGAACAGCCCCCAGGGCAGGCAGCAGCCGAGCAGGGCCAGCCCGCCTCGGTCGAGCGCCATGGCGCCGAGCGCGACGAAGGCGGCCGAGATCGCCAGCCCATAGGCGAGAAGGCCGTAGTCGAAGCCGCGGCCGATCCAGTCACCCGGCACCATCACCAGCCAGAACGCAAGGGACAGCACGGCGAGGTGATGGACGAGGCGATTCGGCCGCCCCCAGGCGAGCCAGAGCGCGGGCAGGTAGAGCAGGAAGAAGCTGCCCTGCAGCGTGCCCTGACTCTCCTGCCAGCGCCCGCCGCTCCAGGCGCAGAGCGCGACGAAGGCCACCACCAGCGCGCCGTTCGAGCCCATTAGCGCCGCGACGGCGAGCCCGCCCAGCGCCACCATGAGCGCCCCGGCCGGCCAGTCCGCCGGCAGATGATACATCTGACCGATCAGCGCGATTCCCGCGGCGAAGATCAGCACGGCGCAGGTGGCAGCGGCATCCGCGCCCCCGGCCGAGCCCCGGCGCTCCAGCCGCGCCGCAATGGCGAGCGCACCGACGACACCCACCAGGATCATGGCGAGCTTCACCAGCCGCGGCATCGCCTCCCAGTTCGCCGCGACGAAGGCGGCGATGCTGGCGGCGATCAGAAGTCCACCGAACAGGCCGAGCAGCGCCGGAAGCCGGAAGCCGCCCTCTGCGGCGACGGAACGGCGGATGGCACCGGCGGATTCCGCCGTCAGCAGCCCCTCACCGACCCAGCGTGTCAGATCGGCCTCGAGCCGCTTGCGATAGGACCCCGTCAGCATGGCCGGCAGTCTGGCATGGGAGGGTCACGTCTGGCGATAGGGCGCCGTAGGCGCGTCATGCTCGGGCTCGACCCGAGCATCTCGTGCAGGACCATCTCGTACCAGACCCTCTCCTGCGAGAGCTTCTCGGGTCGGCGCCGCGCGCCGCCCGAGAATGACGCCCGATCAGCCCGCAGCCTTCGCCGCGCGCGCCGCCTTCACCCGCTTCAAATCCGGCGGCGTCGCCTCGTCCAGCATCGCCTCCAGCATGGCGTCGAGGCTCATCACCGTCTGCGCCTGGCTGCCGAGACGGCGCACGGTGACCGTGCGTTCCTCGGCCTCGCGCTTGCCGACGGCGATGATCACCGGGACCTTGGCCAGCGAGTGCTCGCGCACCTTGTAGCTGATCTTCTCGTTGCGCAGGTCGGCACGCGCCCGAAGGCCCGCCGAGAGGCAGGCCATGGTCACGTCCTCGGCGTAAGAATCCGCCTCGGAGGTGATCGGGCAGACCAGGATCTGCTCGGGCGCCAGCCAGAGCGGGAAATGCCCGGCGAAGTTCTCGATCAGGATGCCGGTGAAGCGCTCCAGCGAGCCGCAGATCGCGCGATGGACCATGACCGGCTGCTTCTTCTCGCCGTCCGAGCCGATATAGAAGGCCCCGAACCGCTCCGGCAGGTTGAAATCGACCTGCGTCGTGCCGCACTGCCAGTCGCGGCCGATGGCGTCGCGCAGGACATACTCGAACTTCGGCCCGTAGAACGCCCCCTCGCCCGGATTGATCTCGGTCTTGATCCGCCCGCCGGACTGGTCCGCGATCGTCTGCAGCACGCTCTGCATCACCGCTTCGGCATGGTCCCAGAGCGCGTCGGAGCCGACGCACTTCTCGGGCCGCGTCGAGAGCTTGATGACGAGGTCGTCGGTGAAGCCGAAATCCTCATAGACCGAGAGGATCAGGTCGTTGATCTTCAGGCACTCGGCCGCGAGCTGTTCTTCCGTGCAGAAGATGTGCGCGTCGTCCTGCGTGAAGCCGCGCACGCGCATCAGCCCGTGCAGCGCGCCCGAAGGCTCGTAGCGGTGGACATTGCCGAATTCCGCCAGCCGGATCGGCAGATCGCGATAGCTCTTCAGACCGTGCTTGAAGATCTGCACATGGCCGGGGCAGTTCATCGGCTTCAGCGCGAAGACCTTCTGGTCCTTGGTCGCGTCGTTCGGGTTCTCGAAGGCCGAGGCCGACTTCACCGCGAACATGTTGTCCTGGTACCAGCCCCAGTGACCCGAGGTCTCCCAGAGCGACTTGTCGAGGACCTGTGGCGCGTTGACCTCCTCGTAATCGGCGGCCAGCCGGCGGCGCATATAGGTCAGGATCTCCTGGAACAGCCGCCAGCCCTTGGAGTGCCAGAACACGACGCCCGGCCCCTCCTCCTGGAAGTGGAACAGGTCCATCTCCCGGCCGAGCTTGCGGTGATCGCGCTTCTCCGCCTCCTCGATCTGCTTGAGATGGGCGTCGAGTTCGTCCTGCTTCGCGAAGGCCGTGCCGTAGATGCGCGTCAGCATCGCGTTGTTGCTGTCGCCGCGCCAATAGGCGCCGGCCACCTTCATCAGCTTGAAGGCGGTGCCGACCTTGCCGACCGAGGTCATGTGCGGGCCGCGGCAGAGGTCGATCCACTCGCCCTGCTTGTACATCTTCAGGGTCTGGTCTTCCGGAATCGCATCGACCAGCTCGACCTTGTAGGCCTCGCCCTTCTCGGCGAAGAAGGCCTTCGCCTGGTCGCGGCTCCACTCTTCCTTGGTGAAGGGGGCGTCCCGGGCGATGATCTCGCGCATCTTCTTTTCGATCACCGGCAGGTCGTCGGGCGTGAAGGGCTCGTTGCGGGCGAAATCGTAGAAGAAGCCGCCCTCGATCACCGGGCCGATCGTCACCTGCGTCCCCGGCCAGAGCGCCTGCACGGCCTCCGCAAGAACATGCGCGCAGTCGTGCCGGATCAGTTCGAGCGCGCGCGGATCCTCCCGCGTCAGGAACTCGATCTTCGAATCCTTCGCGATCGGATCGCCGAGATCGACGACGACGCCGTCCAGCGCCATGGCGACGGTGCGCTTCAGCAGCGAGGGAGAAATGCCGCCGGCGATCTCCTTTCCGGTGATGCCGGAGGGAAATTCGCGCTTCGCGCCATCGGGAAAGGTCAGGGAGATCGTCATCGATCGTCGCTCCTGCTCACTCGGGGATACGAACCCCGTAAGACAAGGCCGGATACTGGGGATGGCTGGACCAGGGCTGGACCGGCGCGGCGCTGTCCGTATCCGGGGAAGGACAGGGCCGGGAGCGCTCCGCCTATACGAGCACGCCGCGGCAGGCAATCGGCAGCGGCATCGAAAGAGCGGGCCCCGGCCGGCTGGGAACCTGTCCGTTTCGTCACGATCCGCTCACGGCCCGGCAAAGCGCCGTCCGCACAATGGCCATCGTCGCGTCACCCCGTCGCCACAGGAGACATTCCGCCATGCCGACCCTCCGCAGCGCCGCTCTCGCCGGACTCCTGCTCGCCGCCGCCACCGCGCCGCTCGCTGCACAGGACCGCAACGCCATGCGTGAGGCCTGCGGCCAGGACGTCGCGCGCCTCTGCCCTGGCGTGAAGCCGGGCGGCGGCCGCATCATCGCCTGTTTCAAGGAGAAGGCGGCCGAGCTGTCGCCGGGCTGCCGGAGCGCCCTGCAGCAGGCGCAGGCGCAGCGCTGACCGTGGCCTCGGCATCCTCGGCCGGCGGCGCGGTAACGCCGCGCCAGCGACCATAGGACCAGGGCCGGTACCAGGCGGCATCGGGCGGCAGTTCCTCGCAGACGAGATCGATGCCGCTGGTGCCGAGCGGGGTGCAGCGGCAGATCCGCGCCACGCCGATCCAGCCGCCACGCCATAGCCCGAAGCGCTGGATCGCCTCGTCGGTATAGGCCGAGCAACTCGGCCAGTGTCGGCAATGCCGCCCGATCAGCATCGAGAGGCTGAGCTGATAGCCCCGGATCGCCCAGTGCGCGGCGCGGCGCGGCGCCCGCTTGACAGCGGCGGCCTGCGCGAAAAGACGTGACAATCCCTGCTGCGATGCCATCTCATCCCGCCCGTCGTTCCAGCCGAGATTCGCCATGCACCGCCCCGTCCCGCGCCTTGCCTCGTCCGGCCTGAGAGCCCTCGCGCTCGGCCTCGCCACGGCCCTGTGCCTCGCCGCGGGCCCCGCCGGAGCCCAGCAGCGCACCAATCTGCTCTGGCTCGAGCCCGGCAAGATCGACCTCGCCGCGATCGTCGGCCTGCCGCCGGCGATGAATTCGCCCGAACAGAAGCGGGAGTTCGACGAGGTTCTTCAGATCACACTGAACCGCACGCCAGAGCGCGAGAAGGCGGCGATCGCCGACCAGTACCAGACGCTGGCTCGCTTCCTCGAAGGCGCCGACATCCCCTTCGCCGGCAACGAGCACCGCGAGGTGCGGCTGCTCTATCGCGAGGCGCAGATCGAGCTCGGCATCGTGCTGCTCGGCGTGCGCCGCCTGACGAACCGCCAGCGCCCCTTCACGGTGTGGAACAAGGTCCGCGTCAAGCCGTGCCCCGGCGGGCGCCCGGAAGGGACCTCCTTCCCGGCCGGCCATGCGGCGACGGCTGCGCTCTATGCGGAGCTGCTCAGCACCGCCGCCCCGGAACTCGCCGAACGGCTCGAGCAGCGGGTCAAGGACTATGGCGAGAGCCGCCTCGTCTGCGGCTTCCATTATCGCAGCGACCTCGCCGCGGGCGACAAGGCCGGCCGGGCCGTCGCCAAGGCCCTGCTCGCCGACCGCGCCTTCCGGGCCCGCTTCGACGAGACGCGGGCCGAGACGCGGCTGGCGCTCGGCCTGAAATAGCCTCACGCGACGGCGGCGGCCTGTCGCCGCTGCTCGATCTGGCCGATCGCATCAACGACCGCGTCGAAGGTCAGCAGCGTCGAGGCGTGGCGTGCCTTGTAGTCCCGCACCGGCACCAGCATGGCGAGATCGGCCCATTTCCCCTCGGGCGGGTCGGCCTCCTCCTTGAGGATGGCGCGGGCCTGCTCGCGCACGCGGCGCAGCTCCTCGGCGGTCGAGCCGACGACATGGCGCGCCATGATCGAGGAGGAGGCCTGGCCCAGCGCACAGGCCTTCACGTCGTGCCCGAAGCCGGTAACGACATCGCCCTCCATGGTCAGATCGACCGTGACGGTCGAGCCGCAGAGACGCGAATGGGCCTTCGCGGTCGCGTCGGGCGCGGGCAGGCGTTCGAGCAGCGGGATGTTGGCCGCCAGTTCGAGGATGCGCTTGTTGTAGACGTCGCTCAGCATGTCGTGATCTCCGCCGGGGTGGAGAGACCGGCGCCTGATCTCCAATATAGGGTGCGGTCGCAGTCGGGGGGAGAGCACAGATGAGCGCAGCGGCCCCCCGAAAAAATCTCGCTGCCTCGCCCCTGCCCCATGGTCCAGACGGACTCCGGCGGCGTATCAGGATCACCGTAACGGGAGGCGCCACATGAACCCTGTGGTTAAGTCCTTGTCAGTCGAACGGGCCCTGGGCCCCTCAGCCGACAAGTTTCTGATCAAGCAGCCGACGCAGGAACAGGCCGAAGAGGCTGTTCGGACCCTGCTCCTCTGGGCCGGGGACGATCCCTCGCGCGAGGGCCTGCAGGACACGCCGCGGCGTGTCGCGAAGGCCTACAAGGAGTTCTACAAGGGCTATGACGAGGATGCGGCCGAGATCCTCGACCGCGTCTTCGAGGAGGTCGAGGGCTATCGCGACATGGTCCTCGTCCGCGACATCCCGTTCTACTCCCATTGCGAGCATCACATGGTGCCCTTCGTGGGCAAGGCCCATATCGGCTACTATCCGGCCAAGGGCGTTGTGGGCCTCTCCAAGCTCGCCCGCGTCGTCGATGTCTATGCACGTCGCCTGCAGACGCAGGAGACGATGACGGCTCAGATCGCCGACGTGATCGACCGCGTGCTGAAGCCCCGGGGCGTCGCTGTCCTGATCGAGGCGGAGCATATGTGCATGTCGATGCGCGGCGTGCAGAAGCAGGGTTCCTCGACCATGACGACGCGCTACACCGGCCTCTTCAACGAACCCTCGGAGCAGGTCCGCTTCTTCACCATGGTCAAGTCGCCGGGCCTCTGAGCCACTGCCTTTCCGATTGGCCCGCGCGGCGGCCGGCTCTACAAGGGCGCATCCCCGAGGATGCGCCCTCTTTCGTTCCGGAGCCCGGCATGACGCCCTTCCCCGCCGCCCCCGACAAGCAGGCCCTCGAGGAGGGCACGACGCTTTCGCCGCGCTTCGACGCCAATGGCCTCATCACCTGCGTTACCACCGATGCCACGACCGGCGAACTGCTGATGGTCGCGCATATGAACGCCGAGGCGCTGGCGCGCACCATCGAGACCGGCGAGGCCTGGTACTGGTCCCGTTCGCGCGGCGAGCTCTGGCACAAGGGCGCCACCTCCGGCCAGATCCAGACCATCGTCGAAATGCGGGTCGATTGCGACCAGGACGCGCTCTGGCTGAAGGTGAAGGTCGCCGGCGACGGCGGCTGCTGCCACACCGGGCGTCGCTCCTGCTTCTACCGGGTGCAGCCACTGCGCGAGGACGCCGCCGAACCGCTGCGTTTCGTCTGACCCGCCGGTCCGCCCCCGCGGGTGACGGTTTCCTCATGCTTCCCCATCACCCTGCCGAAGCCGTCACGCGGCGGACACGAAGCGCTGGCAGGCCCCTTGCCTCAGTGCTCGGGAAGAACGATCGCGGGGATCGAAACGATGAACGACGCCAGCATGGCCAGTCCAGCCGTCAACGGGCGGCCGAAGATCGGGCTCGCCCTTGGCGGCGGCGCGGCGCGCGGCTGGGCTCATATCGGCGTGCTCGAAGTGCTGACGGAGGCCGGCCTGAAGCCGGACGTCATTGCCGGCACCTCCATCGGCGCGGTCGTCGGCGGCTGCTTCGCCGCCGGCAAGCTCGGTGAACTGACCGAATTCGCCACCGGCCTGACCAAGCGCCGCGTCGTCGGTCTGATGGATTTCCATATCGGCGGCGCCGGTCTGATCGGCGGCGGGCGGCTCAAGCGGCTGCTGGAGCGCGATCTCGCCGGCCAGCGCATTGAGGGCCTGCCCACGCGCTTCGTTGCGATCGCGACCGAGTTGGGCACCGGGCATGAGATCTGGCTGACGCAGGGCCCGCTCGTCGATGCGCTGGGCGCCTCCTACGCGCTGCCCGGCGTGTTCGACCCGGTCAAGCTCGGCGGCCGCTGGTTGATGGACGGCGCCCTGGTCAATCCCGTGCCGGTGACGGCGGCGCGCGCCCTCGGCGCCGACATCGTGATCTGCGTCAATCTGAACAGCGATCTCGCCGGCCGCGGCACCATCATCCAGCAGCATGCGGCCGACCCCGACCCCGAACTCGTGCCGGAGCTCGACGTCCGCCCGACCTCGCGCTGGCTCGGCGGCATCACCGGCGCGGCGCGGCGCGTGCGCGGCCTGGTCGGGCGCCAGGGCGAGGCGAGGCCCGGCCTCGCCGGCGTCATGATCGACGCCTTCAACATCACGCAGGATCGCATCTCGCGCTCGCGCCTGGCCGGCGATCCGCCGGACGTGATGATCGGCCCCAAGCTCGGCCGCACCGGCCTGTTCGATTTTCACCGCGCCCAGGAGACGATCGAACTCGGCCGCCAGGCGACGCGCCGCTGCCTCGAGGAGATCGAGACGGCGATCGCCGGCAGCCGCCTCTCGGCCTGAGGCGCGCGTCGAAGCCTCAGGCCATGGCGATGTAGTCGCGCATCGCCCGGCTCTCGGCCTCGATCGCGGCGACGCGGTGCTTGACCACGTCGCCGATCGAGACGAGCCCGACCACGCGGCCGTTCTCGACCACGGGTACGTGCCGGAAGCGGCCCGAGGTCATGATCTCCATCAGCTCGTCGACGCTGGTCTGGCTGCGGCAGGTCACGACCTTCGCCGTCATCGCGCGCGAGACCGGGCTGTCGAGGGCCGCCGCGCCGCTCTCGCCCAGCGCGCGGATGATGTCGCGCTCCGAGAGGATGCCGACCAGCGCCCCGTCGGCGCCCATCACCACGACAGCGCCGATGCGCCGCTCGCTGAGTGTCCGCACCGCCTCGCCCAGCGTGCGGTGCGGCTGGACGGAGATGACCTCGCGTCCCTTGTCTCCCAGAAGCTGCTCGACATTCATGGCGTCGTCCTCCTTGCGGTGGCGCCGTTGCCCGGCGCGCGGGTTCGTCCTGTCCCCGTCGGCCGGGCCGGACTCGACCGTCCGGCGAGACCGCGGGAGCGCTGCGAAGAGGGCGAGTGTGGGGGAAGACCGGGGCGCAGGCAAGGCGACGGGATGGGAGGCTCTAGCGCCGGACGACACCCCGGTCGAACAGCGGAAACAGCAGCAGCCCGGCCAGAAAACCGCCGATATGCGCCTCCCAGGCGATGCTGGTCTCCTCGCCCAGAATCGGCACCAGCCCGGCCCCGAACAGGATGTTCGTCGCGAACCAGACCAGGATGAACAGCATGGCGCGCGAATTCTGCCAGAGCTGCCCGATCGGCTCGGCGGGGATCGCCCGCACCACCGCATCGTCGGCGAGCGAGCCGAAGCGCAGGCCCGGCGCGAAGACGAAGCGGATCGCTGCGGCGGTCGCGCCGGAAACGGCGGCCGAGGCGCCCACCAGCGGCAGCACGTCGAGTTCGCGGGCGAACCAGTGCAGCAACGCGCCGCCGATCGTCGACAGCCCCATCAGGCTCAGGAAGCGCCCGGCCCCCAGCCGCCTCGCGACCGGGCTGCCGAAGGCGGCCAGCCAGACGAGATTGGTGACGAGGTGCAGCCAGGATCCATGCAGGAGCCCATAGGTCAGCAGGGTCCAGAGCCGCGGCCCGCCATCGGCCAGCAGCAGCCGCACGAGTTGCAGTCGGCTGGCGACGTCCTGGCCGGTCGCCGAACCCGCCACCGCCGAAACCATCTCCTCGAGCCGCTCCGGCGACAGCCACAGCGTCACACGCGCCGGCACGAAGGCCAGCCAGGACAGCAGCATGTAGTCCTCATAGGCCGGCAGCAACGAGCGCAGGCCCTGGATCGCCGCAAGGATCACGGCGAGCCAGACGATGACGGCGGGAAGGTTGAGGATCGGCTCGCGCTGGGTTGGAGCGGGATGGCCGGGAACGGGATGGGACATGCGCGCCAACCCTTGCCGAAGGCGCCGGCTCTGGCAAGCGATCAGACGGGGCGGATGACGGAAAAAGGGGAACGGCTCGTCGCCGCTCCCCTTTCACCCGGCGGTGCGGGCGCGGGATCGTTAACCCCGCGACACGTCACGTCCCCACCGCCCCCCTCCGGACGCCGCCCGAGCCGGCGACGAAATCTAAAATTTGATAATCATTTTAGTTGGTTATCCACAATCGAAAGGTCCTGTTAACCCTAATGCACCGTTCACCCGAACAGCGAGCGGCGGCCGTGGCAAGACGGCACGACGCCTGCGTCCTTCGCCGACCGAAGGGCCGATTCGTCCCGCCACCTGACGGTTCTGCGCCATCGCGGGACGATGGGCAGGGGTCCGGGCAAGAGGCCGCAGCACTGGGTACCGGAATGAAGAACACAAGCACTCGCCTCGTCTTCGAGTACTGGGACGCTCTCCGTGGAGAGCGCTCGGCGCCCGAGCGCGGCGAAATCGAGCCCGGCGCCCTGCGCCATGCGCTCGCCGACACCTTCGTTCTGGAGAATGAACCCATCGGACCTGTCTTCAGGCTTGCGGGCACGCGGCTCTGCGCCCTCTTCGGCCAGGAGTTGAAGGGCCGCGCCTTCAGCGCCCTGTGGCCCGATGTGGGATCCCAGACCGAGATGCGCCGGCTGACCCAGACGGTCATGGACGAAAGCGCCGGCGCCGTCGCCGGGATGGCGGCCGAGACGGCGACCGGGGCACCGGTCTATCTCGAACTGCTGCTGCTGCCGCTGCGCTATCGCGGCCGGACCCATGCCCGGATGCTGGGCGCCCTCTCCGCCTCCGCGGCCCCGGAATGGCTTGGCCTCGACACCATCGAGTCGATGCGGATGATCTCGCTGCGCATGCTCTGGCCCGGAATCTCGCTGCGGCAGCCGGCTGCCACGCCCACGCGCGGCCAGCCGCCGAAATTCATGGTTCTGCCGGGTGGACGCGCCTGAGCTACAACCATGCGTTAACCAGCCCGCCCGTAGGATCGGCGCCGAAAGCAGGCTGACCCTCGATGCTGAGCGCCCTACAACCGCCCCGGACGGCTGCACGCACTGCCGAGCGCAGGCGCCATCATCGCATGAAGGTCGTGCTGCTGGGCCGCTATATGCTGCCCAACCGCATGGAATACCCCTGCCAGTCGATCGACATCTCGCCCGGCGGCGTCCATCTCGCCGCCCCGGCCCGGGCCAATCCCGGCGACCGCGTCATCGTCTATCTCGAACATCTCGGCCGCATCGAGGGCACCTGCGTGCGCACGACGATGGAAGGTTTCGCGATGACGATCACCGCGACCAGCCGCAAGCGCGAGAAGTTCACCGCCCAGCTGACCTGGCTCGCCAACCGCGAGGAGCTCGGCCTGCCGGAGGACCGCCGCCACGAGCGCATCGTGCCGCGCAACCCGCGCGCCGTCGTCACCATGGAGGACGGTGCGGAACATGTCGTCCGCCTGATCGACATTTCGTTGTCCGGCACCGCCTTCACCACCGATCTCGACCTGCCGCTGAACACGCCGCTGCGCGTCGGCTCGACGCCGGCCAAGATCGTCCGCCGCTTCGACGGCGGCTATGCGGCCGAGTTCCGCTTCCCGCTCTCGGCCGACCTTCTCGACGAGAATCTCGAGCTCTGAGCGCCGCCAGAGGCATCCCGCACCGCGCGGATGCTTGCGCCGGCTCAGCGCAGCCGCCATAGCCTGCAGGGTCTGAAACGCTGCAGAACGCGGGCATGGCGTACAAGCTGGTCATCTTCGATTTCGACGGCACGCTCGCCGACACCTTTCCGTGGTTCACGGCCGTGCTGAACGATGTGGCGGCACGCTACCGCTTCCGCCGCGTCGAGGCGCATGAGGTCGACGGGCTGCGCGGCTACAGCGCCCGCCAGTTGCTGGACCATCTCGGCATCAAGCCCTGGAAGCTGCCCTTCATCGCGCGGCACATGCGCCGCCTCGCCACGGATGACGGCGAGCCCGCCCCGCTCTTTCCCGGCTGCGACGCCATGCTGCGCGAGCTGAGCGCCGCCGGTTTCGTGCTCGCCATCGTCAGCTCCAATACGGAACGCAACATCCGCCGCGCGCTGGGGCCGGAGCTGTCCGCATTGTTCAGCCATTTCGCCTGCGGGGCCGGGCTGTTCGGCAAGGCGGCGAAGTTCCGCCAGATCGCGCGGCGCGCCGGCGTCGAACATGACCTCTGCCTTTGCATCGGCGACGAGATCCGTGACGGCGAGGCCGCCCGCGAGGCCGGCATGGCCTTCGGTGCGGTCGGCTGGGGCTTCACCAGCCCCGCGGCTCTCGAGGCGCTGGCGCCGGAGTTCCTGTTCGCGGACAGGGGCGAGATCGTCCCTCGCCTGTTTGCCGGAACGCTCCCGGCCTCAGCGGCCGCGGAACGGTTAATGCATGGTATCCAGGCCAGCCGCGATAATTAACGCGCCCTGAATCCGGCCACGGAATTTGCACGAGGCCGTTTTTCCACTGATTTATACTGACTCGTGCCGGCAGATATCTTCGGCCGATTCGCTACAATTGTTCGCTTTCATTTCAAGCCAAATCCATGAGCCGGCGGCATCGTCCACCCCAGGGACAGAAAGGGGACGACATGCCTATGACTCACCGCCACCTCATCGGGACGGCTTTCGCGATCATCCTGGCGGCCGGCGCCGCTCTTCCGGCTCAGGCCCAGGCGACGGGGGCCATTCCGGTCGCCACGGCGCCCGCCGATGCCTCGGGCGACGCCCGGGCGCCCTATGCCTGGAGCGATCTCTGCCGGCGCAGCCCCGCGGAATGCCGCGTCGATCTCCGCGAGGCCGATCGCGTCGAGATGACGCCGAAGCTCTGGAAGATGATTCTGTCGGTGAACAGCCGGGTCAACCGCGAGATCGAGGCGGTCACCGACGAGGAGCATTGGGGCGTGGTCGATCGCTGGGACCTGCCCGAGGACGGCAAGGGCGACTGCGAGGATTTCGCGCTGCTGAAGCGCAAGCGCCTGGCGGAAGCCGGCGTGCCGCGCCGCGCCATGCCGATGACCGTCGTGATCGACGAGGATAATGCCGGCCATGCCGTGCTCATGATCCGCACCGACCGGGGCGACTTCATCCTCGACAACAAGCGCAACGCGGTCCTGCCCTGGAGCCAGACCGGCTACGTCTATGTGAAGCGCGAGTCGCAGCTGCGCACCGGCTGGACCTCGCTCGGCGGCGCTCAGACCTCCACCGTCGCCTCGGTGCGCTGAGTTTCGTCGCGCCGGGACGGGCGCGACGGCTGAACACGGACCGGTTCCCGGTCCGTCCGGACGGCGAGACTTGGTCACGTCCCCACCCACCCGTCCCCAATGCCGGGTTTCGCCAAGGGCCGGCTCCCTTCCCCGGGGAGCCGGCCCGCTTCTTTTCGGGGATACGCTCAGTCCAGCCGCACGAGCCCGGCGGCGAACTGCTTCCAGCGCGCGACATAGCCTTGCGCGGAAGCGGTGATGCCGGCAGAGGCCGCTTCGTCCAGTGTGCGGATCGCCCGCGCCGGCGAACCAACGATCAGCGAATTGTCCGGGAATTCCTTGCCCTCGGTCACCAGCGCATTGGCCCCGACGAGGCTGTTGCGGCCGATCCTGGCGCCGTTCAGCACCGTTGCCCCCATGCCGACAAGGCTGTTCTCGCCGATGCTGCAGCCATGCAGGATGGCGCGATGGCCGATCGTGCAGTTGGCGCCAACAACCAGCGGCGAGCCCATATCGGTGTGCAGCACGCAGCCTTCCTGGATGTTGCTGCCCTGCCCGATCTCGATCCACTCGTTGTCGCCGCGCAGCACGGCGCCGAACCAGATGCCGACATCGACGGCGAGCCTGACGCGGCCGATCACATGCGCATCGGGCGCGAGCCACCATTGCCCCGCGGCAGGGGTCTCGGGCGCTTGTCCGTCGAGAGCATAGAGAGGCATGACCGGTCGTCCTTCCGCGCGCTGGGGCGGCCTCAGGAGTGACCGGGCGCCGCCGCCTTCGTCAAGTCGCCAGCACGTGCAGCAGGTCGAGCACCACCCGGCCGGAGAGGATGCTCCAGACCGAGGCGATCAGCCCGGCGATGATCACGAACACCAGCGGCCTGCCCTCGATGCGCCGGCCGCGCACCGTATTGCGCAGGATCAGGAAGGGCGCGCTGAACACGACCACCGGCACGCTCGCCACGGCGACCAGCCCGCCGGCCTGCAGAAGGCGGAAATCGGCCCGCCGCGCGGTGAACAGTTCGAAGGCGGAGGCGAGCAGGCCCGCGAAGGCGAAGCCGATCAGCAGCGACGTGAGGAGTTCGAAAGCAGCGGGGTCGATCGTCAAGGGGCCTGCTCCGGCGGTCGCGACGGCCGGACCCTGCAACATGGTTGACGAAGTGTGAAGAAAAGTCCGAACGAGTGGTTAACGGGCGCGCCGACCTTCGGCAGCGTCATGGTTTACGCGCCGTTAACGCCGCGATGCTTCACTGCCCGTGCATTTGCAAGGCGCCGACGTGACCGCATATCACCCCCAGGACCCGGTTCATCATGGAGCCCCGGCCGCGACCTCCGCCGCCGGGCTGACCGAGGTCCTGCGCGCCCGCCTGAAGCGCCCGCCCCCGCCGCCGCCGCGCGCCGACGCCGCTCTCGTCAAGGCGGGCATCGGCATCATGCTGGCCGCGGCCCTGGCAACCGGCCTCGCCTTCCATCTGAGCCATCAGCGCGAGCCGAGCGAGCCCGCGCTCCAGCCCGCCCGCATCGGCAGCGTTTCGCTGCTGGTGCCGCAGCACCTGACCGGCGCCGAGCCCGACGACACCAGCCGTCTCGTCGGCATGGTGCGTTTGCGTCTCGACTGGCCGAGCCTCGGCCCCGCCCAGATCGGGCCAGGCCCCGGCCAGGGCCGCCCGCGTCTGCTCGTCACGCTGAGCCCGCCCGACAAGGTCAACGAGCCGCAGACGCAGCTCTCCGTCTATGCCCGCTTCCTGACGCCGACCGTCTGGTCCAATCCCGGCGGGCTCGTCGTGCGCGGCTTCCGCAAGGGCTCGCCCTATGAAGGCGACGAACTCTATGTCTCGGTGCCGGACGGTCGCGGCTTCGCCGCCCGCTGCCCGCTCGATGCAGCCCGCTCCGGCGCGCCAGGGCCGGATCTCGACGAGCCCTGTCGCGTCACCTTCAGGCATCGCGGCATGGATGTGAACATCCGCTTTCCCCGCGCCATCATCGCCGACTGGGAACTGATACTCGGCGGCGTCCGCCGCACCATCGATGGTCTGATCCGCTGAACCCTGATGGGCGGCTGCCCGCCGCTGCCGGAATGCTCTCCGGCGGGTCGGCTGGCGTGGCGTTCGAGAACCGGAGCGGATCGGACTGGTGTTCGTGAGCACCGCAAGCGCAGAAGGCCGCGTCAGACGGCCTCCGGAGTAGCATTTCCGGCGCGGCGGGGTCAGTCGTCGAGATCGACGTCGAGGATCGCCATGGTGAAATTGAACGAGCGGTCGCCGTCCTCGTCGTCGACATGGATGATGCCGATGAACTCGTCGGCGAGATAGACCTCGGCCGAATCATTCTTCTTCATCCGCGCCCGCACGCTGATGCCGTGATTGTTGAAGGTGCGCCGCAGATAGCCCTCGAGCTTGGCGAGTTCGGTCTTGTCCATGGGACGGGTCCTTTTCGAATTGGCCGGACGGATGCCATGGCCCGCCGGTGAGGGCAAGCCGCCAGACCCATCGCCCCTCCCCTCGCGAACGAAGGGACTGCTGAATCACCCACGAATGTCCCGGGGTGAAACGCCGAGCGTGGCACGCAACGATCGCGACATCTGGGCGGCATTGTCGAAACCGGATGCAGCAGCGGCCTCGACGGCGGAGCGCCCCGCCTTCAACGCCTCGAGCGCGATTTCGCAGCGCAGGTCCAGCAGGGAGCGATAGGGCGTCCGGCCCGTGGTCGCGCGAAAACAGCGGATGAAGTGGAATTTACTCATGCCGAGGACAGCGGCCATATCCTCGAGCCGGATATCTCGGGTGATGTTGGCCCGCAGATAGGCGTTCAGCCGGCCGATCTCCGGCGCCTCCAGCTTGCGATCGGCGCGGGAGACGGGCCCGCTGGCGGCTTGGAGGCTGGCGAAGGTGGCGACCGCAACCTGCCCGAGGGATTCGATCAGCAGCTCCTTGAACGGCAACTCGCCCCGCAATGTCTCTCTGAGCTGCAGGAAAACCCGTTCCAAGGCGGGCGACTGGAAGTAGATCTCCGGCCGGTGCCAGCAGGGCTGCTCCTGCACGATCTCGGGAACCGCCTCCGGCTCAACATAGAGGGCCGTGAACGCCTGCGGCCGCGCCGTGGGCTTGCACCAGCCCTCGACCGAGATCCCGGCGGGAAAAAAGGTCAGCGTCTGCCTGAGATCGCGGCCCCGGCGTGGCTTCTCGCCCTCCACACGCATCAGCCCATCATGGAAGACGAGATCATGCAGCGCCAAGTAATGCCGGTCACTCTTGACGGAGAATTCGTAATCGACCGGATTCGTCGTCTCGACATGCTCGATCAGATGACCCTGAGTTTCGAGATGCGAACGGTGAACTTTGGTGCGACGCTCTAGCGTGAGGTCGATGATCTTGGAGTTTGCCACGAGCCAATATTGCCCAGCGCGCGTCGGTGACAAACACAGATTGGCCGATCGCCCCGACAAAAACAACCGCGCCGTTCGTCATAAACTGACAAAAATTGCGGCCACCCCCGAAGGCGACCTTCTTGATATATCAAAAAATCGAACGTCAAAACGGTAGATTGACTGAAGTCAAATGCGCCAAAAACCCAGCCACGACAGCTGCTATTCTAAAATAGGTCCAATTTATACACACAAAAGATTGATTATTAGGCAAGCATTGCCAAACGTCATACCGATCATGACCTGATTTACATTACGATAGTCAGGCAAGCTTTACACAAATTTAAAGATATCAACCTACCATTTTGCCTGCCCGATGACAGCCATCCAGCTAACTGCGGGGATTACGACGAAAATTGCGGCGTCGCCTGATGGCTCGCCGAGGGTGGGGGAACACAATGTCGATTCGCGATCTCATCAACATGGGCAGCCTCGCCGCAGAGGCAGCCGCCATCAGGCGCACGCAGGCGGTGATCGAATTCGAGCCCTCGGGCAAGATCGTGTGGGCGAACGAGTTGTTTCTCCAGACCGTCGGCTATGCGTTCACCGAAATCGAGGGGCAGCATCATTCGATGTTCGTTGAGCCGCGCGAGCGGGCCGGGGCCGACTATCAGCACTTCTGGACGCGGCTGGCGGCGGGCGAGGCGATGAAGGCGCAATTCCTGCGCATCGGCAAGGGCGGCAAGCGGATCTGGCTGCAGGCGATCTATACGCCCGTGATGGACCAGAGCGGCAAGGTGAAGAAGGTGGTGAAGTTCGCCACCGACATCACCGCTCACAAGAGCGAAATCGCCGACATGGAGGGAAAGCTCATCGCCCTCGAAAAAGTGCAGGCCGTGATCGAGTTCGATCTGTCAGGCAACATCCTGCACGCGAATGCCAATTTTCTCGCCGTGACCGGCTATGCGCTGGACGAGATCGTCGGTCGCCACCACCGCATCTTCGTGGCGGAAGAAGAGCGCAGCATCCCCGCCTATGCCCAGTTCTGGGAGAAGCTGCGTCGCGGTGAGTATGACGAGGGCCGGTATCGCCGCATCGGCAAGGGCGGCAAGACCGTCTGGATCCAGGCCAGCTACAACCCCATCCTCGACGCCATGGGCGCGCCGGTGAAGGTGGTGAAATACGCCACCGACATCACCGCCTCCAAGGAGAACGAGGAGCAGATGGAGT
>NZ_JBHSLU010000166.1:0-2442 GCF_042655245.1 Allobosea massiliensis | reverse complement strand
ACTCCATCTGCTCCTCGTTCTCCTTGGAGGCGGTGATGTCGGTGGCGTATTTCACCACCTTCACCGGCGCGCCCATGGCGTCGAGGATGGGGTTGTAGCTAGCCTGGATCCAGACGGTCTTGCCGCCCTTGCCGATGCGGCGATACCGGCCCTCGTCATACTCACCGCGACGCAGCTTCTCCCAGAACTGGGCATAGGCGGGGATGCTGCGCTCTTCTTCCGCCACGAAGATGCGGTGGTGGCGACCGACGATCTCGTCCAGCGCATAGCCGGTCACGGCGAGAAAATTGGGGCGACAGGGTCGCGGGTCAGGGGCTCGGGCGAGGTGCTCACGAAGCCGATTCAACCATGGATTACAGCAGCTTGCCAGTACTGAACGATCAACAAGGAGCTGCAGCGCCATCGCTTCGGGCGTCGGGCCGAGAGCCTGCCGGTTGATCAGCTATTGCTGGGCCTCGAGGAGGCCGAGCAGATCGAGGCCGAGGGCCTCGCCGGCGAGGAAGCGGCTGATCCCGCCAAGCGCGCTGACCGGGTCAAGAAGCGTCGCGCCAACCGCGGCTCGCTGCCCGCGCACCTGCCGCGCATCGAGCAGGTTGCCGATATCCAGGATATGGCCTGCCCCTGCTGTCGCGGGCAATCGAAAGGACCCGATCTGCTTCAGCCGGCACCTCTACAGGGACAGGAACCTGATCGAGCGCTTCTTCAACAAGATCAAACAGTTCCGCCGCGTCGCCACACGCTACGACAAGCTCGCGGAAAACTTCCTCGCAAGCCTCAAGCTCGTATGCGTCAGGATCTGGCTACGCGGTAATGAGTCGACGGCCTAGTTCCAGGCTTTCGTCACTCAGCGCTCTGCCGCAGTCTTGCGCACGGGAGCCTCGGAGAGCCGCCGCATGGGCGACATCCTTGTCTCCGCGACAGTGCCGACGCTGCGATCGAAGGCATGCGCCCTGCAGGCATTCAAGTTCGCGCGGTAAGTCATCTCGCCCGCGGAGCTCGTCGTCACCATTGCGATGGCGGTGGCTGTCGGCGTCATCATAACTTTCGCCAGACACGTGCACGTCTCCATGCGCTGTGCGGGCGGCTGGTCGGCCTCGCGAGCCAGGCACGGGTGAACAACATCATTGAACGCGGGGATCTGGTACGTGACGTAACCGCCGGCGCCGACCACGAGTGACAAGCTCGTGGCGACCACGAGCGCGAGCATCCTGTCGATCATGAAGGCTCTCTCCCGAAGAAAATCTGCCTTCGGATCGTTGACGTTGCGTTGCTTCCTGTCACACGGCCCATTAGCCTTTTGTCGTAGTCGTTGTGCGGCAGCCGCGCCAGCCGCATGGGTCATTAACTGTATATCCCCACGCATCGGGCCTAACGGTAATTGGCGACCGGCTGCTCTGCCCTCATCCGGGGCCGAAACCGCCTCACGTCATTCCATGCAATTCCCGCTTCTCGCTCGGATACAATCTCGAGCCTGTGAGGCAGCCGCGGGCGGTCGCTTGAAAATCGGAGCCGTAAACGTCTTCTGCCTCGCAATGCCTCCACGTCCGGCCCTGGCGCATCCCGTTCGGGCGAACGACTGCCGGCAGTTCGTACCTCGGTGACATCGGGCGCTCACCGCAGCTTGATGACCTTTCCCGATACAAGGCCGTATTTTGCGAGGGCATCGGCCGTCAGCTGCCGCTGAAGTTCGATTGTTGCTCCAGCGATCAGGGACTGGTCACGCTGAAGAATGCGCTCAGCACTGTACTGCGTTGACGCCGCCACCAAAAACACTTGGACGCCAGATTGCGTCCGTGAAGTCACAGCGAATTGAAAACCCACTACGGTCATCGCGGCCTCCGTTTTGGCTCGCAATAAGCCACGGCTGTCAAAAGTTGGTTTACGGCGCTGTCTTTGGTCTTGCCCAGCAGATCGGTTTCCATTGCTGCGGCTGCATCTGTCGCGTTAACGCGCCTCGGATCTGCAGCCCCTCACCGCGTTCTACGAGTTCGACGACGTCACACCTTGCGAACTGGACCCGCCGGATGGCAGGCCCACTGGCGACGGACCGATTGGCTAGGAGTAGGATTATGAGTTATGCTGAATCTTGCCATCTGATTGACGTATTGTTTCGGCGAGATATTGCCGCTCTATGCGCCGACTGATTGCTCGATTAGTTGCCCGTAGGCGGGCTTGGAAGCGTGCGGTCTCGCTTTCTGCTGCAATCATCATCCGCGATCACCGTTGTGACGCACATGCGGCTGCCCGGCACAGCGAACGACAAGCCATCGGAGAGGCAAATTGGAAAGCACTTCGGTTCTGGAAAGCTGTCGGCCGGGAGATCGCCGGTCGCCTTCTTAAAACGGATAGTAAATAGATCGAGGCCAGTTCCCGGGCGGCCTGTCTCAAACACAGATCGACCGTTTGGTAGGCTGGCGCCGTGAGGTGCCCGGTGCGGTCTGA
>NZ_JBHSLU010000165.1:438-1536 GCF_042655245.1 Allobosea massiliensis | reverse complement strand
CATCGCACCGAAAACGCCGGACGAGGACCTGGAGTTCGACGCGTCGGCCGCTCAGCGGCAGGTCCTTTGCTCGCCGCCAATACCGGCTTTGGATCCGTTGCGAGATCGCTCCGCAATCAGGACATGAACAGGCGCTGCCCGCCGCCCGAGCTCGTGCTGTGACCCCGGCTTGTCATCCGGCTGACGCCAGAGTCCTTGGCTGAGATTGGCGCAGCTGCGCCGGTTGAGCAACGGGCGATCGGCGGAGTTGGTCAGGGTTGCGCAGCCGATCGTCCGTTGCGGTGAGTTTGGCGGCGTAGGCCGCTGGCGTGAGATAGCCGAGCGCCGAGTGCGGCCGACGCTGGTTGTAGTTGGCGACCCATCTGGCGATGACGGATCGGGCGTGATCGAGGTCGTAGAAGATTGTCTCGTTCAAGAGTTCATCGCGCATCCGGCCGTTGAAGGCCTCACAGATGCCGTTTTGCATGGGCTTGCCGGGAGCAATGAAGTGCCAGGCCACCTTGGCTGACTGCGTCCAGGCGAGCATGGCGTTGGAGGTGAACTCGGTGCCGTGGTCGCTGACGATCAGCCCGGGAATGCCGCGGCGGGCGATGATAGCGTCGAGTTCACGCGCGACGCGCCTGCCTGAAAGCGATGTGTCCGGGATCGCCGCCAAGCACTCCTTCGTAACGTCGTCGATGATGTTGAGAATGCGGAAGCGGCGGCCCGAGCCGAACTGGTCATGGACGAAATCGAGCGACCAGCGCGCATTGGGCCTCGCCTCGACAAGGATAGGCGCCCGCGTGCCCGTGGCCCGTTTGCGGCCGCGCCGGCGACGGACGGACAGCCCTTCCTCGCGATAGAGGCGCTGGGTCTTCTTCCGGTTCAGGCTATGGCCTTCGCCGCGCAGCAGAACGTGCAGGCGCCGATAGCCGAAACGGCGTTGCTCGGCTGCCAACTGGCGCAACCGCTCACGCAAGCCCTCATCGCTTGGCCGTCGTGATCGATAGCGGACCATCTTGCGGTCCGCCCGAATGACCTGGCACGCCCGCCGCTCGCTCATCTCGTAGGTCATCGTGAGATGGGCGACAGCCTCTCGCTTGGCGGAGGGCGTCAGAA
>NZ_JBHSLU010000165.1:329-428 GCF_042655245.1 Allobosea massiliensis | reverse complement strand
TCGATCGGCCCATAGAAGGTGACTGGCCCTATCTTTGGATCGACGCGACCTATGTGAAAGTGCGCCAGGCCGGGCGGATCGTCTCGGTGGCGGTGATCG
>NZ_JBHSLU010000165.1:0-319 GCF_042655245.1 Allobosea massiliensis | reverse complement strand
ACAAATGGACGAACTCGAAGGTTCGCATCGTTTCTTGGGCTTTGGCCGATCCCGGTCCGACCGGTTCGCCATCATCGTTCAGTCACCCTCGCAAGCCAGATGTCCAGCGACATTCGGAACTGACCCCTTTGCGTCATGAAGAACTGACCCCCATGCCGATTGCCTTTAGGCGGTTGCGGATTGCGGCGTCGCAGCGGCCTTTTGCAAAAGGCCGCTGCAACGCTTTTCGCGGAGCCGATAGCTGTCTCCACGGATGGTGATGACATGGCTGTGGTGAAGCAGCCGATCGAGGATGGCCGTCGCGACGACGGGATCGCCG
>NZ_JBHSLU010000164.1:0-86051 GCF_042655245.1 Allobosea massiliensis | reverse complement strand
CGAAAGGGGTCAGCCTATCCAATGGCCGACTTTTACGCCGCCCGCGCCGGCACAAACGCAGGCGCTCCACTGGATGGTTTTCTCACCGCCGTGCACACCATGTCGCGATCGCCGGAGAGGGGAAGCCTGCGCGCGATCCCGTCGAGATCGTCGGTGACGGGGCGGATCGTCGCTTCGAGGGCGATGCCCTCGAACGACGTGATGGTCGGGATGTTGGTCTTCATGTCGGATCCAGAAGTTTTTGGGGGTTACTGCCTCGTGGCAGCGCCTCTCGGCTTCCTTCCGGAATAGCCGGCGCTTCGGGCGCCGGCCTCTTACCCTTCACGCCGCCATCTGCTGGCGGTCACTGCGCTTGCACAACCAGCGCTCGATCGCATCGAGATGGGCATGGCGATCCGCATCCTGCGCATCGAGCGAGGCACGCATTTCCGCCACCTCCCTGATCGCCTTGGGCAAGGTCAGCCAAGGCACGTCTGCCTCCGTCGTCAGCCGCTCCCGCAGCCAGTCGCGGCCTTTGCGCCAGGCTTCGGGCGCGAGGCACTCACTCGCCTCCAGGAACATCTGCCTGTTGGCGAAGGCCTGGAGCCGAACGTCGCCCAGGTGCTTGACCAGGGCGCCACGCTGATCCCAGGGCAGCTCATGCCAGCGCGCGCAGATGCGCATGTCGGCATCCGAGAGGAAGCCCCCGGAATAGAGCGTGGCCTCCGGATAGGGCGATGGCTCCCGATCGGCGAAGCGGTTCTTCAGCGCCTCGGTGAGATGGCGCTGGAAGGTTGGATGCCGGCGTACCTGGCAGGCGCGGTCGTTGTAGACGGCGTCATCGAGCCGATCGGCCGGCAAGGCGTGCTGGGCATCTTCCCAGGCCAGCACGATCGGCTGGGCATTGGTCTTGACCATCCGCACCGGTCGTGGGCCCGACCGCGTCAGTAGGCCGGCGATGTCTTCGGCGGAGCCGTCGAGATAGCTCGCTGGGTCGATCGACAGATCGAGCGCGGCCCAGGACGTCGCGTTATTGGGGTTGGCCATGACACCGACCGCGGGGACCAGTGCCGAGGGACCGCCGAGGCAGATGAGGTCACCGCGGGAGAGGAGACGGATCGGTCCCGACTTGTGCGCGTTGGCAAGCATCAGCTCGACGCTGCGCGGGGCGCGCTCCCGAAGCACCCGAAACAGCGCCAGCGTGGCCCGCGCATCGAACAGCGCATCATGCGCCTCGTCCTCGGCGAGGGCGATCCCATTGGCGCGGCAAACCGCGCCCAGCTTGAGCGAGCGCTTGCCGTTGCCGTCGACGGGAACCGTAATCGCGCCGGGCTCGATCAGCATCGCCGCGCGAAGCATCACAAGCGTGTCGGCCCGCTTCAGCCCGATGGCCTGCGTGGCATAGGGCGGCAAAAGATGGGTAAAGAAGTTAAAGCGCAGGACCTCCTCGTCGAACCGCAGCACATTGTGCCCCAGGATCGTCGCAGGCGCCCACGCCCGCAGCGCTCGGCCGATCTGGCCGAGCAGCTCGAGGCTCGACATCGGCGCCTGATCCAACTGGTCTGGGCGAATACCCGTGGTCAGCAAGGCACCCGGCGACGGCACGATGTAAGCCGGCAGACGACACCTCAACGAGAGCTCGCTGAGCGGGCGCAACTCGTTATCCGTGTGAATGAGGGCGGCCTGGAGCGGCACGTTCCAGGCTGGGTCCAGTCCGCTCGTCTCGAGATCGTACACGATGAAGGACATCGGCGCGCTCCTACTGCACGCCGCCGGAGCCGGTCGCGACCGGCTCCTTGCGCAGCTTGATGCCGAGCGCGCTCGCGTCGGCGTGCATGGCGATCTCCACCATGTAAGCCGTGCGCGAGCGCTCCATCTCGCCCGGCAGGAAGTTCATCGTCTCGTAGATCTCGATCTTCTGCTCGAGCTCCTGCTCGTTGCGGGCCGGCGCCTCGGCGATCAGCAGGGCGAACGTCCGCGCCATCGAGCGCGCGCCTTCCGCCAGCTGTCGGCCGTTCAGGTTGCCCCGGTCAGCATGGACCGCATCTCCATCATGTTCGAGCAGCAGCGCATGGGCCAGCGCCGCCTGCCACATCGGGAACATCCGGGCATGCTCGGTGCTCAACTGATAAGCCCGCGCATAGCGCGTGAGATCGCCAGCCGTCGGGCGCGCCTCATCCTCGGCCTGCGAGGCGCCATCATTGATCGTCGTCATCGGAAATCCGTTCCGGCTCGAGAGCCCGGGACGGCTTCACCTGCTCATTCCCCGGGGGTTCCCCCAATGGGTTCCGGACTGCTCTCTCAATTGGGGAGCCGGCGACGGCGCCGCAGGCGAAATGTCTCGCGTCGACCGTCGATACGGGCATCTTTGGCCCATTCCCAACATTCCGAGGGCCCACTCCTGTGCAGTTCACGTCCGCGGCCACCTTCCTTGTTGATCATCTTATTCGTCCGAGGACCGCGAGACCCGAGGGCCCGCTCCTGAGGCTCTGGTCCCGGGGGCTCCGCTGCTGGGGTTACGCTTCCAGTCGTTCCCATCGTGGGCGACCTTGGTGGACTGCGGTCGTCAACCGCTACCGCGGGACGTCACTGGTCAGACAGAGTGATCGGCTCGCTATGCCTCGTTTTTGCGGCCCTCCCTCTTGGGCATCGAGGCAGGGCCAACCGGCCGCTGGAGGGGATGCACGGCCGTCGTCTTTGCGGGTCTCACGGCGATAGCTCGGACCAGCGCCAACAGCTCTGCGTCGCCTTGAACGATCGGATCATGGAAAATTTCCTTGGGTGATCGTGGAGCCTGCGGACCGGATGTGCTGTATCCCAGCGTTTGAGTACCCTCAACAAAGGCGTTGCGTCGCGCATTCGTCCTCGCGTCAAACACCTCAACGCGCTCTCCCAGAAAGGCGGCCATCGCGCTGTTTTTCTGCTGGGAGCGGTGGTTGCGAAGAAGGAGCCAGTCCGCCAACTCCTCGACGATCCAAGTTTGCTCTGGTCGGCGAACTACGGGGGGCGTCGGTTTGGCGAATTCGTCCTCCAAAGGTGCGGCAGTAACTTCCATGGGCGGAACCGTCGTGGGGGCAACGCGTGCGGTTGCCGCGCCTCCCTCGACGATCCCGTGCCCTGTGCCGGCCAACTCAGGCGTGGCTTTGCTCTTCTCGCTCAGACGCTTCGGCTTCGGCCACTGCTGCCGCTGCGCATCCAGCAGAGCGAGCCAATCTTGGCCCTGATTTTCCAGCAATATTCGCGTCTCGGAGGCGAGGTGTTTGGCCGCCTGGATCAAGCGCAGCATCCCATGCAGGGCGTCGGCTGCAATCACACGCTCGACGAGATCGAGGATCGTGTGCTGACGGGCACGAAAGCGCCTGTCCTCTCCCTCTTGAGCGGCCAGCATTTCCTCGCGTGCAAGCCGCTGACGGGCGAGCACTTCCCGAAGGCGCTCATCCCACCGTGAGCACACTCGTTCCACCATGCTATCGAACCGGGCATCATTCGGTTCCGCTGCAGTGTCCGAGCGCTTCACAGCACCGCGCGCGTCTGCGCGGATGTCCCTGTGGACTTGCGCAATCCGTAGATTGTCGGCCTCGATTGCGTGCTCCCTCCACTGCCCGCGTTGACTTGACCGAGGCTCACCAAGCTGGCTCCGAAGCTGACGAAGCCACGAGGTTGCGACCTGCTGTTCGAGCGGTTCGGATCGCCGATGATTTCGCGTTGTCGACGCTGCTGTTGCTGCCGCCGTCGGCGCGCGCATTGGCGTCTGTGTTGATGGCAACTGCTTGGCGTCGACCACACTGGCGTGCTCATGGAGCGCATGGCGCCAAGCGGCTTTCTGCGACGCGTACAACTGCAGCCATTGTTGATCATGCGCCTCCATCAGCCGCTTTCCCTGCTCGACAAAGGTACGAGCAGCTTCGACCAGCCTGTTCAGCGCGAGAGACGCATTTGACACTTTCAATCTCGCGATCAGCATCAATGCGCCGCGATGGCGGTGCCGGAGAGCAAGGTCCTGATCGTTTTGTTCGCGGGTGAGCGTGTCCCGCTGCTGTCGGTGGGCGACGCGGACAAGGGCGGCCTTGATTGCCCAGCTTGTGACTGTCGCTTTGCGCATGGAGCCGAGCATATGCTCAGCATAGGCGTCCTCGGCATCGTCGAAGCGGCGCGCACGGTCATTGCTTGCGGCCATGTACAGGGTCGATGGCCGACGGTCCACATGCATGCGAAGTTGCTCGATCCAGCGATCAACGATTTCACCTTCGCGCGTGCGCTTCGAAACCTTGTGCTGACAGTGCTGTATCCCGTGGGATGACGGCGCAATAAGGGGCGGCATTCGTGCGTCCCGCGCGACATGCCTTGTCGAAACCAGACTGTCTCCGACGTCCGACCGCTTCGGTGGCTCTAAGATTATTAGCCCGACATTGGGCGTCTGCGTTGATGACACACTCTGCGCGCCGATCGCACGGGCGTGATCATGGAGTGCATCGCGCCAAGCCGCTTTCTGCGAGGCGAACAGTTGCAGCCATTGCTGGTCATGCGCCTCCACCAGCCGCTTTCCCTGCTCGATAAAGGCACGAGCAGCCTCAACCAGCCTATTCAGCGCGAGAGCCGCATTCGACTCTTTCAGCCTTGTGATCAGCAACAATGCGCTGCGTTGACGGTACCGCAAGGCAAGGTCATGTTTGATCTGTTCGCCGGCGAGCGCGTCCCGTCGCTGTCGGTGGGCGACGCGGATCAAGTCAGCCTTGGCTGCCCAGCTTGTTGCTGTCGCCTCTTGCGTCGAGCCGAGCACGCTTTTGGCATATGCGTCCTCGGCATCTTCGAAGCGGCGTCCGCGCTCATCGCTTTCGGCCCTGGACATGGTCGATGGCCGAGGGTCCACATGCGCGCGAAGGAGTTCAATCCAACGATCAGCGATCTCGCCTTCGCGTGTGCGTTTCGAAGCCTTGTGCTGGAGACGCTCCTTCTCGTGGGATGACGTCTCGATGGGCAGAGACATGTATCCGTCCCGCGTGACCTCGTGTTTTGCAGCTGGACCATCTCCGACGTCAGGCCGCAGCTGAGAACGCTCCGCAATGCGGCGCCGGCGATCCTTCCGCCAGGCCGGGCCGACACCGGTGTGGCTTTCCTGCCGTTTCTGAAACTCGATCTCCCCACGACGCACGCGCGGAACGGGCTCGATGGCGAGACCGCGCCGCTCGTAGCTGCGGTGATCGATGGAACAACCGATTTCCGCCGAGATGAGATCCGCCCACTTCGCCCGGATTTGATCCATGGCCGAGGAGACGTGCTTCACCGTACCGTCTTGGCGTTCATGGGTGATCGCTTGACCTGCTTTGCGGTCAGCGTGGTGCTGAGCAACGCCGTTGAAGGCTCGCACCTTCTTGCCGAACGATCTTTCTTCCAGCGATCGCGTGCCGACGACGAAATGGGCATGGTCGAACGGCTTCTCCTTATGGTGTGCCGCGAACTCGACGGCGACGCCATAGGTCTCCACGATCCACCGTGAGAACCCCTCGACGATGCGCCGCGCCGCCTCTTCGCCCAAGCCCCAGGGCAAAGCCCCGTCTATGTGCGAGGCGATCCGCGGCATCCGACCCGCATTGCGGCGGTAGTCGCCGTCGGGCTTGCGCTCCAGTCGATCTGCAAGAAGCCAAACCTGCTCTCGGTCAAGTGTGACGCTCTGCGGCGCGACGAGGCCCGAGAACCCGATTTCGGCCGCGGCATGTGGGCTCGAGATCGGCCGGCCCGCGAAAGACGAGCGGCCGACGACGTAAGCGGACACGGCGCCGACCGCGAAGGCGCCTGCGCCGTAATCCGCGCGGATCCACCGGGAGCGCAAGTGCATCGTCGTGTCGAACAGCGGCGATCGTGACGCCATGCGGAACCCCCAGGCCCCTGCCAGGCCCAATCAACTTCTGTCGCTCTGCGGCAAAGTTGAAAAATTGGGCCCCTTCGGGGATACGGCTTTCCTAGCATGACATTTGAAACAGTGAAATACGCAAATTGACGACGCATAATAAATTGTGCATCATCTCTCTGCAGCTGCATTGCTGCTTCATGGAAAGGAACCAAGCATGCGGAACATGGACTCCCTGGCTGATCGCTACCTCGACGCGCGGAACGCGCAGAGGGCGGCGCGTGACAACCTGTTCGTCGCTTTCGGTCGGTTTATCGAGAAGCACGGCAACGTCGCCACGACGATCGAGGCTGTGACGAAGACGATCGAGAGCCACAGCCTCGTTGATCTCAAGCCGCTGGCGAAAGCTTTCGCCGGCACGGACTACCCGGTCGACTCCCACTCCCGCTTCGGCAAGGTGGTCGCGGCGGCTCGGACGCCGAAGCGGCGCAAGAAGGCCGATGGCAACGAGCAGGGTGACTAGTCCACATCCTGGCTGATGCCGGGGCCAGCAATCCAAGGCGGGCAGGCAAGCACGCTTGCCCGCCTTCGCACGCAGGAGACGTAGGATGAATTTTGCTCAATTGAGCGAAGAGGAGCGGGCCGAACTTCGCAAGCAGATCCTCACGCACGCTCATGCGCTGGAGCACGCCAGCTTCGACAAGGGCATCCCGAGGATCAGGGGCGAGACGGCCGTCAAGAAGGCGATCACGACGGCCGCGCTGGTCTATTCCGGATATCTTCCGCAGCACTGGGACGCCGCAGTCAACCAGCCGGATGCCGCGATCCAGAACGTGGCGGAAGAGGTACGCAAGGATGCAGATGCGCGTCGCGGCGAAGACGAAGAGTTTATGGACAGGATGGATTCAAGTCTGAAGAATGCTCTCCCCTAGGACGCTGCCGCTACTCGGCGTAGTACTGCGGCCGCACGCGAATAACGCCGACGGGCGTGTCCTGCAGGCCATAGATCGAGAGGGTCTCTGCAAACTCCGAGGGTTCCGCCTCCTCGGGTAAAACCACGATCGTCTCGATCCCCACGCGCTTGTGCAAAGCTATGCGTCCTGCGTCGAGTTTTCTGCGGACGGCATAGGCTTTGGGAGAGAGGCCGGGCGGGGTCACGAGGACGGCGAAAAGGTGCCCCTCGGTTGATCGCATCAGGCGATCAACCCCTGCCGCCAGGCGGGGCTCCGCCTCCAGCGACACCTCTTTGACCTTTCTGCCCGCGAGTTGTTCGGCACGCTCAAACGCGACTTGCCGGAACTCATCGGGGACCAAGCCCACCGTGGACACTGGAACAGCGTTTCCGCCACCGGATTCGCGTTCGAAGAGGGCCTGCAGGCCCTTGAAGTTGACCTCCTTATCGAAATAGCGCTGCGCCGCTGCCTTTGCCTCTGAGGGAGCAAACTGCGACCAGCGATCGACCAGTTCGGCGACGCGGAAGCTCGCCCTCCGCAGAGCTAGCGCGAACTCCTTGTCCTTGCTGTGGAGGGCCTCGACGAAGGTCAGCGCACGGATCATGCGACGGACGTGACTGTCGCTGAGCCCGTGGCCTTCCGCAGCCTCGCGTAGGACTTCGACCTTGTCCCCGTGTGGCGCGCGATTGACCGCTTCCCGGCAAACGCCCGCAATGGTGACCCAATCGGATTCGACAGAACGGTCCGCCATGAGCAACTCCGAAGCTGAGATAGCTCTGGTGATCTGTATCTGCACAATCGTCAATGATGCACGATACCAAATGGCGCAATTTCAGCAAAATGCGCCCGCACCGTTTCATTATTGGTGTGGGAAGTGTGAAGGGGAAGGGGGCAGCCGAGGCGGTGTCCGGATCGTCAGCATGTTGCCAGATCAGCCAGGCTGGCATGGCTGCCAACATTGCGCCGGGTACCGCGACGCCGCCTTACAACCGGCAGCGCTGCCGAATTCAGTGGCAAGCTTGTTTCTTGCCGCTGGACACTTTTTGTTCCCGCCGGCTAGATACGTGTCCGGGATATGAGCGGCTGTGATCGCCGGTGCCTGAACGAAGATTCTGGCAATACTCTTACCTGGCACGAATCAGCGTGAGGGCGAGTTGGGGAAGAGCGTGGGCCGCGACGAACCGATATTCATAGATGCTTTCGCGGGCTGCGGCGGCCTGAGCCTCGGCCTCCTGAAGGCCGGGTGGCAGGGCTTGTTCGCCATCGAAAAGGACGCGTTTGCGTTCGACACCCTAAGGCACAACCTGATCGAGGACGGCGGGCGACACCAGTTCGCCTGGCCGGAATGGCTCGCGAAGAAGCCCTGGACGATCGAGTCTCTCATGGAAATCCATGGCGACCAGCTCGTAGCGCTCCGCGGGAAAGTGGATCTCCTGGCCGGCGGGCCACCATGCCAGGGCTTTTCCAGCGCCGGCCGCCGCCGGCCCAGCGACCCCCGCAACCAGCTTGTCGAGCGATACCTGGAGTTCGTCGATACGGTGCGGCCCAGGATGGTGCTGATCGAGAACGTCCGGGGGATCACCTATGACTTCGTCGGCGGCGAAGAGGCGGAGGATACGCGCTGTCCGTCGTCAGATAATTTGAGACTGTTGCGGCGTCTCAGGAACGGAGGTTCTGGCTCATCTGGGTTTGAGGTTATGCGG
The DNA here is from genome assembly GCF_042655245.1 of Allobosea massiliensis. NCBI lineage: Bacteria > Pseudomonadati > Pseudomonadota > Alphaproteobacteria > Hyphomicrobiales > Alloboseaceae > Allobosea > Allobosea massiliensis. Next base: position 77,568 of record NZ_JBHSLU010000164.1, on the reverse strand, counting down.
CCTGCAGCTGATGCTGCAAGCGTCTGCGCTGGATTGTCTGGCGCTTGATCCTTTCGCGTTCGGTGAGGATGGCCTGCCCGCGGTTGAAGTAGACATCGGCGGGCGTCAGGTTGCCGAGGCTCTCGTGGTAGCGGGCATGGTTGTAATGCTCGACGAAGGCGGCAACCTGCCGTTCGAGATCGCCGGGCAGATAGTAGTTTTCCAGCAGGATGCGGTTTTTCAGGGTCTGGTGCCAGCGCTCGATCTTGCCCTGCGTCTGGGGATGATAGGGCGCGCCGCGAATGTGTTTCATGCCTTTGCCGTCGAGCCAGGTAGCGAGGTCGGCCGAGATGTATGAGGCGCCATTGTCGCTCAACAGCCTGGGTCGATGAGCGACCGTGATCTGGTCGAGCCCTGATGCCGCCAGAGCCAGATCGAGCGTGGCGGTGACGTCGTCAGCCCGCATCGTGGCGCAGAGCTTCCAGGCGACGATGAAGCGGGAGAAGTCGTCGAGCACGGTCGAGAGATAATACCAGCCCCAGCCCGTGATCTTCAGGTAGGTGAAGTCGGTCTGCCAGAGCTGGTTGGGCGCCGTCGTCTTGTCCTTGAACTCGGACGCCGCCTTGATGACGATGTAAGCCGGGCTGGTGATCAGATCATGCGCCTTCAGCAGCCGATACACCGATGCTTCCGAGACGAAGTAGCGCTTTTCGTCGGTGAAGCGCACCGCCAGCTCGCGTGGGCTGAGTTCCGTATCGCGCAGCGCCAGCTCGATGATCTCGGCCCGGATTGGGTCGGGGATGCGGTTCCAGACTCGATCCGGCCGTGAGCGATGATCGGCGAGCGCCTCGACCCCGCCGGTGAGATAGCGATCGTACCAGCGATAGAACGTGGCGCGCGGTATGCCGAGCTTGTCCAAGGTGCGACGCGCCGGCAGATGCGATCCATCGACCAGGCGGATGATCTCCGCCTTCTCGGAGGCGGGATACCTCATGTGTCGTCCTCCCCATCCGCCAGCATGCTTTTTTTAAGCAGGCGGTTTTCCAGGGTCAGATCGGCCACGGCCTCCTTCAGGGCCTGCGCCTCGCGACGCAGTTCCTTCACCTCGTCTGACGTCGCGGCGCGGGCCGTGTCACCGGCGAGACGGCGCTTGCCGGCGTCGAGGAACTCCTTCGACCAGCCGTAATACATCGACGAGGCGATCCCCTCGCGCCGGCACAGCTCGGCGATGCTCTCCTCGCCGCGCACGCCTTCCAGCACGATGCGGATCTTCTCTTCGGCCGAGAACTGCCGACGCGTCGCTCGGCGGATGTCCTTCACGACCTGCTCTGCCGGAGCTTTCTCCGGCCTGCGGATACCGACGAAGCCGGCCATGCATTCCAATCTCAAGCCGGCCGGTTATTCCGATTTGAAGCCGGCCACCCTTGGCGTCATTCGCATGGGTCTACGGGATGATGTTTTGCGGTTCGGCGGAGGTCAAGTCGCGGACTGAGCGATGGTGCTCTGCTTGGTCTTTCGCAGGCTCTCGCCCTTGAGGTCGATGCGGTAGGCGTTGTGGACGAGCCGGTCGAGGATGGCGTCGGCGATGGTGGGATTGCCGATGAGCTCGTACCAGCGATCGACGGGCAGTTGGCTTGTCACGATGATCGAGCGCGCCTCGTATCGATCCTCGACGATTTCGAGGAGGTCGCGACGCTGCTCGGCATCGAGCGGCTCGGGTCCCCAGTCGTCGAGGATGAGCAGATCGAGGCGGGCGATGGCGCGCAGCATTCGCGCGTAACGCCCGTCGCCACGCGCCAGCGCCAGGGCTGCCAGGAGGCGCGGCACGCGGTGATAGGCTACGGAGAAGTCTTCCCGGCAGGCCTTGTGGCCAAGCGCGCAGGAGAGCCAGCTCTTGCCGACGCCACAGGGGCCGGTGATCAGGAGATTGTGCCGTGAGCGGATCCAGTCACCGGCGGCGAGTTTGAGGAAGAGCGCGCGGTCGAGCCCGCGGACAGCGCGATAATCGACGTCCTCGACGCTGGCGGCATGACGCAATCTGGCGGCGCGGGCGCGGCTCTCGAAGCGCTTCTGCTGGCGCTGCGTCTTCTCCTGTTCGAGCAGCAACCCGAGCCATTCGGCATGTTCGAGACGGTTGGCCTCGGGCTGGGACTTGAGATCGCGGAAGCCCTTGGCCATGCCGTGGAGCCCGAGGCTGGTGAGCAGATCGAGGGTGGGATGGATCAGCATGATGGTCGTTCCTTCAATGGAAGTAGCCGGGGCCGCGGAGATTGGGGTGGTCGATGACCACGTCGTCCGTCGGCGTTTTGCGATCGGTCCTGTTGGCGATGATCGCGCTGATGCTCTTGTAGGTGAGCGCGCCGATGGCGACGGCGCGGGCGGCAACGATCTCGGCGCGTTCGGGCGCGATATCCTTGAACAGGCGCAGGATGCCCAGGCAGGTGCGGAAGCCCTGCTCGGGATGGGGCCGGTTGGCCAGGATGACGATGACAAGCCCCTCGGTGTTGGGGCCGATCGAGGCGCCCCAGCGCCGGAAGCGCTCTGGTGTCCACTCGGCGTAGCGCCGATGCGCCCTGGGCATGTGATCGGGATCTGTGCCATGCCGGCGCCCGCCATGACGACGCTGGTGTGCGGCGATGCGCTGACCCCGGTGGAACAGCTCGATCGTCCGGGTCGTGGCGCGGATATCGACCTGCTCGCGGATCAGGCCATGGGGTACCGAGTAGAAGAAGCCGTCGAACTCGACATGATAATCGAGAGAGACCCGCGCCAGGCGCCATTCCGCGAACTGGTAGTCGGCGTCCGGTAGCAGCGCCAGCACAGGCTGCTCGACGGTCTGGAACAGATGCTGGCGGCTAACGCCGAGCCTGCGCATGACGTGGGCGTTGATGCGCTCAACCATGGCGGCGATCGCGGCGTTCGCCTCGGCCAGCGAGAAGAAGGTCTGCCGGCGCAGCCGCCCAAGGATATAGCTCTGGGCAAAGCGCACGCCAGCTTCGACCTTCGCCTTGTCGCGGGGCTTGCGCGGGCGGGCCGGAAGAATGCCGACGCCGTAATGGGCGGCCATCATCCCGTAGCTGCGGTTGATCTCGGGATCGTAGAACGAGGCTCTCTGGACGCCGGACTTCAGGTTGTCGGGCACGACGAGGCGCGGCACGCCGCCGAGAAAGCGGAACATCCGGACATGGGCCTCGATCCAGTCGGGCAGCGTCTGCGTCCAGGTCGCCTCGGCATAGGTGTAGTTCGAGGCGCCCAGCACGGCGACGAAGATCTCGGCCTCCCGCACGACACCGGTGGTCCGATCGACGATCGAGAGCTTCTTGCCGGAGTAATCGACGAAGACCTTGTCGCCGGCGGGGGGATCCTGGCGCATGGTCGGCGACAGCCGGCGTTCGAACTCCCGGAACAGATCGCAGAAACGGCTGTAGCCGTAGCCGTCGGGGTGAGCGTCGCGGTACTCCTCCCAAAGCACCATCAGATTGACGCCGGGCCTCTTCAACTCGCAGGCGAGGCAGGCCCAGTCCGGCTCGACGCGGCGGCGGAATCCACTCTTCACGCCGGCATGGGCGAACAGGCGCTGCTCAAGGACCGCGTCCGTCAGATCGCCGGCCAATGGCCAGGCAAGCCCGGCGGTCACGGCGCGCTTGAGGTTGTCCTGGATCGTGCTGCCCGCCACGCCGAGCGTGCGTCCGATCTCCCGAGCGCTGACCCCGTCTCGGGCAAGCCGTAGCATCTGTCGTATCTGTCGCATGGTCAGTTCTCTCTTGGCCGGCATCCGGTTCCCCTCGATTGCGAGGGGCCTGATGCCCGAGGGACTGACCCAAACGAAAACGCCAAACTCACCGGAAACCGGCCGGAGATTGATCGGAACCCCGGCCGGCTTCAAATCGGAATGGTGGCCGACATCAGATCGGAACGGTGGCCGGCTTCAAATCGGAATACCCGGCCGGAATGAATCGGAATCCGCACTCCGGCCCCGATTTCTGTCTCATCTGCGCTCCTGAATGGCTGCGATGATCCAGAAATCCTCCCTTCCCGAAAACCCCCAAATTGTCTCAAAAGCGCTGACGGCGGACAGTGGAGCTTTCGGTAGCCGTACACCTTCCCGCTGTCCCGCCAGGCCGCACGGATGAGTTTGGTCTGCCTCTCGTCTTCCCGCGCTCGCCGGCTGAGCGGATCCTTCAGCCAAGCATAGAAGCCGCTGGGCTGCACCGACAGGCAACGGCACATGGCGCGGATCGAAAACACCAGACGATGCTCGACGATGAACGCGTACCTCACCTTGCATCCTTGGCGAAGTACGCGGCCGCTTTTTTTAGGATATCGCGCTCCTCGGTGACCCGCTGCAACTCGCGCTTCAGGCGGCGGACCTCGGCGGCCTGATCGTCATCGCGGGTCGCCGCAGCCGGCTTTGCGTATCGCTTCTTCCACTCATAAAGCGAGTACTTGCTGATCCCCAGGCGAGCGGCGACCTCGGCCACCGGGTAGCCTCGCTCAGTGACCTGAAGGACCGCGTCGCGCTTGAAGTCCTCGGTGAAGTTCGCTTTGCCCATCGGGGCCTCCTTGCCTGAAATTTAGGGAAGAAGGCGTCCAGGAATCTAGGGGCGGTTCAAGCAGCGAGATCAGAGTCTGCTGCAACTGATGCTTTTGGCCGGCTGGCATTGAGCAGGTTTCATGAATTGCCATCTTTGGCGTCTCGCAGCCCAGTCACCGCACGAAAAGCCCGAACTCGCTCAGCAGCTGACCTGCCTGGACGCGTGAGATCGTCGCTCCCTTGAGGATCGCTGCGTCTGACAACCTCAGACCGCCGAGGTCTGCGCCCCGCAGGTCTGCGCCTTGAAAACGCGCGTTCTTCAGTGTGGCCTCGCGCAGACTTCCGCTTTCGAACACCGCATCCCGAAAATCGCAACCGCCGAGATCGGCCTGTGAGAAATCCACGCCCTCGAGGCGCATTCCGCGGAACGACATGCCCCGGAGCTTGGCATAGATCAGTAGCGTGTCCCGAAAATTCACGTCTAGCGATCGTGTCTCGGTCAGTGTCGCGCCGGTCAGCTTGCATCCGACGAAAGTGGCCGAGGACAGCAGGGCGCCACGGAGATTGGCATTGTTCAGGTCGCAGGCGCTGAAAGCGGCCTCGTTCAGGTCGGCTCCGGCAAAATCAGCGAAAGCTGCGCCGCAGGATGTCCAGCGCGTGCGATCGAGTATGGCTCCGTTCAGCGTGGCGCGATGGAGATCGCAGCGCTCGAAATTCCACAGTGACAGGTCTAGACTCGAGAGGTCGGCCTCCCGCAAATCGCAGCCGGTGAGGTGAACCGCCGTCTTGCGGGAAGCCAGCGTCGCGAGGTCGGATATGCAAGGGGTGATGCCGGAAAGGATTGTCGCGGGCGCCGTGTCATCGGTCATGTCATTCTCCTCGCCGTGGCCCGCCCCCGTCCCGCGCGCCGCCACGAGGCGCCGCACAAGGGATTGCCATGGAACGAGGCCGCGTCGCGACTCACGTCACACGGCCTCCGATATCGGTAGCGGCATCGCAGTGACGCTCCGGCATCCCCTTTCTCCGTCACCGCTGCCTTGCCGCGACGTGGAACCGACGCCGTCCATCGCGGTGACCAGGCTCTAACTATCGATTCCCATCATGAAGTCCAGTCTGTCAGAGAATCGCTCGAAGGCTGGCTTCGAGTGCGGCTTGCCGGGACGGGTTCCGGTTGGCTGCCCCCGAGCCGCCGAGATATTTCTCCGACACGTCGCCCGAGTCGAGGATGGCTTTCGACCGCCCTTCGAGCGTGATCCGCCCCAACTCCAGCACGTACGCCCGATCCGAGACGGCTAGGCTCTGCCGGGCGTTCTGTTCGGAGAGCAGGATGCTGATGCCGGATTGGCTGAGGCGGGCGATCAGTCTGAAGGTCTCGGAAACGAGAAGCGGAGCAAGCCCGAGGGAAGGCTCGTCGAGCAACAGGTAGCGCGGACGGCTCATGAGACCGCGCGCGATCGCGAGCATCTGCTGCTGCCCGCCTGAGAGGTTGCCGGCGGGCTCGCCGAGGCGGTCCAACAGAGCGGGAAAATACTCGCAGCTCTGCGCGATGCAGCGCTCCACGAAGCCGCGATCGCGGCTCTCGTGAACCGCGTGCGCGCCCAATGCGAGGTTCTCCGCGACAGATAGACCGGCAAAGACCTGGCGTCCTTCGGGAACATGGACGATGCCGCGCTCCAGGCGCTCCCTCGGTGTCAGGCCATCGACGCGGGTCCCGTCCAGCGTAATTTCGCCGCGACGTAACGTCAGCAATCCCGAGATGGATTTCACCAAGGTCGACTTGCCAGCCCCGTTTGCGCCGATCAAGGCAACGACCTCGCCTGCACCCACCGTCAGGCTGCACTCATGAAGCACCACGTCGCTGCCGTAGCCTGCCGATACCTCGCGAACCTCAAGCAAGGGCGACCTCCTCGTTGCGGCCGACATAGGCCTCGATCACGCGCTGGTTTCGTCGGATATCTGAGGGGCTGCCGTCGGCGACGACCAAGCCTGCGTCGAGAACCACGACCTGATCTGCGATACTCATGACGAGCGACATGTTGTGTTCGACGATGAGAACCGTCACTCCGGTTGCACGGACCGCCAGGAGCAGGCCACAAAGATCGGCTGTCTCGGTGTCGTTGAGACCCGCCGCCGGTTCGTCGAGAAGGAGCACCTTGGGGCGTGCCATCAGTGCGCGGAGAACCTCCAGCGTCTTCTGGGCCCCCATCGGAAGATCGGTGGCGGCAACATTCCGGTAAGGTGCCAGGCCGCCCAGCTCCAGCAGTGCGTCAGCGCGGGCCGCGAGTTCACGCTCGGCGCGGCGCGCCGATGGCAGCCACAGGAACTGCGCAAGCGCGGGCGATCCGCTATGCATCCAGGCCCCGGCTAGAACGTTCTGGCGGGAGTCCATGCCCGGAAACACCCGCGCCGACTGAAACGTTCGCACGAGCCCGAGCGAGGCGATGCGTGCCGGCGACAGCACCGAGAGGCTTTCACCGAAAAGCTTCGCTTCCCCGGAACTCGGTGAATAGACGGCCGTGATCAGGTTGAAGATGCTCGACTTGCCCGCGCCATTGGGGCCGATGAGCGCGCAAAGCGACCCTTCGGGCACGGAGAACGAGGCCTCCCGCACGGCTTGAACGCCACCGAAGCTCTTGCTGAGGCGGAGGGCCTCAAGGGCGATCCTCGTCATGCCCGTACCTCGGCGGATTCCGGCGCCCGTTGAGACCGGGGTCTGGCGATGCGACGCTCCAGCGCGATTACGAGGCGCCCGTAAATGCCCTCCGGAAGGTATCTGAATGCCAACACGAGCAGCGCCCCTTCCGCCAGCAGGCGATACGTCGCCAACGGCTGGAACATGGCCGGCAGCAGGGTGAGCACCGCAGTACCGAGGAGCCCGCCGATCAAAGTTGCCTCGCCCCCCATCACCAGCATCGCGATGAGTTGAAACGAGCGCGCGGTCGAGACCATCTCGGGCGAGAGGAACTGGAAATGGAAGGCGTAGAGACTTCCGGCGAGCGATCCAAGCGCGGCGCTGGTCACCATCGCGATGGCTTTGAGGCGCCCTACGGGCATTCCAAGTGCGGCAGCTGCTCCTTGGTCGGCTCGCACTGACATGAGCGCTCGCCCGAACGCCGAACGCATGCCGCCCGCCAACACGAGGACCAGTGCGACGACGATGCAAAGCACCAGATAGTACCTGCTCAAAGGTGTGTCGAACGCGAACGCTGCAATCTCAAGGCTCGGGATACCGACAAGGCCGGAGGGTCCGCCGGTCGTCTCAACGAGCCCTACCGCGAGCGAGTCCACGAGGAGACTGAAGGCCAAGGTTGCGAGCGCGAGATAATGGCTGCGAAGCTTCATCGTGACGAGCGCGAGCAAAAGGGCGATCATCGACGAGACCAAGAGCGCGATGACGATGCCGAGGATCGGCGGCACATCGTAGGTCACGGCGAGGATCGCGGCGACATAGCCGCCTATAGCCATGAACCCCGATTGGCCGAGGCTGACCTGTCCGGTGAAGCCCATCAGCACGTCCAGGCCGAGCACGGCGATGAAAACGATTAGCGTGATGGCCAGACTCTCCACCGTTCCCGGAGGCAATGGCAGGGCAGGGGCGATGGCAAGCGCGCATAGCAAAACGACAGCGATCGTGATCGAGGCTCGGCCGTCGAATCGGACCAGCGACCGGTGCACGTGATTGTCCTGCCGAACGTCGGCGCGCTGCGGCCGTCCGATACTGAACATCCCGGCGGGCCGGAGAATGAGTATTCCCAGGAGCAGGACCAGGGCCAGGGTGGTGGAGAAGATCTCGGAGAGATATCCTGCGGCGAGCTGGGTCACGACGCCGAGGACCAGCCCCCCGACGACCGCGCCTACCAGAGAGCCGAAACCGCCGATCGCCACCGCGATGAAGCCGAACGTTGTGTAGAAGCTTGCCGTATCGAATTGTATCGAGGCGATCGGCGCGATGAGCGCTCCCGTGATCGCGCCGATGAGCGCGGCCAGCGCGATGCTGAGGAGCATCATCCGGGGTACATTGATGCCGACCAGACGAGCCGCTGTGTCGTTCTCTGCACAGGCGCGCAGAGCGCGTCCGGTATGGGTTCGCTGCAAAAGATACCAGAGGCCTGCGATTATGAGCAGGCATGCCGCAAGAATCCAGGGACCCTGTGACGGGATTCGAAGGCCGGCTACGACGAGCGGAGCTTCTCCGGAGAAGGGCGGCATCGCGTAGGGCTGGCTGCCCCAGATAACCAACACTACGCCTTCGAGGAACAACAGCAGGCCGGCCGTCAGCATCAGGGTGCTGGTGTGAGGGAGCTTGGAGATCGCCGGCAGGATCGTGAAGGCTCCCAGCGCAGTGGTGACGAGCACCGTCGCGCCAGCGGCGCTCGCAAGGGCCACCGGCAATGGGAGGCCGAGCGTCGACTGCATGAAGGACATGATCATCGCGCCCAGGACGCAGAACGCGCCCTGGGACAGATTGACCACGCCAGTCACGCGATAGACCAGCGAAAAGCCCAGCGCGATCATCGCGAAGACTCCGCCCTGAAGCAGGCCGCCGACCAGGATCTGAAGGAACGTGCTCATTCCGCGTGTGACTTCTGCTCAGCGCGCCAGGGCTTCGCCGCCGGGGCGGCTCATGACGCGCCAGCGACGGATCGTGGGATCCCATCGCGTTACGACAGCGTTGGACAGGTCTAATCCGCGCGCGGGAGATTTCTCGAAGTCATAGACGCCGTTGATGCCGGCCCAGCCTTTCAAGCCTTCCATGTAAGCCTTCACCTGCGCGGCAGTCGCTGTCGGGCCGAGCTTGCGCAGGGCCTCGACGAGAAGGTTAGCGGGGTCCCAGGCGAGCGCGGCCCGGCTGTCGATGCCGATCTTCGCGGCGTCCATGGCCGCGTAGAAGCGTTTTTGCGCTGCTTCCACTTCCGGCTGGTACGAGGGAGTGTCGCCGTGCGGCGGGAACAGCATCGTCGCGATGTAAAGCTCCTTCGGCAGGAACTCCGCGTACTGGTCCATTTGCTCGAATATCTGGTTGCCGTTCGTCGTGACCACGGGGATGGTCAGGCCGGCCTGGACGATACCCTTGAAGACGGTGGCTATCGGGCCACCCGTGGTCCAGGTTATCAGCACTTGGGGATCGGCGGCTCGGATCCGCTCCATCTGGGCGCTGACGCTGACATCCGTTTGGTTGAAACGCGCGTTCTCGACGATTCTGAACCCTGCGTTCTCTGGCAGCTTCAGTGCCGCCGCCACACCGTTTTGGAAATCCTGGCCCGTTGCGTCTGTGGAGGAGATCAGCGCGACGCGGTCCCATCCACGAGACCGAAAATAACGGAAATTGGCGGCGAGAAGTTCATGGGTCGACGTCCCCGAGGAGTACATAAAACCGCCGGCGGCTGGCTGGATGGCTGGCGACATGCAGTACGTGAACGGCCCGTTCTTCACGAGCGGCGACATGGCGTTGCACATCGCCACGAGCGACGAGCCGAGCAGAACGGCCGGACGCTGGGCAATTGCGGCGTTGGTCAGTTGCACGGCGACCTGTGGACTGGTTTGGTCGTCCCGGAAAACGAACTCTAATGGAACGCCGCCGATGCCCCCTTCCTGATTCACCTTGGCCTGCAAGGCTTGCAGGGTGCGCTGCTGCCCCTGTCCGAGAAATGCGCCGTTGCCCGTGAGCGGCAGGACGACCGTCACTTGAAGCGGGGCCTGCGCTCGCCCCTCCGTCGGCGCTCCCGCGCCGAGGGCCAAGGCAGCCATGAGGGCGATCCAATACTTGCGGATATGATTCATTCTGTTTCTCCCCTGTTCCGCGTCTAATGCGCGGTCGAATTCAAAAAGCCAGGATTGGTGCTGGCTGGTCGTCGCTGGGTCTCACCGGTGGGTTGCGCCGCCATCCACCGCGAGTGACTGCCCGGTCACGAAGGCCGATGCATCCGAGGCGAGGAAGAGGGCCATGCCAACGAGGTCTTGGGGTGTTTGCGACCGATGAATGCATTGGGACGCCGCGATGGCTGCCCGCTGCTCGGGCGTAACTGTCGCCCTGGCGACCTCAGTGAAAGTCGCGCTCGGCATGATGGCGTTGACGGTGATCCCGTATGCGCCCAGCTCCCGTGCCATGGCGCGCGTCATGCCGATTACCGCCGCCTTGGATGTAACGTAATGGAGGTAATTGGGCCGTCCCATTGACACCGCAGACGACGAAATATTCACGATTCTGCCACGCCCTGCCTCCTTCATTATCTTTGAGACGGCGCGCGCGCAGAGAAAGCTTCCCGTCACGTTGACGCGCATGACCGCGTCCCACTCCTGCAGGTCGATCTCTTCAAATGGTCGCATGGCGAGAGTGGAGAAGATCGCGGCGTTGTTGATCAGCATGTCCAGCCGCCCCTTGCGGCTGATAACGTCCGCGACCATTGCATCGACGGATGCCGCGTCGGATACATCCGCGACAATAGCCAGTGCATCATGCCCGGCCTCACGGATCTCCGACGCCACTGCCTCGGCGCGCGCTGAGTTCATCTCGGCGATGACCGGAAACGCGCCGGCCTTCGCGAGGGCCTTTGCAAAGGCTCGGCCGATCCCTTGGCCCGCCCCGGTTACGATGACGACGTGTCCAGTGATGTCGAAGCAGACATTTTTACCGGGATTGGCAGAGTCGTTTGCAGGCATGAGCTTTTCCAGAAGGGCACTCAGGCACGCGACTGCTCGCGGCCGGGACGGGCCGCTCGATCGAGCGCCATCAGGTTGGGGACCTGTACGGAGGAGGTGATTGCGGTGGCGGCTGGCCAGATGTCGGCACAGCAGGCACGCAGGAAAGCTACGGATCGCAGGCTGTGAGCACGTTGTAATCTCCCTGGTCTGCGGGCTTTTTGAGATGGCGCTGTGCTGGCTGACCGCCTCGCGCCTCTCGTATTCGAACTCGCCTCCCGCTTGGCGGATCGCTTATTCGACGACTTTCATTGACGACCTTGGATAAGTCCAATAGCAATAACTGCCTCTTTCGATAATAATTGTGTTATGGATGAAATCATGCTTCGTCCGGCGCCGCGACCACTCAAGCCGCTCATTCCGCAACTCACGATCCAGAAGCTGGAAATCTTCGCGAAGGTTGTGGAGTTAGGGGGCGTAACGCGGGCTGCGGAGTTCTTGGGCGTTGCTCAGCCGGCTGTCAGCGCACATCTCCGGGATCTCGAGCGGAAACTGGGGGTACGCCTGGTACAGCGCACGGGCCGGACGCTGACGCTGAGCGAGGCCGGTGTGCGCTTCCATCGTTGGGCCGAGGAGATATTGACGCGGACGTCCGAGATGTCCCGCGAACTCAGCACGCTCAGCGACGAAGCGACAGGCGTAGCTGTGATCGGTGCGTCGATGACAGCCGGCACGTACGCGCTAACCGAATTATTGTCCGTCTATGTCGGGCGCCATCCGAACGTCTCCGTCGAGACCCAGATCGCCAACACGAAAGTTGCCACTGAGGCGGCGCGGACTGGCGCTTGCGACTTCTCGGTCCTACTGCTCGACCCAAAGCAAGACCTCACCGGTCTGGTCATGGAGCCGCTCTGGGAAGAGAGACTTCTGCTGATCGCAGCGCGGGACGACAAGCGTATCGAAAACCGTGCCACCCTTGCACAGCTTAGTGCGGTGCCATTCGTCGGCCCGCCGCGAAATCTCGTCCGCCGCGAACTTGAGGACCAGGCGCTGTACGCGCAGGGCATGGTCAACCGGAATGTCGTTCTGGAACTGGGCCACCCCGAAGCCATCAAGCGAGCCGTCATGGCCGGAGCCGGGGTCGCGTTCATCGAGGAGTCCGCGGTGCTCGGGGATTTGGAGCGGGGGGATCTGCGCGTCGTCGAGGCTCCTGAAATCCATATGGTCGCACCGGTTTTTCTCGCCTATCGGCGTGGCAAATGCATGACCGACATGCAGGCAAACCTGATGCAGTTTATCCGTGATTGGCAACCCCGAGTATTGGCTCGCCCCGAGCGGTAAGGCGGCGGTTCGGACGGCGTCCGAGCCATGTGGGCTCTCGACGCCCGACGCGATCATTACGCCGTCGAGCGGCAGCACGGTCACTTCTGCCCAAGCGTGATCGGTTGGCTCTCTCAAGACCTTGTAACTCTCATTTCGCCTCATCTGCGATACCAGCGGTTGCGGTGGCAGGCAGGAGACCGGCAGCCCTGAGGGACACCAAGCCCGTGAGTGAGCTGGGGTCTTCGCCGGCCGATCCATCGACCCCGAACAGTCGCTTGGGCCGCTCGTCGCGAAGCCCGCTTGCGCAAGAATGGGACAGGATGGACGCCACCGTCATTGTTGGAATCGATGTGTCGAAGGACCGGCTGGACGTGGCTGTCCGGCCGAGTGGAGAGGCGTTCTTCGTCAGGCGCGACGGGGACGGGATTGCGGCTCTGATCGAGAGGCTCAGGCCCTTGGGCCCGGCCGCCATTGCGGTCGAGGCGACGGGCGGGTTCGAAACGGTTGTCGCGGCAGGGTGGCTGGTGCGGGCTTGCCTGTCGTCGTGCTCAATCCGGCGCAGGTGCGTGCCTTCGCCAAACGCGCTGTGCAAGCGCGCCAAGACGGACCCGATCGACGCCGCAGTGATCGCCCATTTCGTCGAGGCGACGAAGCCTACGATCCGGCCGCTGCCCGATGAAGCGACACAGCTTCTGGCCGATCTGGTCTCGCGCCGGCGCCAGATCGTGGCGATGATCGGGGCCGAACGGCAGCGCCAGAAGCGGGCGGCGGCCCGCGTTGCAAAGAGTATCGCGGCTGGCGAAAAGCAGCCCCTCCAGCGCAGCTGCGGGGCCGTCATAGATCTTGCGCCTCTCTTATCGCTTTTGGTGATTTAGCTGAGGTGCTGCGGAGGGGCGCCGCGTTGCGAGCAATATGCCCCCCACGATCACGATGAAGGCGAAAAGATGGTACCAGGCGAGACGCTCTCCGAGCAACGCAGCTGCCAGAATGGCGCTGAAGATCGGCAAGAGGTGCATGAACATGCCGGTCGTTGCCGGGCCGAGCGTCGCGATCGAGCGGTTCCAGAAGACATACGCCAGTATCGACGGGAAAATCGCAAAATAGATCAGAGCCGGAAGGCTGTGCAGCGTCGGCACAAAGATGCCGCTCGCTGTTGTCTCGACTAGGACGAAGGGCAAATGGAAGGCAATGCCGAAGACGGTCGTCGCTCCGAGCAATGAGAGCGGTTTCAGGCCGAGCGGCCGGCGTCGGACGAGAATCATGTACAGCGCCCAGAAGCTCATGCCGAGGACGACCAGGATATCGCCCCGACCCACTTCGAGATCGGCCAGAGCGAGAAGGTTACCGCGCGCGATCACGAGCACCGCACCAAGAAGCGAGACGGTGATGCCGAGCGCCCGGAGCGGAAAGATCCGCTCGCCCAGGAGAACCCAGGCCAGAATGATCGTCACGATAGGCAGAAGCGAATTCACAAGGGCAGCATTGATGACCGTCGTGTGATGCAGCGCCGTGTAGATGAAGCAGTTGAACGCTGTCACACCGATCGCGCCGAGCAGTGCCAGGAACAGCCATTCCTCCCGCAGCCGCGAACGATCGAGCCGCAGCGAGGACCATGCGAAGGGCAGCATGATCGCCAACGCCAGCACCCAGCGCCAGAACGACATCTGGATCGGTGGGATGTCGTCGCGCATCATCCGCGCAATCAGGAAATTACCCGCCCAGAAGAGCGGAGGTAGCGCGGCGATGACGTAGGCCAGAGGGATGGGAATTGCCGCGAAAGCGGCCGGCTTGCCCCTGTCGAGTTCAGCCATCGCTGCGCTTCTTCGCCATCCGCACTTCGGTGTAGCGGCCAAGTACGGAGTTGACACCGACTGCCAAGAGAAAAACGATCAGCAGCAATGCGTACATGCGGGGCATGTTGAAGGTCGTGTAAGTCTGGATGACGGCGTAGCCAAGCCCCTGGTTTGCAAGCTTGGTCTCTGCCAGCAACGTGCCCACGATGGCGACGCCGAGGCCAATGCGCATGCCGTTGATCACCGGCAGTCGCATCGCCGGAATATAGATCTTGGTCAGCATCTGGGCCGAGGTGAGTCTGAAGGTCATCCCTACACGGATCAGGACCCGATCGATCTCGCGCATGGACGCGGCGACGCTGACAGCCACCGGGAAGAAGCAAGACAGGGCCCCCATCGCGACCTTGGAACCGGGGCCGACGCCGAACCACATGATCATGATCGGGAAGAAGATGATCTTCGGCGTCGGACCCAGATAATGCAGCAGCGGCTCGTATGCTGAACTGAGGAAGCGGTCGCGTCCCAGTACAATGCCGACAAGAACTCCCGCGCCGCCGCCGATGGCGACGGCCAGTGCAACCTCGCCGAAGGTCACCGCGAGGTTGTGGTAAAAGCCGCGATCGATCAGCAGCATCGCCAACTCTCGGCCGATAAGCGGCAGCGGCGGCACCACGTCGCGATACAGCAGGCCCGAGCGGGCTAGGCTCTCCCATCCGATCACGATCGCCAGCACAATGGCGATGCGCGTCAGCATGACTGCTTGCCCTTCCGAAGGACGTTTCCACGGCGTCGTACGAGACGGCATGGATCCGGCGGCCTGGTTCATGGCTCTGACTCTCGTCACTTGGGGTCTCAGCGGCGCGGCGGAATCTGGATCAGTTCGCCGAGCTGTTCCTTGGTGAGCGGCTGCGCGGTGTACTTCAGCGTGACAGCGTCCGGCACGATGGTGTCCAGCCCGACGATGCGATCGGGATCGAGCGCCTTCTTCGGAAAGAATTCATCGCGGGTACGCTTGGCGATCTCGAGAGGCACGCCGACGAAATCGGCATAGACCTTGAGGGCTTCGTCGCTCGCATACATGGCGTCCACGGTTTCCCGGTAGGCGAGCATGAAGCGATCGAGCTGTTCCTTCTTGGACTTGAGCACCGCCGTATTCGCGATCAGCAGACGGACGGTTTGATCCCGGAATGCTTGGGTGTCGTTTCCGGTCGCGATGACTCGGATCTCGCCCTTGCTCAACTGTTCGAGTCCGAAGGGCGGTGCCGCCCAGCCGACGTCGATTTGGCCCGACATGACCTGCGTAAGGGTGGGGGCCGGCCCCCCGGTCGCAGTCGGCTTCGCTTTCAGACCGTTTTCCTTGACGAAGGCGTTGACGACGCCGTGAGTCGAGGACCCGTTCGTAGAATAGGCAACCGTGCGCCCGTCGAAATCCTTAAGGGTCTTAACCGGTGAATCGGATTTGACGTACCAGTACAGGTCCCGCCCCCCCGTCGTCTCGGCGCCGATGATGCGGATTGGGGCCCCCTTCGAAAACGCCGACAAAGCGCCCATGATGCCGCCGGCTACACCAATATCGACGCTGTTCGACAGCACCGCCTGCTGAGTTTCGCCCCCACCTTGGGTATACAGCATCTGGAGATCGAGCTTGTGCTTCTTGAAGATGCCGAGCCGCGTGCCGATTTCGGCGACTGAGGTGTCCCAGTTGCCGCGCTGGCCGACCGCTAGCTTGAGCTGATCCTGCGCGCTTGCCGGAGCTGTCGCGCATGCAATTAGACCGGCAAATACGCTGGTCAGAACAGTTCGCTTACTCAAGGTCATATCGTTTCTCCCTCATTTTTAATGGTCGTCGCAGATTTCTTTGGATGCTGCGTTTGCCGTGAAATGCTAGATTTTGAAGGCCTCCAACGTGGGAGCGGGAAAAAGATCCTCGACGCCAAGGCGCCGCGACGAAAGGCCTTGCGAATGATGCGCCCCTAGGAACGCGTCCAGCACATGCCGGTTTGCCTCGACCCCATAGGACCAAAAATCGTTTCCCATCAGCTTCTTCGCCGATTGCAACTGCTCCTCGACGAATGGCAGCGTGACCTTCGTGGCCGATGTATCGGTGAGCCGCGAGAGAGCAATCCGCTTCGACTGCTCGAACGCCTTCAGGAGAGCCGCCGGCAGCCATGGCTGGTCTTCGACGATCGTGCGTCGCGCACCGATCACATGCATGATCGGAAAGATGTTTGTGCGGCGATAGTAGTCGGAGGCTGCAGCCGTAGGCGTTGCAAAAAGTCGTGCGATCTTCGGGTGCCCCGCTTCGAAGGCGGAGGGCGCCCTCGGTCCGATAAAGCCGTCAATCTCACCGTCGGCCAGCATCTGGTTTAGGGATCGGTCCGCGGGTGCCTGCTCGACCCGGATGTCCGAGGGGAGTGACACCGCGATCTTTTCCGCGCGCCCAGGCTGTTCGATACCACCGCGGACCCATGTCACCTCGGTGGGCCGCACGCCATAATCGTCCTCGAGCATGGAGCGGATCCAGACGCATGCCGTAAGCTGGTACTCGGGGCACCCGATGCGCTTCCCCTTCAGATCTTCCGGCTTCTCGATCCCGCGGTCAGTCCGGATGAAGATCTCGGAGTGCCGGAACGCGCGCGACACGAAGGCGGGGACGCCTACATAAGGATTGGTTCCGTGATCGACCTTCACCGCGAAGCTCGACAAGGATGCCTCGCAGACGTCGAATTCGGCATGCCGGAATGCGCGGAAGAAGATCTCCTCCGGGAAAAGCTTCATGAACACGGGGTCGACGCCGTCGATCTGAACTTCGCCGTCCAGCAGTGGTCTGTTGCGGTCGTAATCTCCGATCGCGATGGAAAGTCGCAGCTTCGACAAATCTTCCTCCCGAGACGGGCATCATCGGCCCAGATTTCAGGCAGGATGCGTCCGGGGCGCGGCTCAGACAAAGACTTCTGCGAGATGCCAGTGAGACTTCGACGGTTTGGCGTCCGTCCTGGCCGCGCCGTCGTCACGCGCGCCGTGCAGGCGATCAACCTCTCCGTAAGGTTCTGTTCGCCGCAGCGGCCCCGTCGAAGCTTCCGGATAGCGCGATAATCTTCAAGACGATTTTATTATATGAGAAGGACGCAAAATATACTTGATTTCGCTCCGGAAAGGCGCGGACATCGCGCTCTTAGATGCCCACGCGCCGCGCCAGGGGGCCGAGGGAATCGAGCAGGCGCTGGACGATCCCGTCGATGAAGTGATCGATGAGATCCTGGCTTCTGAACGACGCCGCATTCGACGGCTTCAGCAGATAGAGGGTTCGGGTCAACGGAATATCGGATACGCGCTGCATCACCAGCTTCCCGGCCCGGATCTCCTCACTGGCGGTGCCATAGGGCATCATGCTGGCGGCGGCTCCGCGGACCACGAGGCTGCGCATCGCCGGAATCGATTCCGCCTCGTAGACGATCCTGAGATCGAGCGAGTAGCGGGCTGCGGCATCCCTCAGCAACCGCTGAACCATGTCGCGCTCGCCGGCCTGCACGAGGTCATGAGAGAGTGCGTCCGGCAGAGTGAGGGTCGGGGGCAGAGGCTCTCCAGTCGCCGGACGAGCGAAGATCAGCTCCTCCACCAGCAGCGGGCGTCGGCTCACCCCGGGTCGGTCTTCGTCCACGCCGTAAGCGAGCGCGTAGCTGAGCTCGCCCTGTTCGAGGGCCGTCGTCAGGCCTCGACTCAACGCTTCGACCAGGCTCAACGATACGGTGGGCATCGTCCGCTTGGCATTGAGCAGTATGTCGGGATCCATCTGCAGCATGATGCTGGGCGTGAGGCCCAAGATCATCATCTCCTGCTCGGGGCTGACATTGCCGATGATTTCGCGCTTGAGCTCCTCCACATCCTGCAGGATACGGCGGGCCCGATCGAGCAGAAGCCTGCCGGCCTCGGTGAGTTCGACACCGCGGGAGTGGCGCACCAGAAGTTCCGTCTTGAGCTCCTGCTCGAGCTGACGGATCTGCAGACCGAGCGCGGGCTGTGCGACGTTGAGCTGTTCGGCAGCCCGGGTGATATTGCCGACTTCCGCGATCCGCACGAAGTAGCGCAGCTGCCTAAGATTAATCGCTTCCTCCTGTCGATGTTCGCCGTTGCGCCAGAGTATGGCGCAGACGGGCGCACTCAGGAAGGCGTCGGCCCTGTGCCGGCGCGGCTGCGGCAGCGGAGCTGGATTCAGCGTGCGGGTCGCATCCAGCGCTCGAGCCATTCCAGGGCCGAGAATATGACGACACTCACGAGAATGACGAAAATGATCGTAGCGAAAACGCCGGGCAGGTCATAGCGTTCAGCCAGGTCGTTGATGAGTTGACCAAGGCCGCCGAAGTTGATCAGGAACTCGACGCCGATGAGATTGATCAAGGTAAAGATCAACCCCAAGCGAATTCCGGTGAAGATCGTCGGTATCGACGCCGGAAATTGGATCTTCCAGAACAGTTGCGACGGAGTCAGGTTGTAGGTGCGTCCAACGTTCAGGAACGTCTTCTTCACACCCTGAAAGCCCTCGATGGTCTTGAGCACCACCGGCGCGAGTCCGGCGACGAACCCCATCGCGATGATTGTCGCGGAGCTTCGTCCAAAGATCACCAGGAAGAGGGGATAGGCGAGCACAATCGGCGCTGCGGCAGCAGCTCCGATCCAGGGTTCCAATGCAAGTTTGAGAATGCGTCTCTTGTGCAAAAAGATTCCGAAGCCGACACCCACGATAATGACGAGCAGGCTTGCCGCGACTGCCTCGGATCCAGTCACGAACAGCCGATGAGCCATCTGCTCCTCGCTGAACAGGCGGCCGAAGCTGCCGATCACGGCGGAGGGGAACGGGATCACGAACTGGTTGAGCAGCCCGACATAGAGCAATAGTTCGACACCGCACAGCACAGCCGCAACGGTGGCCAGCCCGAATATGATGGGAGGAAAAGCGAGGATCCGCATCGTCAGGCTTTTCTCCTGCGGGCAGATTCCTCGGCATCGGCCATTCCGCGCGACGCCTCTTCTCGGAGATCGTTCCAGATCTCCGCCACATATCGGCCGAACGCATCGCTGCCGACGACATCGCTGCTGCGTGGGCGCGGCAGGCGGATGTCGACGATCCGCTTCACCTTGCCGGGACGGAACGTCATGATCAGCACCCTGTCGGAGAGCTGTACGGCTTCGGTGATGTTGTGGGTAATGAGCAGCGTCGTTTGCTGAAGATCCTGCTGGATCTTCAGGACTTTGTCGCCCAGCAGCACACGGGTCTGTTCGTCGAGTGCCGCGAAAGGCTCGTCCATCAGCAGAATCTTGGGCTCGAACACCAGAGTCCGAGCTAGCGCGACGCGCTGGCGCATGCCGCCCGAAAGTTCTGAAGGGTAGCGCTGCTCGAAGCCAGAAAGGCCGACCATATCGATGAATTTGCGGGCCGTCGCGTGGCGTTCTTCCTTGCCCACACCTTTCACCTCGAGCGGAAAGGCAACGTTGTCGATGACCGTCCGCCAGGGGAAGGTCGATTCTTCTTGGAATACCATACCGATGGACGGATGCGGGCCCGAAACGTTCTCGCCGCCGACGGTCACGGTTCCTTCATAGCCGCCTACCAGGCCGCCCATGATGTTGAAGACCGTTGACTTGCCGCAGCCTGACGGGCCGATGATCGAAACGAATTCGCCGCGCTTGATCTCAAACGACATGCCGTCGACAGCAGTCACAGTTCCTTCGCGCGTGTCGAAGTGCATCGAAACGTCCTTGATGACGACATCGATCTCGTCGATCGTTTCGCTCGCAAGACGCAGTTTGGCGTTCGCCCCCTGCATGTGCCTTTCGTTCTCCAGATCGTTGCCGCTCATGAGTTGCGCCCGTGCATCCTGTCACGCGTCTGCGTACGGGGGCGATAGGCCCATGCGGCCTTGAATGGATTGATGGCAGGCATTCATCTCCTCCAGCGAGGTCGTTCTCGAAGGTTGCCCGCTTGTAGGCGACGCTAGGGTGCCCCTTCATCGTGGTCCAATACTATATCGCTTTGTCTTCCAAACATTTGCATAGCGGTCGAAACGGCAACAAAATGCCGTGCTCCGACGTCCAATGAGCGTTAAGGTCCGCTCGAAAGAACGGAGTGAAATGCCCGAAACAAGCTCAAAGGACCCTGCCCCGCCCGCCGAGCAGAGCTATGATCTCCCGCTCGAGGGAAGCGTCGGCTATCAGCTCCGGATGGCCAACAGAGCCGTGCAGCGCTATCTGCAATCGCAGATCGAGCCGCATGGTGTCACGCTGGGCATGTGGTATTTCTTGCGGGCTCTCTGGCAGGAGGACGGCCTGACCCAGCGAGAGCTTTCCCAGCGCATCGGAACAATGGAGCCGACGACGCTGTCCGCGCTGGCGATAATGGAGCGGTCTGGTCTCGTGACCCGTGAGCGGGATCCGCATGATCGGCGGAAGCTCTGCGTCAGGCTGACCGAACGTGGCCGCTCGCTGCAGTCCAAACTGATACCCTGCGCCAACGAAGTCATCGAGCGTGCGACAACCGGAATGAGCGGCGAAGAAAGGGCTCGCTTGATCAACTTCCTGGCGCAGGTGCAGCGAAATCTGGCGGATACGCCTTCTGTGGGCAGACACAGCGACATCGACTAAGGCCTTGCGCCTGCTCAGTCGCAGGGCGGCCCGCGCCGGCCGTATGGGAAAGCGCGGTCCGCTTTGGTGTCGGCGGGTTAGTCGCCGACTTTTCCGGTTCCTTCGCGGGTCATTCCTGCCGCCATGGCCGGGTTATAGCCCGGCTTCACCCGTGCATCGATAACGACCGACGCACCGTTGCGAGCGGCCTCCACGCCTTTCCTGATCGCATCGATCAACGCGTCGGTGGTCGAGACTGGCCCGATCCCGATAAGTCCCTGGGCCCTGGCCATCGCGGCGATGTCGATGTCGGGATCTCCGATACGCTGCCCGATCCACTTGTTCTCCACAGGCCGATCGCGCGTGCGCGCGACGCGTTCCTGATGGATCTCGTCATTGTAGAAGGAGCGATTATTGGCGACGATGGCCAGGAAAGGCAGCTTGTAGTGCGCGGCGGTCCAGAACGCCGAAACGCCCA
The DNA here is from genome assembly GCF_042655245.1 of Allobosea massiliensis. NCBI lineage: Bacteria > Pseudomonadati > Pseudomonadota > Alphaproteobacteria > Hyphomicrobiales > Alloboseaceae > Allobosea > Allobosea massiliensis. Next base: position 56,204 of record NZ_JBHSLU010000164.1, on the reverse strand, counting down.
TCATCGTATCGCCGTCGCCCAGAACAGCTACAGGCAACCGGCCCGTGCCGGCGAGCGCGAGCGCTGCGCCGGCCAGCATGCCGGGCCCCGACCCGATGCCGGCGCCGCCATCGGTGCCGAGATAGTCGAGCGGATGGCGGAAATGCCAGCTTTCACCGGCCCAGCCGAGAGGCAGCCGGACAAGCGACACGACTTCATCGCGCAGCACCGTGCCCATAGCCGCTGCGAGCAAGACGATGTCGAGCTCGCGCGATTCGCCGGGGAGGTCGAATGCCGGCAATGCCGCCATGTCGGCCGGTTCGGAACCGGGACCGACGCCGAGTTCGTCGGCGAGCAGATGGAGCGCCGCGTTGGGATCGCTGCTGAAATGCAGGTCGGCGGGCGGCAGCGCCTGGTGGTCCATGCTCCAGCCGTTGTGAAGCTGATGGTCGAGTTGGATGTTGATGATCTTGGTCGCGACCGAACAGCCGCCCTGCTTTAGGGTGCCGGCGAGATCGACCCAGTCGAGCGCCAGGATGACGTCGGCGTCCGCGATCCGCTTCGCGCCGGCCTCGTCGAGGAAATGCCCGGGCTTGGCGCAATGCAGCCTGTGATCGGTGGGGAAGGCTGCGCCCACCTTGATATCCGTGAGTACCGATGCATTCAGCGCCTCCGCAAGGGCCACGCGACGCGCCCAATCGCGGGTGCTGCGCGAAACCCTGCCGATGAGAAGCATGGGTCGCTCTGCGTTCTTCAGAAGCGTCGCGGCGGCTTTGATGTCCTGGGCCGCCGGGATACCGGGGAAGGGGAGGGCGAAGCGTTTGGGATCGGGCAGCTCCGGCATCTGCTCCAGGCGGCGCTCCTGCATCGAGACATCGATGCAGACATAGGTCGGCGCCGCGGGTGCGGCCCGGGTGATGTTGTTCGCCCGCACAAGAGCTTCCAGCGCAGCTGGGACGGATACCGGCTGATCGTCCCACTTGATATAGGGGCGGATCATCGCGGCCTGGTCCTTGGCGGTGTGCAGCCAGTCGATCCAGGGGCGGCGCTCGGCGGCATCGACGGGACCCGTCGCGCCGAGGATCAGCATCGGCACGCGGTCGCACCAGGCGTTGTAGATCGCCATCGTGCCGTGCATGAGCCCGACATTGCTGTGCAGCACCACTCCCATGGGTCGCTCGGTGACCTTGGCGTAGCCGTGCGCCAGCGCGACCGCATGCTCCTCATGCAGGCAGAGCAGCATCTGCGGCTCCTGGTTGCCCAGGTGGTTGACCAGGCTGTCATGCAGCCCGCGGAAGCTCGAGCCGGGATTGAGCGCGAGATAAGGAATGTCCAGCAGCCGCAGCATCGAGGCAATGGCGTCGCTGCCCCAAATGCCATTGTCTTGCGACGCGACCGGCGTGTCGATGCCGTCGATCGGAGTGCTCATCGTGTATCCTTTGTTTGTCTGGTCGGCATCGGGCCGCCCGAGGGCCACAACGCAGCCGTCTCGCATGTCATTGGATGCCGCGCGGCGCCGGTCAGCCGCCGCGGAGGCTCACATGGACGTTCTTCTCCTGGGTGAATGCAAGGAGCTCGCCCAGGCATTCCTCGCGGCCCAGCCCGGACTGTTTCCAGCCGCCGAAGGGCGCACCGATAAAGTGCTTAGAGACCTCGTTCACCCAGACGAACCCGGCCTCGACGGCAAGCGCCGTACGATGGGCCTTGCGCAGGTCGTTCGTCCAGATGGAGCAGGTCAGGCCATATTCGACCTCGTTGACCTGGCTAAGCATCGTCGTCTCGTCATCCCAGGGGAGGACTGCGAGGACAGGTCCAAAAATCTCCTCGCGCGCAATCCGCATCGCCGGCGTGACATCGGCGAAGATGGTTGGCTCGACGTAGAATCCCTTTGCAAGCGCTGGATTACCGGGCGCCGCACCACCGGTCACAAGCCGTGCTCCCTGTTCCTTGGCCGAGGCGATGTATTCCAGGACTCGCTCATGCTGCTGCCGGCTGATGATGGCGCCCATGGTGGTCCGGTCGTCCGTGGGCAGGCCCGGGACATAATGCCCGGCGAGCGAAGGCAGCCTGGACAGCACATCCTCGTAGATGTCCCTGTGGATGAACGCGCGGCTTGTCGATCCACAGGACTGGCCGCACCAAGTGAAGTTCATTCCGCCGATCATGGCCGAAGCCACGGTCGCGGGGGCGGCGTCGGGGAACGCGATCAATGCGTTCTTGCCGCCGAGTTCCAGCAGAACCGGCTTGATGGTGTCGCTGGCCGCCTTCATCACGGCACGACCGGCGCCAACGCTGCCGATGATCGCGATCTTGTCCACACCGGGGTGGGAGGCGAGGGCCGCGCCGGCCTCGCGCCCACCGGGCAGAACGCTGAAGACGCCCCTCGGGAGGATATCCTGTACGAGTTCGGCCAGGCGCAGCGAGGAGAGCGGCGCCTGCTCGGGCGGCTTGACGATGACCGCGTTCCCCGCTGCCAGCGGGGCGGCGATCTTGCCAGCGCAGAACATGAAGGGATGATTGAAGGCGAGGATGCGCGCGACGACGCCCAGGGGCTGACGGAGCGTCATGTTGATGACGTCCGGTCCCATCGGAATGGTTTCGCCCTTCATCTCGGTCACGAGACCCGCGAAATAGTCGAGCTGCGCAGCGGCGATCGTGGCATCGCCCAACATTTCCCGAACCGGGTTGCCGCAATTGGCTGCGTCGAGCGCTGCGAGTTCGCGCGCATTGGCCCGGACGACGGCAGCGACTTCCTTCAGCAGACGGGCCCTTTCAAGCGGGGCAACGCCGCGCCATGAGAGAAAGGCCTGTCGTGCGGCCTTGACCGCGGCATCGACGTCGCTGACACCAGCCTCCGCGACCTCGGCGATCGGCTCGTCGAGGCCCGGATTGGATGTTGCGGCGTAGCGCCCCGATATCGGATGGCGCCATTCACCCCCGTAGTAGAGGCCGCGGCCGACCGGAGCTGGCTTGTCGAGCATAAGAAGACCCCGATGCGTTTCCAGGGCTCTTGCTCTGGCCCTCCAAGCCCAGTTTGGCGCAGCGCCGCCGGCGCTTCCAAGACTTTATGCCTTGGGCACCCAAGCCGATATGATCGGTCGGGCCGCTATCGAGTTCAACTGCTCGCAGCCGCCATTTCCGCCTCGGTCTCGTCCTGCTCCATGCCGTCGAGCAGCGCGATCTCCTCATTAGAGGCGCCAAGCCTGCGCCAGTCGTCGCTCTTGGGGACGATGCCCTGATAGGAACGCAGCTTCGCTTGCGGGATATGCGGCTCGACGAGGCCGAGCGGGGAAGCGCCGGCGGCGTGCTTCCGCGCTGCATCGATCATCACACGGCGGAACTGCACGATCGCGATGTCGCTCGCGCCGAGGCGCTCGCTGGTCCGGTCGGCGATCGGGCCCATCGACTCCCACATCATGATGTCCTGGTTGGGAATTCCGGGCACGCCGGTGAAATCTCCCAGCTTCATCGCCTTGCGGTCCTGCAGGTAGCTGTTCTCCCGCTTGCGCAGCACCGGCTTGTAGGCCTTGTCGAGATCGATGCCGACCTGCGCTACGCAGAACTTCCGCCAGCTTTCCTGATCGATGCAGTCGTCATTGCCCCATGCGATGAAATGGAAATAGCTCGACACGTCGTCCTTCGGCACGATCACCGTCGCGACGTTATAGGAGGAGTTGGGGGGAATCAGCGCGGCGAAAGGCGCAACGAACACGGTGAGCCTCACATAGTCGTGGGTCTGCGCATTGCTGAGCGGCCGGCGAAGCGCGGCATAGCGAAAGCCGTAATTGGTCAGCTGGACCTGAATGCGTGGGTTCTTGTCGGTCGACGGACGCGTCCAATGCGTCGCGGTCGCGCCGGCGGTCGTCACGCGAGCGGGCTTCATGTCGGAGGAATGCAGGCTCGAGGAATGAGCCGAGTCGATCTGCCCTTCCATGATCTGCGCCCAGTTGCAGGGGAGATCGATCTTGACGATCGAGACTTTGGCCTCGGGCGTGGGCGCCCACGGCGGAGCCTCGAAGTCCGGCATTTGGTCCTTGGGGCCCATGTAGACCCAAATGAAGCCCCCCGCCTCTTGGGTCGGATAGGCCTTGTGCTGCACCTTTTCGGCGAAGCCGCTTTCGGCCGGCTCCGACACCATTTCGAGGACCTTGCCGTCCACGTCGAACTTCCAGCCGTGATACAGGCAGCGAAGGCCACACTCCTCGTTGCGGCCGAAGAACAGCGAAGCCTTGCGATGCGGGCAATACTCGCCGAGCACCCCGATCCGTCCGTCGGTATCGCGGAAGGCAACGAGATCCTCGCCGAACAGGCGCACGCGGACAGGCGCGCCGTCGCTTTCGATGAGTTGCTCCGACAGCAGCGCGGGCACCCAATGACGCCGCATGAATTGCCCCATCGGGGCCTCGCCTTCCACGCGGCAGAGCAACTCGTTCTCTTCGTGGGTCAGCATCGCTTTCGCTCCATCATTGACGGCCGGGCTAGTCAGCCGCAAAATACTTAGGTATCTAAGTCTCACATTATTCGGAATTCAAACGCTTGTCGAGACGGCGGCGCGCGGAGGTTTGGATGAGCGATCAGCAGCAGTGGTTGAAGGCCAGGATCGTAGGGAAGGAGGCGGTCGCCGAAGACATCGTCATGTTCGATCTCCGGCCGCTGGATGAGAGCACGATAGAGCCCTATACGCCCGGGGCTCACTTGGCGGTGAAAGTGCCGAACGGCGAGACGCGGAAATACTCGCTCTGCAACGGTCCAGACGAAGCCGAGGGCTATGTCATCGCCGTCAAGAAGGAACATGGCGGCCGGGGCGGGTCCGTCAGTCTGATCGATCAGACCAATGTCGGCGACGAGATCCTGATCTCGGCGCCGCGCAACGATTTCTCGCTGAAGGACGGCCCGTCGAGCTACATTTTCATTGCAGGCGGTATTGGAATCACGCCGATCCGCTCGATGATCCGCCATCTGATGGCGACGCGGGGCAAGCCCTTCAAGCTGTATTATTTCACGCGCACACCGGCGATGATGGCCTTCCGGGAGGAGTTCTCCGGGCCGGAGTTCCGGGGCAAGGTCGTCATCCACCACGACAATGGCGATCCCGACAAGGCGTTTGACCTGTGGCCGGTCCTCGAAGACCCGAAGGGTGCCCATCTTTATTGCTGCGGCCCGCGGGGCCTGATGGAGGCGGTGCGGGACATGACCGGCCACTGGTCCTCGGCTGCCGTCCATTTCGAGGATTTCGGTGCGGCCAAGGCGAAGCCGGAAGACAACACGCCGTTCACCGTCGAGCTGGCCAAGAGTGGCGAGATTTTCGAGATTCCCGTCGACAAGTCGATCCTCGAGGTGTTGCGCGAGGCGGGAAAGACGCTGCCCAGCTCCTGCGAAAGCGGGACTTGCGGCACCTGCAAGACGCGATTGGTTTCAGGCGAGCCGGATCATCGTGATCTTGCTCTCTCCGAGCAGGAGAAGGCGCGAAACATCATGATCTGCGTCTCCCGCGCCAAATCCGGCGCCCTCGTTCTCGATCTCTAGCGGGGCAGCGGTGAGCGAACCTTTGCGACTGGGAGTGGTCGGACTCGGCCGCGCCTTCATGCTGATGCTGCCGACATTCGCACAGCATCCCCTCGTTCGACTGGTGGCTGCGACCGATCCGCGTCCGGAGGCGCGGTCGCGGTTCGTCGAGGAATTCTCGTCTAGCGGGTTTGCCGCGAAGGCCTATGACACTCTCGACGGTTTGCTGGCAGACGAAGCGGTCGAGGCCGTGTATGTGGCCTCCCCTCACCAGTTCCATGTCGCCCATGTCCGTAGCGCCGCTGCGGCCGGCAAGCACATCCTGGTCGAGAAGCCGATGGCGCTTCGGCTGGAAGACTGTCGCGCCATGATCGATGTGGCTGCCGAGGCCGGTGTCCACTTGGCCGTCGGCCATAGCCATTCCTTTGATCTGCCTTATCTGCGCACCGCTGAGCTGATCCGATCGGGCCGTTTCGGCCGCCCGCGCCTGATCGTTGGAAGCAACTATACGGATTTCCTGTACCGGCCGCGGCGGCCCGAGGAACTGGACACGGCCCGAGGCGGCGGCGTCGTCTTCAGCCAGGCGGCGCACCAGCTCGATGTCGTCCGCCTTCTCGCCGGGGCGGAGATCGAGTCGCTGCGGGCGGTCACCGCGCGCCTCGACCCCGCCCGGCCGACGGAAGGCGCCTATCAGGCCTTCCTGCTGTTCGAGAACGGAGCCAGCGCGACGCTGACATATAGCGGGTATGGTCGGTACGACACCGATGAGCAACTCGGCTGGTTCGGCGAGCTCGGGCATCTTCGCGATCCATCGCAGTACGGCGCCGCGCGTCGGGCCCTCGCGCCGGTCTCGACGCCGGAGGAGGAAGCCGCGCTCAAGGAGAAGCGCGCCTATGGTACGCCCGCGACCGTCGCGGGCCGGACGGCACCCGCCGCTCATAATCACTTCGGCCATTTCCTGGTCTCCTGTGACGAGGCCGACCTGCGCCCCATGGCGGATGGGGTCCGTGTCTATGCCAATGATCGCGAATGGCTCGATCCATTGCCGGCGCCAGCTGTGCCGCGCGCGGAGGTGGTCGACGAGCTGCATGCCGCGGTCAGGTTCGGCGTCCCGCTGCTGCACTCCGGCGAATGGGGTATGGCGACGCTGGCAGCCTGCCTCGCGATCCTCGAATCGGCCGCCACCGGACGAGAGGTTCGGCTCGGCAGCCAAAGCACGGCCTCTGCTCGCGGTTGAGGACAACCCGTTGTTCCACGTCGCGTGCGGATAGGGAAATAGGCATGGCTTGGTTTGCGGGCAGGCTGGGCGAGACCTTCGCGATTCTCTCTGTCCTGGCCTTCGCTTATGGCGGGGTCTCGATCGCAAAGGCGAAGCTCTACGGAAAGGGCGATGGCGGCGCCGTGCTTTCGGTGGTGTTCACGACGCTGCTGTCGGGCCTTGTCTGGGCGGTGGCGGGAACCCCGGCCGGCAGCTTGCCGGACACGCCGGGCCTGATGATCGGGCTTGCCTGGTTCGCCGTCTCCGGCCTGCTCGCCACGGCGCTGGCGCGCATCCTGTACTTCATGTCGGTGCGCGATCTGGGTGCAGTGCGCGGATCGGCCGTGAAGCGTGCCATCCCTTTCTTCGCGGCAGTCTTCGGGATCCTTTTTCTGGGTGAGACGCTGAACTCCAATAAGGTTCTCGGCCTGGCACTGATCGCCGTCAGCATCGTGGTTCTGGTTGCGGTCGACTTGGCTTGTCGCAGCGGCAGCGAGGCGGATTCGGTGGCGTCGATCGGCTACGCATGGGGCACTGCATCGGCACTGTGCTATGCCTCGGCCTATGTGGCTCGCAAGTTGGGCCTCGGCTATGTGCCTGATGGCGCGCTCGGCACCTTTGTCGGCTCCATGGCGGCCGTGGCCTATTACGCATTCGCCGTCTCCTTCAATGCCCGCGCAAGAACGGCGACGTTCGCTGACCTGTCCCTGAAGAACAACTGGGCGGTGGTGGCCGCCCTCTGTTTCTCCATCGGCCAGATCTGCAACTTTTATGCGATCCAGCACACCGCCATCTCGACTGTCGGGGCGATCCAGTCGCTCGAGGTTTTCGTCTCGATGGTGATTGCGACGGTCGTGCTTCGGACGGAACGCGCGCCCGGCCGGACCACGATTGCAGCGGCGGTGGCAGCCACCGTCGGCGTATTGCTTGTTGTCGCCTGAGCAGCCCACCTGCCGCCGCGAGAGCATGGTCGCTGAGACACGCCGCCTTAACCCCGCGCTGGCTCGCGCAGGACACGCTCGAAGAAGCCCGACAGGCGTTCTACCCCGGTGAGCGGCAGCACGTCGGCGACATACTGGTCCGGCCGCACGACGACCATGCAACCCTGCTCGCGGTCGATTTGGCGCAGGTCGAAGATATCGCTGCCCGGGCGCCGGTCCGCGCAGTGCACCTTCTCGTAGTCCTTCAAGCCGTATCGGCCTTTGGCCGGCTGGAGGAAAGGCGGAATGCGCGCCAGATCGACTTCGCGATGGGCCTGCTGCAGCACTGCGATAACCTCGATCACGGCGTCCGCATCCCCGAGCGGCGTGTAGCGCCGCACCGGGGAGGCCGGGTCGAGGTCGAGAAAGCCGACGAGCTCCGACAGGCCCGAACCGCCGTCGAACGGATCGCCGGCTCCAGCGAAGGCGACAATGCGCCAGCGCCCATCGGCCGTGATGCGATGCGAGAGTTCCAGGGGCTTGGCATCCGCGAGCCGGACTACCGGCGCGGAATGAAACCGCATGCCGATCGGGTAGCCCGATGCCAACCCCTGACACGTACCGTCGGCGCAGATCGTGGATGGCTCGTAGCGCACGGCGGTCCCGGCGGTGAAGCGCCCCTGCCTGACGAAATAGCGTTGGAACTCGGCTGGATCCCGGGCTCGTTGGGCGTCGGGTCCCGGGCGGGCTGGACGAGCGCTGAACATTGCCGCGAACTCCCGGTCGAAGTCGATCAGTTCCTGGGCGAGCTTCCGGCGTTCCGCGGAATAGGTGAGCAGGAGCTGCGCAGGGCTTCTGCCTCTTAGGACGGCTGCCAGCTTCCACCCCAGATTGAAGGCATCCGCCATCGAGACGTTCATGCCTTGCCCGGCCTTCGGACTATGCGTGTGGCAGGCATCGCCGGCGATGAAGACGCGCGGAGGCCGTCCGGCGTCCTCGCAGCCGTCGTCAAACCGGTCGCACAGGCGCTGGCCGATCTCGTAGACCGACCACCATGCCACTTCCTGGGCATCGATCCGGTAGGGGTGCGCGATTCGGTTCGCGGCAGCGACAAGGTCCTCGACCTCCAGCGACCGCGAAGCGACGCGCTCGTCTTTCGCCAGCTTGTCGAGCTCGACATAGAACCGCACCAGATAGCCGCCCTCCCGCGGTATCACGAGCATGCTGCCCTGGCTGGCCGATTGGATCGCGGCCTTCATGCGGATGTCTGGGAAATCGGTGACGGCGAGTACGTCCATTACGCCCCAGGCGCTGTTGGCCGAGTCACCGCGCAGCTCGAGTCCGATCGTCTTGCGAACGGCGCTTCGCGCCCCGTCGCATCCGACCACGTAACGCGCTTTGATGACCTCCTCTCGCTCCGAGCCAGCCGGTCCGAGCTGCTTCAGTCGAACCGTGACGGGGTGGCTTTCAGCCTCGGTCGTATCGTCGAGCCCGATGAACTCCACCGCGTAGTCCGGCTCCAGCCTGCTCGCAGAGTTGCGCATGGTCTCCAGCAGGAAATCATGTACCCGCGCCTGATTGAGGATGACGTGCGGGAACTCGGAAAGCCCGTCCTCGGTATCTTGGATGCGGCTATGCCGCGTGATGCGCCGGGGATCGGCGGCGTCGGGCTTCCAGAACGTGGTCTCGTTGACCCAATAGCCTTCTTTCGCGGCCCGTTCGGCGAAGCCGAAGGCCTGAAACATTTCCATGGTTCGGCAGGCTACGCCGTCGGCCTGGCCGATTCGAAGAGGGCCCGGCTTCCGCTCTACGATCCGGACGCGGATGTCAGGAAAGGCGGATAGTTGGGCCGCGAGAGTGAGGCCAGCCGGTCCGCAGCCGACGATCAGCACATCGACGTCCGGCGACCCGCTCGGAGCTTGGGTTGCCGGAACCGGTAGAATGGCAGGATCGCCGGGCAGGAAGCCGTTCAAGTGAAACTGCATTGGGGCGCCTCGCAACTTCCCTTGGCCGTCAGGCCCGTCCCCCGGACCGCCTCTGGCGAGTCTGCTCGAGCCAAAGATCCCACGGTCGCTGGACCTGGCCCTCGACCCGGTCAACGCAGGCCCGGCATTCGTCCTCGGTCAGGTACGTCACTTCGCCCAGTTGGGTGGCCTGCAGCTGATACCGGGCATTGATCTCTGCGTAGACGGCCCGGTAGACTGCGTTCTTCACGGTCGGTCCGGCGACGGTCGATCCATGGCCTCGCATCAGGACGATGTCGCTGTTGCGGAAATGCTCGGCTAGCGCACGCCCGAGTTCGGGGCTGCTGATCAGCAGGTCGGTCGCGTCACCGCCTGTCGCCCGGATCTCGAAGACAGGCGCTTCCTTTCCGATGAAGCCGGCCATATGGAAGAGCGCCCTTAGCCTGGTTCCCTTCACGACGCTTAGCGGAACGATCGAATGGGAGTGGCTGTGAACGATGGATTGGACGTCGGGCCTCGCGCGATAGATCTCGCTGTGAATGAACCGCTCCAGGTAGACGCCGCGGCCGTTCGCGTCCACGGGCTGGCCCGAGAGATCGAACTCCACGATGTCCTCCGCCGTCACACGCCCCGGCGCCATATTGCGCGCCAGCAAGAACCGATCCGGCTGCTTGTCGTGGCGCACGCTCACATGGCCGAACGCGTCCACTACGCCCTGGTCGAACAGGATGTGATTGGCTGCGACGAGTTCGTTTATGAGTTCCCGCGCCGGCGGCGTTCCCGGCGCGGCCCCATCCGGAACAGTGACGGCGGTTGCGTTGTCACACATGCGGATTTCGCCTCCTTGCGACGGTTCGAGGACGCCCGTCTCACTGGCCCGGGGCTCCACTATTCAAGTTCGAGGGCGTGAACTGGAAGACATTTTCGGCTTGTCTTCCAGACCGCAAACCGGGCTTTAACCAGCCCGCGACGCCTGGCGGGGACGGTGGGGCCGCTCAGGCGTAGGGCAGGGGCTCGGGCTCGAACCCGAACATTGATGCGAAGCGCCGACTGAACGCAGGCCACGCCTGAGGGTTGATCACTCGCGGCGGCGCTCGGCCGTTTAAAAGTTCGATCCATTGGTCCGCAGCGGAGGCTGACATCTGCTCCAGCGCTTCCTGTGTAATGCCGGCGGTGTGCGGCGTGGCGATCACGTTGTCGAAGGACAGCAGCGGATGGTCTGGCAGTGGCGGCTCCTTGAGGAAGACATCGATGCCTGCTCCGGCGATGCGGCGTTCGCGAAGCGCTGTCTCGAGCGCCGATTCGTCGTGGATGCCGCCGCGCGCGGTATTGATGAAATAGGCGTTCGGCTTCATCGCGGCGAACTGAGCCTCTCCGAACATGCCCAGTGTCTCCTTGGATCGCGGGCAGTGCACCGAGACGAAGTCCGAGCGCTGCAACAGGTCCACCAAGCTTACGCTGCTGCCGTGCCGCCGTACGATTTCCGCGTCATTGAGATAAGGATCGTAGGCCAGCACCGTCATCCCGAAAAGCCCATGGCAGAGTTCGGCCAGCCGCCCGCCGATGGCGCCGAGCCCGACGATGCCCACCGTCTTGCCACGAATGTCGTTGCCTTGCAGAGCGTAACGGTCGACCAACGCTCCGCGCCGACGCAGCACCTTGTCTGCGAGGCCGATGCGCTTCGACAGCGACAGCATCAAGCCCAGCGCATGTTCGGCTACGGCCTCCGTATTGGTGCCGCCCTGGTTGCAGACCAGAATCCCGGCGGCGGTGCAGGCCTCGACGTCGATATAGTCGTAGCCGGCGCCTGTTGAACTCGCCGCGAGCAGGTTCGGGCAACGGGCGATCAGTGCTTCATCGGGGAACCAAGGCTCGCGCAACTCCGTTCGAGCCTGGACCTGATAGCCATGTGCTCTGGACATCACGTCCCAGTTGTCTGCCTCTACACTCGAGTAGCTCAGTTTCCGCAGGTCGACGTCGTCTCTTCCACCCAGGATGTCTTCGGCGATCGGATCGACCCAGCTCTCGAAGAACACCAGACCTGCCTTTTGTCCTGCCCGGACCGCCATTGCTTCTCCCTTCGACGTCTTTTGAGGGCATCCGCACTCGCAGCGCGCGAGGTTACGGTGAGCCCTTCGTTGCCCCATCATGAATGCGGGCTGAAAGTTGCGCAATCTTAAATTAGTTTCCTAAGTAATTATTATAACAAAGCGAGTGAGGAGGATGACACCAGGGGCGGAAGGTGGATGCTTGCCTTGATGGTCGCGGCCTTGGGATGGGTCTCGGCAAACGCGCAGTAGGTTCGCCGAGCTGAACCGTGTCGATATCGCGACGGCGCGGCAGGCCCGCGACCAACTATCCTAAGGGCGGCGCTGGCGCTGGCGCCGATCGGGAACATCGAACTGGGCATCGCTCAGGCGGTGAAGGATAAGCGTCTGTCGAAGCCGCTGACCCCGGACCAGATCAAGGCGTTCACTGCCAATGTGGGGCGGTTCCTCGCATGAGGCTCAGCGGGAGTTGGGCCAGCCTGGGCCTTCTTGTCGTCGCGGCGGCAGCCCTTGAGGCGTTGTCGCGCGGCGGTTGGGTTTCGACCTTTGTTATGCCGCCGCCATCGGAGACCCTGGCCGCGAGGGGTGTCGCTGGGCGCGTCCGCGTCTCAAATCGCGGACTTCACCCGCTCGCAGCGTAACCCGTCCTTCGCCTGGGACGATATCGAACGGCTGAAGAGGACTTGGCAGGGGCCGCTCTTGGTCAAGGGCATCCTGGCCTCGGCCGATGCCGTCCGCGCGCTTGAGGCCGGGGCAGGCGGGGCGGTGGTTTCGAACCACGGCGGCCGGCAGCTCGATGGTGCCCCTGCGACCATAGACGCACTTCCGGACATCGTCGCTGCAATCGGCGGACGGGGCCGCGTCCTCGTCGATGGAGGGTTCCGGCGTGGCTCGGACATTGTCAAAGCCGTAGCCCTGGGCGCCGATGCGGTCCTGCTCGGGCGATCGACCCTTTTCGGCTGGCCGCTGCCGGCCAAGCCGGCGCCACCAGGGTCCTCGCGATCCTGAGTGACGAGATCGACCGGACTCTGGCGCTTGCCGGAGCCGGCAGCCTCGTCGACCTGCAGCGAATGCAGATCGTGCCGTTGCCGCCATCACAGCTTCGCCACGGCGCGCTCGGCCGCGTCGTCTGACGGTGTGAGCGTCGCGATATCAGCGTCTGTTGGCAGGCTCTTCGGGGGCCGGATTGTTCGCCGTGGACGCCAGAATGGCGATCGTGTCCTGCTCGGCGGCGGCGGCGCTCTTGTAGCGCGGTGCCGTCGTGACCAGGGGCCGTTCAGCGTCTGCAGGATAGTAGATCTCGATCGCGAACCGGCCGGAAGCGGCGTCCTCGACAGGCTCAATCCGGATCAGTGGCATGGTCATTCTCCGTTCGGAGTCGCCTCAAGGCAACCTGCCCGGTTCTTGGACCATCGTGGTTGGTAGGTCCAAAACAAAAGCAGCCTTGCTGCCATTCGGGTTTCCGTTCGAGGACCAGGAAAGCGTCGCCCGTATCCGATAGTTCGGCGTAGGGCAGCGCTGCCGACGGAGCCAGATCGATTCCGTCTTTCAGGTCAATCTCAACGGTTTGCCTAAATAATAGCCAGATACGCGCGAGTGATTGCGATGTTAGAGAGAAGCTTGCTTCTCCAAACGTTTACTCGGTTCTCACAATGCGACCGCTTCGTGGTCGAAGCAAAATTTCGCTGCCTAGAGGCTGCCCGCCACGGGCTTTTGGAAAAGTTCAATGCTCTATTTGCCTAATTTAAGAGCAGTTTTTGCGGGGCGCAGCCAGCAGGGTCGCCCCGGCGCCTTGACACTAGAACGCCCCTAAAGTCGTATTCGTATGATGGTATACCGTTTGACAGCGGTGATACTGCCCATCCGAGGAATGTTTCGTGACCCAGCCCTGTGATCTGACCGCGTCCGAGGCGCGCTTTCTAATCGGCGCGAAGCAACTTTCTCCCGTGGAGCTGCTCGACTCCTGTCTGTCCCGCATCGAGGAGGCGAACGGCGCCGTGAACGGCGTCGTCGCTCTTGATGTCGAAGGTGCGACAGAAGCGGCGAAAACAGCCGAGAAGGCAGTTCTGTCGGGGGAGGCACTGGCACCGCTGCACGGCTTGCCGATTGGCGTGAAAGACCTCAACGATACGGCCGGGCTGCGCACGACCTACGGTTCGAAGCTCTATGAGGAGAATGTTCCGGCCGCGGACGAGCATCTGGTCTCCAATCTCCGCCGCCAGGGCGGCATTGTTTTCGCGAAGACCAACACGCCGGAATGGGGAGCGGGCGGTAACACTTTCAACCCGGTCTACGGGGTCAGTGCGAACCCCTTCGATGTAGCGCTGACGTGCGGCGGCTCCTCGGGCGGCTCCGGTATCGCCCTTTCATTGGGAATGATGCCGCTCGCACACGGCTCGGACAATGCGGGCAGCTTGCGCATCCCGGCGTCATATTGCGGCGTGGTCGGCTTCCGCCCGACGGCGGGCATCGTGGCTTCGGAGAAGCGCCTGATCGGCCTGTCGCATCTGCCGGTGCAGGGGCCGATGGCGCGTAACGTGGCAGATGTCCGGCTGATGCTGAATGCGATGTCGACATCGGCCTCCATCGACGCCCTTGCGACCCCGCTGGCCTTGCGAGATGACCGCCCGATCGATCTTTCGACACTGAAGGTCGCCTTCTCGCAGGATCTCGGCTTCGCCCTCTGCGAGCTTGGGCTGCGGAACGTGTTCGACGAAAGAACAGCCGCGTTCGCCTCGATCTTCCGGTCCACGGCCAAAGCACACCCGGATTTTGGCGACACCCGCCATGTCTACGAGGTGCTGCGCGCCGTGAATTACATCGGCATGTTCGCCGATCGGCAGAAGCAGAAGCCCCGGCAGTGGGGGCCGCTGGTCCAGCAGAACCTCGACCACGCATCGCGCTTCAGCCTCGAGGATGCGTCGCTGGCGTTCATAGAGCACAGCCGTATCTATCAGCGCGTGCAGGCGTTCTTCGAGGAGTACGACCTCCTGATCACGCCGACGGTTGGCGCCTATCCGTGGCCGAAGCACGATATGTATCCAGCCTCGATCGAGGGCAGGGCGATTGCCAACTACTTTGACTGGGTGGGTCTGACCTATGGCATCACGCTGATCAACCATCCCTGCATCTCGATCCCCTGCGGCCTGGACGACCGTGGCCTGCCGTTCGGCCTGCAGATCGTCGGGCGCCGGAACTCGGATCTCCATCTGCTGCGCTGCGCCGAGGCGATCGAGACCGTGCTCGCGCGTTCGCCCGTTCTCGCCAGGCCTTTGCCGGATCTCGCCTATCTTCGCGCGGCCCATGCCGATGATCGGATGCGGCCCGTGGCAGCGGTCGGCTGACAGCCGAGCTGGAGGAAGCCTTTAGCCATGCTACGAACCCTCGCCACGCGGGTCCTGGGAGCCGTACCGGTCGTTCTCCTGGTGGCACTCGGTATCTTCGCTCTCGTCAGGCTCGCGCCCGGTGACGCAGCCAGTACCCTCGCCGCCGAGGATGCGAGCGAGGCGGATATTGCTCGCATGCGCGCACAATGGGGGCTCGACCAGCCGGTCCTGGTGCAATTCTTCTACTTCCTGGGCAATCTCGCGCGCCTCGATATGGGCACGTCCTATCGCTACCATGCGCCCGTTGCCGAGCTGATCGGCCAACGGCTGCCCGCCACTCTCGAACTGGCTCTCACCGCCCTGCTGCTGGCTGCCGTGATCGCGGTGCCGCTCGGCGTCGCGACCGCGCTCAAAAAGGGCAGCTGGCTCGATGGTTTGGGCTCGCTTTTGGCCGTCCTCGGCGTAAGCGCTCCATCCTTCTGGGTCGGTATTCTCCTTGTTCTGCTGGTCTCGGGTCACTTCAATCTCCTGCCGTCCAGCGGCCGGATACCACTCGACGTGCCGATCCGGGAGCTGACAGGCTTTATCCTGCTGGACAGTCTCCTTCAGGGGCAGTTCGACCTGTTCCGTCAGGCGCTGTCGTTCATCGTGCTGCCGGCCGCCACGCTGGCTTTCGGCATGATCGGTATCATCGCGCGGATTTCGCGGTCCGCCGTCATCGATGTCGGGCAGGAAGAGTTCGTGCTCACCGCGGTTGCCAAAGGGTTGAAGCGCCGCGAGGTGGTCTCTCGGCATTTGCTGCCGAACGCGACGGTGCCGATCGTCACGATCATCGGCCTGGAACTTGGCACGCTGATCAGCGGCAGCATCGTGGTCGAGGTGGTGTTCTCTTGGCCGGGGCTGGGCTCGCTGCTCTATGCCGCGGTGACCGCCCGCGACATTCCGCTGACGACGGGTATCGTCATCTCCTACACATTCATCTTCATCTTCATGAACATACTGGTCGATCTGATCTACGTCCTCGTGGATCCGCGGCTGCGCGTCGCGAGGACGTGACGATGCAGGCCTGGCGCTTTCTCGAGATCAAATTCGTCATCGGCACCATCTGCCTGGGGGCGATCGTTCTGCTCGCACTCCTGGGCGGCCTTGTCGCTGGACATGATCCCAACGAGCAGAACCTCATGTTTGCGCTCGAGCCGCCATTCGGCATCGAGAGCGGCTATTATCTAGGGACGGACCATCTTGGCCGCGATCTGTTGGCACGGATGACCTCTGGCGCGCGCATTTCCCTGGCGATCGCCGGTTCGGTCGTCCTGCTGTCGGGGGTTGTGGGTGTACTGATCGGAGCGCTGTCGGGCTATCTGGCCGGTGCGCGCGACGCGGTCATCCAGAAGGTCGTCGAGACGTTCTGGGCGTTTCCGCCAATCCTGCTGGCGATCGCGATCCTCGCGTTCTTCGGGCCGAGCCTGGGCAACGTTATCATCGCGCTCACGATCCAGCGCTGGATCCCCTATTGCCGGATCGCCCGCGCACAGGCGCTCATGCTCCGCTCCCGGGAATACATCTCGGCAGCAAAGATCATGGGCGGCGGCACCTGCTGGATCCTGCGTCACCATGTGCTGCCGAACCTCCTCGCTTCCGCGATCATCATCGCCACCTTCACCATGGCCACCGCAATCTTGGCGGAATCGAGCCTGAGCTTCCTGGGTTTGGGCGTGCCTCCGAACGTCCCGACTTGGGGCGGCATGCTCGCGGAGGGCCGCTCCTACATCACGCGCGCATGGTGGTTGGCCGTCCTGCCCGGCCTCGGCATCTTCTTCACCGTGCTTGGCCTCAACCTGCTTGGAGACTGGCTGCGCGATCAGCTCGATCCCAAGTCCGCTCTAAACCTGTCGTGACAAATGCCATGCAAGCGCCCCCTCCACGCATGAACGGTTCAACGTCAACACCGGTGCTGCAGGCCGAGGACCTCTCGCTGTTTCTGCGAACGCATCAGGGCGGACATCTGAAGATCGTCGACGGCGTGACGTTCACGATTGGCAAGGGCGATTTCTACGCCGTCGTCGGAGAAAGCGGCTCGGGCAAGACTGTGCTTGGACGCTCGATCATGAGGCTGTTTCCGCCGGCGATGCTGCGCATGGAGGGGAAGCTGTCCCTGAATGGCGTGGACCTCGTGTCGGCGCCTTCGGCACAGGTCCAGACGATGCGCGGTCGTGTGGTCAGCATGATCTTCCAGGAGCCGATGACCTCGCTCAACCCGTTGATGACGGTCGAGCGGCAGATCGCCGAGGCCCTCGCCGTCGCGGGCGGAGGCAGCAGACGCGAGCGCAGCGAGCGGGTCCTTGACCTGCTTGCGAGCGTCCAGTTCGCAGATCCGAAGAGCGTGCGCTCCATGTATCCCCATGAGCTCAGCGGCGGCATGCGTCAGCGCGCGATGATCGCCATAGCGCTGGCTAACAATCCCGCCCTGCTCATCGCGGACGAGCCGACAACGGCGCTCGACGTTACGATCCAGCAGGAGATCATGCAGCTATTGTTGCGCCTGCGCGATCAGCATGCGCTCTCGATCCTGTTCATCTCCCATGATCTTTCTCTGGTGCGTCGTTACGCGGATCGCATCGGCGTGCTCTATGGCGGCGTTCTGATGGAGAGCGGCCCCGCGGACCAGTTGATCGACCATCCGACACATCCCTATTCGCGCGCGCTCGTCGATTGCATCCCGCGTCGGCGCGAAGGCGGGCGGCGCCAGGCCGGCATCGAGGGCCAAGTGCCGGGGGTGGCCAACTGGTTCGAGGGCTGCCGCTTCGCTCCGCGTTGCCCTCGCGTCCAGGACGATTGCCGCCGCGGCGAGATTGCGTTGCGGACAACCAAGACTGCGCAGGCGGCCAGATGCCTTTATCCACAATGACCCTCGACCATCCGGTGCTGCGTGCCGAGGGTCTCAGCAAGACCTATGCAGGGCGCGGCGGCCTGTTCAGCAGCAAACCCGGCGTGACGGCTCTGACCGACGTCTCTTTCGAGGTCCCGCGGGGCGAGATCCTGGGCATCGTCGGGGAATCCGGCTGCGGAAAATCAACCCTCGCGCGGATCATCGTCGGACTCGAGCAGGCGAGTGGCGGGCGCCTGGCCTCGGAGGACCGGCCCTTGGTGGACGTCGCTGCGGGTATTTCGCTGCCTGCCGCCTCCCGTCAGATCCAGATGGTGTTTCAGGATCCATACTCGTCTCTCAATCCGCGAATGACCGTCGCGGACGTGATCAGTGAAGGGCTGCGTATCGCAGGCGAGCGAAACAAACGGGTACTGGCGGAGCGCGTCCGCGAGATGCTGCAGCTGGTCGGGCTGCCAGGCGAAGCCGGATCACGCTATCCATTCCAGTTCAGCGGTGGACAGAGACAGCGCATCGGCATCGCTCGTGCGCTGATTACCGACCCGCGACTGCTGATCGCAGACGAAGCGGTGTCGGCGCTCGACGTGTCCGTGCAGATGCAGATCCTCAATCTTCTGCTCGACATCCGCGACAGGCTCGGCCTGACGATCCTGTTCATCAGCCACGACATCGGCGTGATCGACTATCTCTGCGACAAGGTCATCGTTCTCGCGCACGGGCGCGTGGTCGAATCCGGCGCAGCGAGCGCCGTCATTTCCAACCCTGAACATGCTTACACGCGAAGGCTGATCCAAGCCGTCCCAAGAATGGCTGGGTGAGCCGACGTACACGGGTCAGCAGCCCATAACGCCCGGAGGAGCCAGGATGTCACATAAGAGCAGCCCCGTTCTCGCAGCGAGCTTGATCGCTGCCGCCCTTGCTATCGCAGCGCCCGCCTCAGCCCAGACTGCGCAACGGCCGGCCAACGAGACGCTCGTCGTCACGACTGCGGATACGCTGGTGACGCGACACCCCTACGCCGAGAGCAGCGCCCAGATGTACTCGATCTGGTGTCAGGTCTACGGCTGCCTCGGCCGGTACGACTATGCGCAGCGCAAGTTTGTGGGCCAGCTGGCGGAACGCTGGGAGCAGCGCGATGACGTCACCTGGCGCTTCCATCTGCGTAAGGATCTCGTCCGGCACGATGGCGGTCCCGGCCCCACCGTTGCCGACGTCCTGCATTCCTACAACCAGGTCATGACCGATCCGCAAAGCCAGGGGCGGTTCTATCTTTCGAGCGTGAAGGAAATCCGGCGCGTCGACGACCATACCTTCGACGTTGTGACGAAAGAGCCGGCGTCGTCGCTGCTGGGGCAGCTGTTCGACAAGTTCACCATCACCAGCGAAGAGATCTTCGAGACGCAGGGAGGCGTCGCCAGCTACAACACGGCGCCGATCGGATGGGGTCCCTATAAGCTCACGAACTTCGCCATCAGTGACCGGATCGCGCTCGAACGGCATGATGCCTATCCTGCCAAGGTCGAAACCTCTCCGCGCAAAGTGCTGTTCCGGCGTATCCCCGAGCCGGATCAGCGCGTCACGGCCCTGCTGAACGGCGAGGTTCAGATCGCGCGGCTGATCCCTCCGCAATTGGTCGGCAGGCTGGAGAACGTGCCTTCCGTCGAGATCCGGCGCGCGCCCTCGAACGAGCCGATGTTCATCGGCTTCAGCGTCAAGACCAAGCCTTGGGACGACCCGCGCGTGCGGAGGGCCGCTGCGATGGCGATCAACAAGGATGTGATCATCCAGCGTATTCTGTTTGGGATGGCGGACCGTCTCGATGGCCCGGTTGGAGCGCGGCAGATCTGCTACACGACTCCGATCGATCAAAAGACGCCGTATGACCTCGCGGGAGCAAGGAAGCTTCTTGCCGAGGCCGGCTATGCGGGTGGTGGGCCCGTCGTCGACTTCTTCACCGCCACCGGCCGCTACATCTCCGATCGACAGATCGCCGAGGCGATCACCCAGATGTTGAACCAGGCCGGTTTCAAGGCAACGCTCCACACGCCGGAGTTCGCCGGGCTCTGGGCCAATGTCAGGGCGGGCAAAGCGCCCATGTACTACATGGGGCGCGGCCTGGCACTCGAACCGTCCGAATGGCTGTCGCAGTATTTCGAGACCGGCGTCACGCCGCGCATCGGCTACGACAATCCTAAGCTGAACGAGCTGTTCGAACGCGACCGTAAGACCTTCGACATGACCGAACGCTGCAAGATCATCCGTGAGATCAGCCAGCTGATCGAGACCGAGGCACCAGGCATCTTCCTGTGGAATCACCAGTACGTCAGCGGCGTCCGCAAGGGGTTGCGCTACGTGCCGGATGCTTCGGGCGAGATCTGGCTGCCCGACGTCCGCCTCTGACGATATCCACTATCCCGTTACAAACGAAGGCGATTCAGCCATGATCAAACCGACCAAGCGCGGCCCGTCGAGGCGCACCATCATGGGTGCGGCCGCGGCCGCACTGATGCCGCTGCCGCTGATCCCGACCGCTGCCTCCGCGCAGGGCAAGGCGATCACGATCACGACGACGGGCATCCTGAACAACGTGAATCCCTACGCCCACTCGAGTATCCATCTCTACTATATCTGGAGCCAGATCTACGGCAGCCTCGGCCGGTACAACTACGCCGCCAAGGCCTATGAGGGCGTGCTGGTAGAGAGCTGGGAAACCGTCGAACCGACACGCTGGCGGTTCAAGCTAAGAAGCGATCTCAAGCGTCACGACGGCGGTCCGGGCCCCACATCAACTGACGTCGTGCACTCCTGGCGGCGCATCCTGAGCGACCCTGCGAGCCAGCAGGCGTTCTTCCTCACCGAGGTCGACAAGTTCGAGCGCGTCGACGACCGGACTTTCGACATCGTCACGAAGCGCCCGGTGGCGCAGCTGCTGTCGATCCTGTTCGACCGCTTCGTGGTGACGAGTGCTGATCTTCACAAGAAGCACGGCGCAAACACCGACAAGGCTGCCGCCTTCGGCTGGGGCCCTTATCAGCTCGACCGTTTCGACATCGATCGCAGCGTGATCGTCGCCCGCAATCCGTCATGGCCGGGCATGCCGGCCTCGGCTCCGGAGACGGTGATCTATCGCCAGATTCTGGAAGCGGAGCAGCGCGTCACGGCTCTCCTCAACAACGAGGCGCAGATCGCGCGCCTCATCCCGCCACAACTGGTTGATCGCCTCAAGTCTAACCCGGCAGTGAAAGAGGTCGAGACGGGCTCGCTCGAGTGGATGTTCCTCGGCATGAACGCCAAGATCAAGCCCTTCGACGATCCGCGAGTGCGCCGGGCGGTGGCGCATGCGATCAATGCCGATCTGATCGTGAAGCGGCTGCTCTTCGGGCTGGCGGATCCTATGCAGGGGGCCATCGGCAAGCATCAGGATTGCTTTGCTCCGAGCGCTGCCCGGCCCGAATATGATCCCAAGAAGGCCAAGGCGCTGCTCGCGGAGGCGGGCTTCCCCGATGGTTTCGACGTCGAGTTCGCGACGGCGAACGGGCGTTATGTCTCGGATCGGCAGGTCGGCGAAGCCTTGGCTCAGATGCTCCGGCAGGTGGGTATCAGGGCCAAGCTCAGCACGCCTGATTACGCCAACTTTACCAATGACATCCGTCAGGGAAAGCTGCCGCTCTACTATACCGGCCGGTCAGCGGCCAACGACCAGCTCGAAGCTCTCGCACAGTATTTCGAGACAGGCGGCTCGCGGCGAACGAACTATTCGGATCCCGAGGCGGACAGGCTGTTCCGTGAAGTTAGAGCGGCGTTCGACACCAAGGTCCAGTGCGATCTCCAGCGGTCCTTGAGTGATAAGCTTTCGCAGGATTCGCCAGTGGTCTTTCTCTGGACGCATCGTTTGGTGAACGGCGTTCGTTCGAACATCAACTGGCCGGCGGATGCTACCGGCGAGCCTTGGCTCACGGACATTACGGTATCCTGAGTTCTGCACCGGCGAGGTCGAGCGACCGGGCCGGTGTAATGCTCCGCGAAGTCGGCGCTCGTGACTTTCGTGCGCTCTGAAACGGTATTGGATTGAGACGATGACGGTACGCGAACAGGTCCTTCACCGCGCACGCGGGTATATCGACGATGGCAGCTTCCTGCGGCAGCTCGCGGATCTGGTGGCCTATCAGACCGAGAGCCATCCTCCCGGTAGAAAGAAGGAACTGGAACGCTACTGCGCCGACGGCCTGGCACCGATCGTCTCGAAACTCGGCTTCTCGGTCGAAATCCTGCCAAATCCGTTGGAGGAACACGGGCCCGTCCTCATCGCGACGCGGCATGAGGGCGATGGCTTGCCAACCATCCTGATCTACGGCCATGGCGACGTCGTCCGGGCCATGCCGGAGCGTTGGCGTGCGGATCTCGATCCATGGAAGCTGAAGGTCGAGGGCGACCGGGTGTATGGCCGCGGTGTCGTCGACAACAAGGGCCAACACCTGCTGGCGATCGAGGCGCTGCGCGCAATCCTGGAAGAAAAGGGATCACTCGGTTTCAACGCCAAGATCTTCGTCGAAACCGGAGAGGAGGCTGGCTCGCCGGGTCTGAAGGCGTTCCTGGAGCGCCATCGCGAACGCTGCGCCGCCGATGTATTCATCGCGCTCGATGGCCCGCGTCAGAGCATGCAGGTTCCCGACATAACGCTCGGCACGCGGGGAGGGCTGGCGGTCGATCTGATCGTCGATCTACGCGAGGGATCGCATCATTCTGGCCACTGGGGTGGCCTGCTGAAGGACCCCGCCGTGATCCTGGCACATGCGATCTCGACGATTGTCTCGCGCGATGGCCGGATCCTCGTTCCAGGATGGACGCCGCAGTCGGTGCCGGAATCTGTCACACGGGCCAGCCGCGCCGTCGTGATCGATGATGCGCCCGGCGCTCTGAAGCCTGACGAGGGCTGGGGGGAACCTGGTCTCTCTCGCACCGAGAAGATCTATGCCTGGAGCAGCGCGATCGTGCTCGCCTCCGTCAGCGGTCAGCCGGAGGCGCCGGTGCCGGCGGTTTCAGGGTTTGCCAAGGCGCGCATTCAGCTCAGGCACACGGTCGATGTCGACGCTGCCGAAGTCGCGCCGGCGTTGAAGCGACATCTGGCGGAGCAGGGCTTCACCGAGGTCGAGGTGCGGCCGGTGGTGGAGCGCGACATGTTTCCCCCCTCGCGTACGGATCCCGATGATCTCTGGGTACGCCGTGTGGCGGAATCGATGGAGACGACCGTCGGGCGCCCGCCGAACCTTATCCCCAACATCGGGGCCTCGGGACCGTCGGAGTTCTTCAAGCAGACGCTTGGCGTGCCGATTCTCTGGATCCCGCAGTCCTATGGAGGCTGTGGTCAGCATGGCCCGGATGAACATGGGCTGATCTCGCTGTTCCAGGACGGGCTAGGGATCATGGCTGGTGTCTTCTGGGACATCGGGGCTGAAACGAGCGCGAAGTCCGCAGGCAAGCCCGGCTAATTGCCGCGAAGCCGTAATCTGTCTACGAGGGGCGGCGTGACCGCTAGGGGGCGGTGCCACGCCGATCCACTCGAAACAGATATTATCGCCATGAATGACGTGCCCTCACTGCGCGTAGTCCAGGATAAGGTCAGCTTGCGAGACCGCACCACGGCAGTGCTTCGAAATGCCATCCTTACGATGCGCTTCAAGCCTGGTGAACGCCTCGTCGAGCGGCAGCTTTGCCTTGAGACCGGCGTAAGCCGGACCTGCATTCGCGAGTCGATGCGTCACCTCGAGGCAGAGGGCCTGGTCCGCCGCGAGCACAATAAAGGCGTCGTCGTTTCAAGCATAACCGCAACTGAGGCGTCCGAGATCTACGAGGTGCGGCGGATTCTCGAAGCCAAGATGCTGGACAAAATGATCCGGCGGCTCGATGCCGACATTGTCGGGCGGCTTGAGGCTGCGCTCCTGCGCGCCGAAGAGTGCATAGGGCGCCCGATCGAGTATGTGAGTGCAATTGGCGATCTCATCGAGGTGCTTTGGAGCGGGTATAACAACGACACCGCTCGCAACCTGCTGCGATCCATTTTTGATCGCATATCCTACATCCGGATTATCCTCAGCGTTTCCACTGGTGTTGACGAGAAGCGCACGACCGTCGCCATCCTCCATGGCGTTCTCGATGCTATCAAACAACGAGACGTCATTGCCGCTCAGGAGCGTTACGACCACTATCTCACGCGTGCACACGATACCGTGGTTAAGATCATCACATCGAATTCCGCCTCAAATGACCGCCTTGTGACCCAGGTGGCGATCGGTTGAACTGCGGAGGTTGTGGGTTTCGCCGCGATCCCGTGCTGTCGGCACGGCCCGAAACCTTGGATGCAGCCGACATTCTGAAACTGTCGATTGGAGCGATGCGGCCGGCGGAGGTGAGAGAGCGCTTTAGGAACGGAGCCAGAGCCGGTCTGGCGGCGAGAGAAACCGAGAAACCGAATATTTTGTTCTCCTGCTGATGCGCGGCCAGATCGGCAAGCCCGGCGCAGGGATCTGCCCCCTGCGCGGCCACAGCAATGTGCAGGGCGACCGGACCGTCGGCATCACGGAGATTCCGACCGAAGCCTTCCTGCAGAGACTGGACAAGGCCTTCGGCCTGACCGCGCCGCGCATGCACGGGCATAATGCCGTCGAGGCCGTGGCCGCCATGGAGGAGGGGACCGCGCGGGCCTTCATCGGTCTCGGTGGCAATCTCGCTGTCGCTATGCCTGATCCGGATGCGTGCTTCGCGGCGTTCCGCAAGCTGGATCTCTCCGTGCAGATCATCACCAAGCTCAACCGTACGGCCCTGCTCACGACGCCGCACAGCTACATCCTGCCCTGCCTGGGCCGGACCGAGCGCGACGAGCAGCATGGCGTGCCCCAGTCGATCACCGTCGAGGACTCGATGTCGATGGTGCATGCCTCCCGTGGTGGCCTGAAGCCGGCTTCCGAGCTGCTGCTGTCCGAGCCCGCCATCATCGCCGGCCTGGCGCGCGCGACCCTGCCCGACAGCGCCATCGACTGGGAGGGAATGGTCGCCGACTACGACCGCATCCGCGACAAGATCGAAGAGGTCTTCCCGGACTTTCACGATTTCAACAACCGTGTCCGCCAACCCGGCGGCTTCAGGCTGACCGTGGCAGCCTCGGACCGTGTCTGGGCGACGCCGGACGGGAAGGCGCATTTCCTGCTGTTTGCCGGCGTCGACGAGGATGACGATCGCGACCAGGACACGCTGGTGCTGACGACGATCCGCAGCCACGACCAATACAACACCACAATCTACGGCATGAATGACCGCTATCGCGGCATCACCGGCCGGCGCGACGTGGTTTTCGTCAATGAGCGGGATCTCGCAGATCTCGGCCTGTCGCATGGCGACCGGGTCGATGTCGTCGCGGGGCCGGACCGTGTGCTCGCGGGCCAGACCGCGGTCGCCTATTCGATCGCTAAGGGATCGGTCGCGGCTTATTATCCGGAGGCCAATCTCCTGCTGGGTCTGCACGATTATGACCGGAGCAGCGGCACACCCAGCTACAAGTCGATCCCGGTGACGTTGCGCGCGGCCTGCTGAGACCGGTCGCGGACCTTCAGAACACGATGCGCTGGGGATTGCAGAAGACGTCGAAGCCATCGGCGCGGGCGGTGGCGACCATGGTGATGCCCGCCTCTTGCGCCGCCTCTATCGCAAGCGAGGTTGGCGCCGAGACCGCCGCGATGACCGGCGCGCCCATCATCGCCGCCTTCTGCACTAGTTCGACGGAGATACGGCTTGTCAGGAGCAACACGCCGAATGCCGTCGTGTTTTTCTGACGTACGAAAGCGCCTGCGAGCTTGTCGAGCGCGTTGTGCCTGCCGACGTCTTCCCGGATCGCGCGGAGGCCGCCGATGGGCTGCCACCATGCCGCTGCATGTACCGCGCGCGTCCGCTGGTTGAGGATCTGGAGTGAACCGAGTTCGTCCATTGCCGTCATCAGATCTTCGGCGGCAACACGGCCATCCACGCAGACGTTCGGCAGCGTCGGCGCGGCAGCCGCCAGACTCTCGACCCCGCATAGCCCACAGCCGGCGGGACCAACCATGGCGCGTCGCCTCGAACGCACAAGTTCAGACCGCTCTTCAACGAGCCAGATCTGCAGATCGATGCCCTTCGCATCCTGCTGCAGCTCGATGCTGCGAATATCCCCCATATCCGCGATCAGCCCCTCGTTCAGGGAAAAGCCGATCGCGAAATCGGTGAGGTCGAGTGGCGTCGCCATCATCACCGCATGGGTCGATCCGTTGTAGCTCAGGGCAACGGCCGTCTCGGTCGCCACCGTCCGCAGGTCATGGCGCAGCACGCCGTTCCGCCAGGAGACGCGGTGGCGGTCTCTGATGGGATCACTGTGGATCATGGGGTTTCGCCATTGGTCTCGCGGTCGTGGGGAAAGGTTCTGCTGACAATACCCGAGCCGGGCCGACTTTCGGCACGAACGCCGCCAAGACGCAGCACAGGACGGCCATCCCCGCCGCGGCTGAGAACGCGTCGATATAGGCCAGGACCGCCGCCTGCTGACCGACGGCCGTCGCCAGCAGTTTCAGTTCGATCGCGGCCGTTTGGGATGTGGCGGCGAAATGCTGCGCGACCCCTCGCCCATACTCAGCAAGCCTGTGGGCGGTGTCTGCTGCCTGCCCCTGCACATGAAGTCCGATCAGGTTGGAGTGGACCTGCTCGCGGACCCGCACAAAGGTCTGCATGAAGGCGGTTCCGGCTTCGCCGCCGAGAAGCCTGCTGGTCTGCATGAAGGCTCCGACGGTCACGGCCTGCTCGGGCTTAACCGTCCTCGCAACGAGCGCGACGAGGCTGGTCAGAGCCAGCGACTGGCCGACGGCCTGCAGAATCTGGGAAGGCAGGAAATCGCCCGTCGCCCAAAGACCGGTCAGACGGGTCAGCATAAGACAGGCGATCGCGATCACTCCTGCTCCTGCCAGCAATGTCCAACGCGGATCGAGTCGCTTGATCAGGATGGCCAGCGGCACGACCAGGAAGATCTGAGGCGCTGCGATCCAGATGAGCACCGCGCCGATGTCCAGCGAGCGATAGTTCTGCAGCGTCTGGAGGTAGGCGGGGATCACGTAGGCCGTGGACAGGATGATGAACCGAAAACCGGCGAGCAGTGTGAACAGCACGAGGAGTCCGGGAACAGCTAGCAGGCTTAGGTTCAGCGCAGGCCGCTTGGCGGTCATCTCCCTGGTTGCAAAGGCGACGAGAGAAAGAGCGCCGACAACAAGCAGGCCGTTGATCAGGCCGCTGCCCAGCCAGTCCAGTCGGTTGCCTTGATCGAGCGCGATGTAGAACGCCCCCAGGCCGAGCCAGGCATAGATCAGCCCGCTGCCATCAAGATTCTTCAGCGGGTCGCGGATGGGCGTGTCCTTGGGCATCCCGATCCAGACGCATAAGCCCATCACAGGCAGCACGAGGCAATACTGCCAGGAAATCCAGCGCCACGACCAATGGTCGAGATAGAATCCTTCCAGCGACGCCGCCACATTCAGCGAGATTTCCAGATTCATCGCGTAGATCGCGATGCCGTAGGGCAGCAGCGGCTTGGGCAGATGGCGCTTGATGAAGATGATCGTCAGCGGAATGAAGGTCCCCGTTCCCAAGCCGGCGAGGAACTGCGCGACGATGTAGCCGTTCAGCGTGTGGGAGACGGGTGCGACCAGGAAGGCGACGAAGGCGACGACGATGCCGCCGAGCAGCAGCCGTCGCCCGCCCAGAATCGACGCGACATAGGCGCATGAGATTCCCGATATGAGCTGGCCGAGGCCGAGCGCCGTCGTGATCCAGGCGCCTTCATCGAAACCGACGCTCAGGCTGCCGCGCAGGTCCGCCAGACCGAAAGTGCTCACGCGCGTTCCCAGCGTCGCGACCATCGAGCCCAGCATGACGCCGCCCAGCCCGATGTAAGGCTGCCACGCCGGAGCAGTGGCGACCGGCGGCACGGCGAGCGGGCGGACGACGTCGGTCGTCATGGCGCTGTTCCTTGGGCGGAGGTTTCCTGGCCGCTCAGCGAGGATGATCTGGTATCAATCGTCGCGACGACGGACATCCCGGGTCGGATCAGGGCTCCGAGATCGGGGTTTGGATCGAGCGTGAGCTTGACCGGAATGCGCTGGACGACCTTGGTGAAATTGCCAGTCGCGTTGTCCGGCGGCAGCAGGGCAAAGACGCTGCCGGTCCCCGGAGACCAGCTCGCGACCCGTCCTGTGAGCACGGTCCCTGGGAAGGCGTCGACCGTGACTGTCGCCCTGTCTCCAACCCGGACATTGGTCATTTGGGTTTCCTTCAGATTGGCGACGACCCAGAGCGTCGACATCGGTATGACGGTGATGATCGGGCTGCCGGTCGAGACGAATTGTCCGGCCCGGACCTGCCGCGCTCCGGTCAGGCCGTCGACCGGCGCGGTGATCCGCGTATAACCGAGATTATCCTCGGCGAGCTTCAATCTGGCTTGGGAGGCGGCCAGCTGAGCTGCCAGCTCGCGCTCCGTCGCATCGAGCGAGGCGAGGACGGCCTCCTGCTGAAACCGCTGAGCGCGTGACAGGGCAAGCGAGCCGGCCGCCTTGGCGGCCGCCGCATCGGCCTGCTCAACCAGTTGCTCGGTCCCGGCAAGGCCCTTGCGCAACAGCTCACGTTGCCGCGCGGCCTCGGCATCGGCTCTCACGACCTCCGCCTCGGCGATCGTGACGGTGGCCTTGGCCTGATCGATCAGCGTGCGCTGGATGGCGCGCTTGTCGGAGACGGACGCCAACGTCGCACGCGCTGCGGCGAGGTCGGCCTCGGCGAGGTTGCGCTGCGCCAGATAGTCGGCGGGGTCGATCTCGGCGATCAGGTCCCCGGCTCTGACGACCTGGTAGTCATCGACGGTCACCGACCTGACGAGGCCGGCGATCTGGGACGAGAGCGGCGTCGTGTCGCCGGATATGAAGGCATTGTCGGTGGCCTGATAACGCGCGGCGCCCCTCCAGCGGTCCCAATGCGCCGCGATGGTCCAGCCGATGGCGACGATCGCGGCGACGATCCCGGCGTGGAACAGCGGATGGGCCAAAGCCGCGATCCCACGACGGCGCCAGGACGGCGGGCTACCGTCCTGCCCCGCAACGTCGGCGGTTTCGGTGTTGGCGACGGTTGAGGTCATCATCGTTCATCCCAGGATTCAAGGACGAGGGTGCGGGCAGGCGTCAGCGCATCGTCGCGCCGGCAGGGGCGATAGCGCGCCGTCTCCGGCGTTCGGCGATCCGGCTTGCGGCCTGCAGCGCGACGGCGGCCGCCCCGAACGCGATCCCGAGCGCGACGACGCCGGGCCAGCCGGCCGCCTGCCAGGCATAGGTCCCCGTCGCCGAACCGAAGGCGCCGCCGAGGAACATCGCTCCCATCAGGATGGTGTTGAGCCGCGCCCGGGCTTCCGGCCGCAGGGCGAAGACGATGTGCTGATTGGAGACCAGAGCCGACTGCACGCCGAAGTCGAGCAGCATGACACCCACGACGAGTCCGACGAGGGACGTCCAGAGCCCGAAGACAAGCCATGACGCCAGGGTCACGATGGCACCGAGCGCGACCACAGGCGCGGCGCCTCTCGAATCCGCAATCCGGCCGGCAAGCGGCGCCGCGAGAATCCCGACCGCGCCGACGATGCCGAACAACCCCGCCACATCGGCGCCCAGACCGAAGGGCGGCGCCTGCAGCCGGAAGGCCAGGACCGTCCAGAAAGCCGTGAAGGCGGCGAAGAGGAGCGCCTGCGTCGCGGCTGCAAGGCGCAACTGCGGAAAGTCACGCCACAGATGCAGCATCGAATGCAGCAGCCGGCCATAGCCGAGCCGGGAATCCGGCCGGCTGTGAGGGAGTTTCAGGATCATCAGGATTCCGGCCCCCAGTGCCATCGGCACGCCGAGCCAGAACATCTCGCGCCAGCCGCCATGCGTCGCGACGAACCCCGCGAGCGTCCGGCTCAGCAGGATGCCGGTCAGGATCCCGGCGAGGATCGTGCCGACCGTGGCGCCGCGCCGTTCCGGTGCGGAAAGATGAGCAGCCAGGGGCACGATCTGCTGGGCGACCGTCGCCGCGAGCCCGACGAGCAGCGAGGCGAATACGAGCCAAGCCGCGCCCGGTGCCAGCGCCGCCAGGACGAGGGCCATGGCCAGCACGCCGAACTGGCCGACGATGAGGCGCCTGCGCTCGACGATGTCTCCTAGCGGCACGAGCAGGAACAGTCCCGCGGCGTATCCGAGCTGCGTCGCGGTGGGGATCAATCCCGTCAGCGCGCCGGGCAGCTCGTCCTCGATCAGCCCGAGCATCGGCTGGTTGTAGTAGATGTTGGCGACCGCGATGCCGGCGGTCGCCGCCATGGCATAGGTCAGCGCCCGGCCGATGTGCTTATGGTTGGGATCGGGTTCGACAGGCGTGTCCATGGGGCATTGCTCCGCTGTCGGGCTGGCGCGCCATGGTCGGCGGTTTTCAACCCAGCCCTGATCTCGCCAACGCTACAGGGCCGTCCGCACGCTTTCTCTAGCGCTTGCGGATGCACGGCTCACACCTGCGTATGATTGCCGGATCGGCCCGCCGCATCGTCTCAATGCGAGGAGGAGGCCGGGATGCGACAGCGCATCAGGGCTCTCCGACAGCAGCGAGGGCACGCCATGAAACCGCTTCGCATCAGCATCATCGGCGGATCGCTCGCAGGCCTTTTCGCCGGCGTCCTGTTGAAGCGGGATGGCCACGACGTCACGGTCCATGAGCGCTCCCGGCACGGGCTGGCAGGCCGCGGCTCGGGGCTCGTCCCGCAGCACGAGGTCTTCCAGATCCTGCGCGCGATCGGCATCGAGCACCTCGCCCATCTCGGTGTCGTCGCAAGGGAGCGGATCTATCTCGACCGGTCTGGCGATATCGTCCAGACGATTGGCGAGCCGCAGACCCAGCTGTCCTGGGATGTCATTTACGAACAGGTCGCCGCGCGCATTGCGCCCACCGACTACCGGCTCGGCAGCCAGCTCGCGACGGTCGAGGAGGACGGCAACGGGCCCGTCACGCTCAGCTTCGCCGACGGCTCGCACGAGAAGGCCGATCTCGTGATTGGCGCAGACGGGATCGGCTCGGTCGTGCGCCAGACGATCGCCCCTGATCAGGCCGCGAACCGCTATGCCGGCTATGTCGCCTGGCGCGGGCTGATCCCGGAAACGGCGCTGTCGGGGCCGTCATCGCTCCTGCTGGAGCGCTTCGCCTTCTATGTCGCGCCCGGCGACCATGCGCTGGGCTATCTGGTTCCAGGCCCGAACGGTGAGATCGCGAGAGGGCAACGCCGGTACAATTGGGTCTGGTACCGGCGGGTGCCGGAAGCGCAGCTGCGCGATCTCTTCACCGATTGCGACGGCCAGAGCCATGCGGTTTCGCTGCCGCGCGGAGGCCTCTCGTTCGAGCGGCGCGAGGCGCTGCGCAAGGATGCCCTGCTGCATCTGCCGCCGCCTTTCGCACTGGCCGTCGCGGCCGAAGATACGCCCTCGATCCAGGGTATCTTCGACTACGAGACGCCGGCCATGGTGGGCGATCGCATGGCCCTGATCGGCGACGCCGCCTTCGTCGTCCGGCCCCATACCGCGATGGGGGTGGGCAAGGCGGCTGGCGACGTCATGGCCGTGCGGAGACATCTGGCCGCCGAAAGCGACCTGCGGACCGCACTCGCACGCTTCGAGAGCGAGCGTCTGCCGGTCGGGCGCGAGATCGCCGCCTTCGGCCAGCGGCTCGGTGCAAACGCACTGTAAATCCGGTCGCCAACATCCATTCAAACAGCAGGAGGGCAAGCTCATGTCGATACGCAATGTCGCAAATCTGATCGTCGAGACGCTGGACCAAGCGGGTGTTGAGCGCATCTACGGGGTCGTCGGCGACAGCCTGAACGGCCTGACCGAGGCCTTGCGGCAGACCGGCAAGATCAAGTGGGTCCATGTCCGCCATGAGGAGGTCGCGGCATTCGCGGCGGCGGGAGAAGCCCAGATCACCGGCACGCTTGCCGTCTGCGCCGGCTCATGCGGGCCGGGCAATTTGCATCTGATCAACGGCCTCTACGACGCCCAGCGCAGTCGCACCCCGGTGCTCGCCATCGCGGCCCAGATCCCCTCGGCGGAAATCGGCGGCGGCTACTTCCAGGAGACCCATCCGCAGAACCTCTTCCGCGATTGCAGCGTCTATTGCGAGCTGGTCTCGGACCCGAGCCAGATGCCCTATGTGCTGGAAAACGCCATCCGGGCGGCCGTCGGCGAGCGCGGCGTCGCCGTCATCGTCATTCCCGGCGATGTGGCGCTGAAGCCTGCGCCCGAGCGCGCCGCCACACCGGTTGCCGGGCTCCTTCCGCCCGCTCCGGTCGTGATCCCCGCCGATGCGCAGATCGCGGCGCTGGCCGATCTGCTCAATGGCGCCGAGCGCGTCACGCTGTTCTGCGGCCGTGGCTGTGCTGGCGCGCATGCACAACTGATGACGCTCGCCGAGACGCTGAAAAGCCCGATCGTCCATGCGCTCGGCGGCAAGGAGCATGTCGAATACGACAATCCCTACGATGTCGGCATGACCGGCTTCATCGGCTTCGCCTCCGGCTATGAGGCGATGCATGCCTGCGATCTTCTGCTGATGCTGGGCACGGATTTTCCCTACAAGCAGTTCCTGCCCGAAGGCATCAAGATCGCCCAGGTCGATATCCGCGCGTCCCAGCTCGGGCGGCGCTGCAAGCTCGATCTCGGCATCGTCGGCGATGTCGCCGCGACGATCGATGCATTGCTCCCGCATCTCTCAACGAAGCAGGATCGGCTGCATCTCGACACCAGCCTCGTCCGCTATGAAAAATCCCGCGACGGGCTCGATGCGCTCGCCCGCGGCACGCCCGGCCGCAAGCCGATCCACCCGCAATATCTGGCAAAGGTGGTCAGCGACGTCGCGGCCGAGGATGCCGCATTCACCTTCGACGTCGGTACGCCGACGATCTGGGCGGCGCGCTATCTGAAGATGAACGGCAAGCGCCGGCTGGTCGGCTCGCTGGTGCATGGCTCCATGGCCAATGCCATGCCGCAGGCCATCGGCATCCAGGCGGCGCAGCCCGATCGGCAGGTGGTCTCGCTGTCCGGCGATGGCGGCTTCACCATGCTGATGGGGGACCTGATCACGCTCAAGCAAGAGAATCTTCCGGTCAAGATCGTGATCTTCAACAATGGCGTGCTCGGCTTCGTGGCGCTGGAGATGAAGGCGTCCGGCTTCGTCGAGCTTGGGACGGAACTTCAGAACCCCGATTTTGCCGCCATGGCCCGCGCCATGGGCATTCACGCCCTGAGGGTCGAGGATCCCGGCGATCTGCCCGGCGCCGTCGCCGACGTGCTGGCGCATGACGGGCCGGCAGTGCTCGATGTGGTCACGGCGAAGCAGGAACTGTCCATGCCGCCGACCATCGGCGCCGAGCAGGTCAAGGGCTTCAGCCTCTGGCTCCTGCGCGCCGTGATGAGCGGGCGGGGCGACGAGGTGATCGACCTCGTCAAACAGAACCTGCTGCCCCGCTGACCTGAATCACACCGATCGACGACTCGCCCGCCGGGACCTGCAGGGGTCCCGGCACCCGCACCCTCATGCCGGAACCGCGCCATGGACCTGACCCCGCTGCTGCTGTCGCGCATCCAGTTCGCCCTCACGATCTCCTTCCACATCATCTTTCCGGCCTTCACCGTCGGACTGGCGGCCTGGCTGACGTTCCTGGAAGGCTGCAGTCTGGTCACAGGCCAACCCATCTACCGGCGGCTGTCAGATTTCTGGCTGAAGGTCTTCGCCGTCGCCTTCGGGCTCGGCGTGGTCTCGGGCATCGTCATGGCGTTCCAGTTCGGCACCAACTGGAGCGAGCTGTCGCGACGGACCGGGCCGATCCAAGGTCCGCTGCTGGGATATGAGAGCTTCACCGCCTTCGCGCTCGAGGCGTCCTTCTTCGGCGTGCTGATGTTCGGCCGCGATCGCGTGCCGCGCTGGGTCTATTTCATCGCCTGCCTGATGGTCGCGGCCGGCACGACGCTGTCGTCCTTCTGGATCATGGTCAACAACAGCTGGATGCAGTTCCCGACGGGCTTTGCCCTGCGGCCGGACGGCGTCTTCGTGCCGACGGACTGGTCGGCGATCATCTTCAACCGGGCCGTCTGGACGCGCTTCCCGCATATGATGCTGGCGGCCTATGTCACCTCGGCCTTCTGCGTCGCGGCGACCGGCGCCTGGTATGTCCTGCGTGGTCGCTCCATCCAGGAGGGGCGCGCCATGCTGGCAATGGGATTGCGGCTCGCCGCGATCCTGGTGCCGATCCAGATCGGCTTCGGACATCTCGTCGGTGACTTTGTCCATGACGCGCAGCCAGCGAAGTTCGCGGCGATCGAGGGGCGCTGGAACGACCAGCAGCCGGCCTCGGAGATCTTGATCGCCTGGCCGGACGAGATGGCCGAGACCAACCGTTTCGAGATCGCCATCCCCTATCTCGGCAGCCTGATCGGCTCGATGAGCCTGACTTCGAAGGAAATCGGGCTCAAGAGCTTCCCGTCCGACCAGCGTCCACCGGTGGCGATCCCCTTCTTTGCCTTCCGGATCATGGTCGGCTGCGGTGTCGTCATGCTGGCGTTGGCATGGCTCGGCTCGTGGCTGAGCCTGAGCGAACGCATCCTGCGGGCGCGCGTCTTCCTCTGGGCGACGTTCCTGTCCTTTCCGCTCGGCTTCATCGCGACGCTCACCGGCTGGTTCACGGCCGAGGTCGGACGCCAGCCCTGGGTCGTCTACGGCCTCTTGCGAACCACCGATGCGGCGACGCCCCTTCTTACTACGCCACAGGTCGCGACGAGCCTGACCGTCTTCGCTCTGGTCTATTCGCTGATCTTCAGCTTCGGCTCGCTCTACATCTACCGGCTGCTGCGCGACGGGCCGTTCCCGCCCACCGATCTGCCGTCAGCCGGCACCAACCCCAAGCGTCCGCTCTCCATCCCCGGCGACAGCCCGGGCGTGTCCGCCCCGTGAAAGGAGCATGATCATGGTCGAGTTCTGGGCCGCCGCCCTGGCGCTTTCGATTCTTCTCTATGTGCTGCTCGACGGGTTCGACCTCGGCGTCGGCATGCTGTTCCCCTTCGCCCCAGACGAGAGCGGGAGGCGCGCCCTGCTGGCCGCGATCTCTCCGGTCTGGGATGGCAACGAAACCTGGCTCGTCATCTCGGCCGCCACGCTGTTTGGTGCCTTCCCGATGGTGTTTTCGATCCTGCTGCCGGCCTTCTACCTGCCCATGTTCCTGATGCTGGCGGGGCTTGTCCTGCGCGGTGTCGCCTTCGAATTCCGCCACAAGACAGAGCGTCTCCGCTGGCTCTGGGATTGCGGTTTCGTTGCGGGCTCCTATGTCGCCGCCTTCGTCCAGGGAACCGCCGTCGGCGCGATCGTCCTAGGTTTGCCGATCGAAAACGGCCTCTATGTCGGCGGCGTCTTCGGCTGGGCCTCTCCCTTCGCCCTGCTCTGCGGCGTGGGTTTGTGCATCGGCTATGCGATGATCGGCGCCTGCTGGATCGTGGGCAAGGGTGGAGGCCTGCTGCGCGACTTCGGATTCCGTGTCCTTCCGGTATTGATCGCGGCGCTGCTGGTCTTTCTGATCGTGGTCTTCGCGCACGCGCTGGCCATCGAGCTCCCCGTCCTACATCGCTGGATCGAGCGGCCGATCCTGATGATCTTTCCGCTGATCGGGCTTGCGGCCTTTCTGGTTCTGATCCGTGGCGTGCGGCGGCGGGATGAACGCCATCTGTTCCTGGCGGGCGCGACGATCTTCCTGGCGGCGTTCTGCACGCTCGCGGGTTCGTTCCTGCCCTACATCCTGCCGTTCACTCTGACGATCGAGGAGGCGGCGGCGCCGCACGCCTCGCTCGCCTTCCTGTTTTGGGGCGCCGGCCTCTTCGTCCTGCCGCTCACCCTGGCCTATACGGCGGCGGTCTACTTCGTGTTTCGCGGGAGGCTCCGTTCGGACGGCGAATACCACTGACGTCAAGGTCCATTCCGCGACTGCCGGGTCATCTTCGTCGCCGCGATGGACGTTTTGGGGGCTGGGTTGCATGGCGCAACCCAGCCTTTTTCGTGCGCCGGTTCCAGGATCAGGGCTCCCCGAGGTGCCTGGTCTCTCGCGTTCGGGGCAGGGCCCGTCCCTTGGGCGGCGTGATCGGAGACGAGCTCATCGCGCGCGGGTGAGATGCCAGAGAAGCGCGAACGCAGGCACGGCACGCGAGACATTCGGCCGCCATGCTACTGGCCGGGGGGCGATCCGAGGTTCAGCTATCAGGCTTGGCCTCGCGGTTCCGGCGCCCAAGCCTGTCGTCGATGCCGCGGGACCATTGGGATGCGCCGGTGCCGCACCTGCGGCAGGATGGCTCTGTAGAAGGCGACTGCGGCTGCAGGCGCCGATGTACCGGGCGCCAAGGATACAGGCGCCAAGGATCCGGCGCGTGCAAGATGCGTGTCGTGGACCGCTCGCGGCATCACTGGTGAGCCGGCGTCACGCCAAACGAAAGGGAGGGCGGAGATGATCCGCCCTCCCTCAATAATGGCGCTCGTGGGTTGCGCGTCAGCCCTTCACGAAGGCCAGGAGGTCGGGATTGATGACCTCGGCATGGGTGGTGAGCATGCCGTGCGGGAAGCCCTTGTAGATCTTGAGTGTGCCGTTCTTGAGCAGCTTGGCCTGAAGCATCGATGCGTCGGTATAGGGCACGATCTGGTCGTCATCGCCCTGCATCGCCAGCGTCGGGACGGTGATCGCCTTGATATCCTCGGTCTGGTCGGTCTCGGAGAAGGCCTTGATGCCTTCGTAATGGGCCAGCGCCCCGCCAATCATGCCCTGGCGCCACCAGTTCTGGATCACGCCCTGCGAAACCGAGGCGCCCTCGCGGTTGAAACCATAGAACGGGCCCGAGGCGACATCGAGATAGAACTGCGCGCGATTGGCGGCGAGCGCCTTGCGGAAGCCATCGAAGACCGCGATCGGCGTTCCGCCGGGGTTTTTCTCCGTCTTGAGCATCAGCGGGGGCACCGAACTCACCAGCACCGCCTTGGCGACACGGCCATGGGGCTGGCCGAACTTCGCGACATAGCGGGCGACTTCGCCGCCGCCGGTCGAGTGGCCGATATGGACCACGTTCCTGAGGTCAAGATGCTCGACGACGGCAAACGCATCGGCGGCGTAGTGATCCATGTCGTTGCCGGTATCGACCTGGCTCGAGCGGCCATGGCCGCGGCGGTCATGGGCGACGACACGGTAGCCGTTCGCGAGGAAGAACAGCATCTGCGCGTCCCAGTCGTCGGACGACAAAGGCCACCCGTGGTGGAACATGATCGGCTGGGCGCTCTTGGGGCCCCAGTCCTTGAAGAAGATCTCGACGCCGTCCTTGGTCTTGACGTACCCGCTGCTCATTTTCGTGGATCCTTGTGCGTTCTGGGGGGGTCGCGAGGGCTGGGCGAAAGCTGCCGCAGGCATCAGGCTCACTGCCGAGACGGCAGCCATGCTGGCGAGAGCGGCTCGCCGGGTGATGATGGGATGGTCGTTGGACATGGCCTTGTCTCCGCATTGGGTGGCTGACGGGGACAGGCTAGGTGGCGAGAGCGGGGGCCGGAATCCTACGCTCGGATCAGCACCTCATACGAAGGTGTAGGGTCGCCGCTCAGGTGCGGCCATGCGCTAACGCCGCAGCCAGGTGATGCGCGATCGTGTCGGGCTCGGCCGGCTTGTCGAGGAAAGCGCAGGCCCCCGCCGCCATCACGCGCTCGCGCACGGGAGCCGTGGGAAAGGCTGTCATGAAGATCATCGGGAAGCGCCGACCCGCCGCGACCAAGACGGCCTGGAGCTCGTCGCCGCTCATTTCGGGCATCTGGATATCGGCGATCATGCAGTCGGGATCACCCTTCTCGCGATCGGCCAGGAACTGCGGTGCCGAGCCGTAGCTGCGGGCCTCGTAGCCCAGCGAGCGGATCAGGCTGGCAAGGGAGTTGCGAACGCCGTCGTCGTCGTCGACGATCGCGACTGTCGATATGTGCTGCATGTCCACGCGTCTTCGTGCCAATGGTCGCACAAAAGGGAAGCTCCGGTGCGCGGCCTAGCCCCGTTATGACCGATCGTATGTCGTGCGGCCATCATACGCAGGTTTGCACCAGCGAAGCTCACGGCTTGTGAACGCCCAGAGCTTCGGCCGCGCGGACCAGGTCGGCCAGTGTGCGCACGCCCATTTTCTTCATGACGTTGCCACGATGGATCTTCACCGTGATCTCGCTAAGGCCGAGGACGCCGGCGACCTGCTTGTTCATCAGCCCGGCGACGACATGCGTCATCACTTCACGCTCCCTTGGCGTCAGCGTCGCGTGGGCGGAGCGCAGATCGTCCAACACAGCCGTCGCGCTTCGGCGTTGCCGGTCGCGCTCGATCGCCGCCGTCACCGCGTCGAGCATCTCTTGGTCGCGGAACGGCTTCGCCAGGAAATCGACCGCACCCGCCTTCATTGCCCGCACGGTCATGGGTATGTCCCCATGTCCGGTCATGAAGACAATTGGCAGCGCGATCCCCTGCCGGGCGAGCTGGTCCTGGAAGTCGAGGCCGCTGATGCCGGGCAGGCGCACGTCGAGGACGATACAGCCCAGCACGTCGGGCAGGTCTCCCTGTAACAATTCTGCTGGCGCGCCGAAAAGGCGCGTCGCCAGCCCGATCGACCGGATCAGGCTGTCGAGTGATTCACGCACCGCCTGATCGTCGTCCACGATCACGACGAGCGGCAGGCTCGGGGCAGCCGGGGCCGGCTTGACGGAGGTCTGCCTGATCATGCCGGGGCACCGTGATGTGGGACGGGGAAGGTTACGCGAAAGGTCGCCCCGCCGCCGGGCGGGCTCTCGACCGAGAGTTTCCCGCCATGAGCTTCAGCGGTCGTGCGGCAGATCGCAAGACCCATGCCCATCCCGTCCGGCTTGGTCGTGAAGAAGGGATCGAACAGGCGCTCGAGGTTCTGAGGCGAGATGCCCGGACCTGTGTCATGCAGCGCGATCTCCACACAAGCGCCTGATGGTTGGCCCGCCACTTGGCCGGGCGTCTGACCGGCGGTGATCGTCAGCAGGCGCAGGCCATAGTGCTCTGCCATCGCTTGGCCAGCATTGACGATCAGGTTGACGAGCACCTGCTGAAGCTGGATCCGGTCGCCTATGACAGGCGGCAGGTCCGTCTCGACGTCGATACGCAATTCGACCTCGGCGCGCGCGAGTTCGCGTTGCACAAGCTGCGCAGCCTCCTCGATCAGCGTCGCGACGTCGAGCGCGTTCGATCGGGTCGGAGTCTTGGTCAGGAAGGCGCGGATACGTTTGACGATCTCGCTGGCGCGACGGCCTTCCGAGACGACTCGTCCAACGGCGCTGTCGACCTCCTGCAGGTCTGGCTTGTCGCGGCGCAGCCAGCGCAGAGCTGCCTCGCCATTGGTCACGACCGCCATCAGCGGCTGGTTGACCTCATGGGCGATCGAGGCTGTGAGCTCGCCTAGTGTCGCGACACGCGCGGCATGGGCGAGCTCCGCCTGAGCCTGCAGCACCGCATCCTGCGCCTGCCGCCGTTCTGTGATGTCGACGACGAAGACGAGCACATTGCCGTCGCCGTCATCGGCCGTCGGGAAGGTGATCGCGAAGATGACCGGAACGCGGCGGCCATCCGTCCTGACGATCTCCGTCTCGCCCTCGTGGAAGCTGTCGCCCCGTGCGAAAGCGGCCAGGGCCGGACCGAACGTTGGGTCGGTCTCGCTCAGCACATCGTCGACCGTCTCGTGAAAATGCGAGGAGCTTCCGGCGCCGATCATCGCAAGAAAAGCCGGATTGACGTCGACGATCTTCGTCAGCCTGCGTATCCGTGCACTCCACTCGGGATGGCTCGCCATATAGTTCGAGAGCGAGGCTGCGTGAGCGAGCCCGAGAGCTGCGAGTTCAGTCCGCACGGCGCTCCAGTCCTCCTGGACGACACCGATCCGGCTCGCGTCGAACATGCGCCGGTAGCGCCTTTCACTGTGGACCAGCGCCGCATGGGCGGCCTTGCGTTCGGTCACATCCGTATTGGTCTCGAACACGCCGACGACGCGTCCCTGGGCATCGTGTTGCAGGGCCCAGCGGCTTTCCACGGTGATCCAGCCACCGGCCTTGTTGCGATGCTCCAGCGTGCCGTCCCACCGCCCGGTCTCGCGCAGGACGCGGTCCACCTCGTCGCGCGGCAGCGCGTACCGCGGCTCAAGCAGTTCGTCGGCGATGCGGCCGGTCGCCTCAGCAGCCGACCAGCCATAGGTTTCTTCCGCGGCGCGGTTCCAGAAAGTGATGTGCCCGAAAGGGTCTCGCACGAAAATCATGTCATGCGACAGGTTGAGCAGTTGCGCCTGTGCCGCCAGCGTTGCGGTCGCAGCCTGATTCTTCAGGGCCAGCAGCGTCGCGATCGTCGTCGCAGCCAGGCTGACCAGCGCCCG
Source organism: Allobosea massiliensis (assembly GCF_042655245.1). Taxonomy (NCBI): domain Bacteria; kingdom Pseudomonadati; phylum Pseudomonadota; class Alphaproteobacteria; order Hyphomicrobiales; family Alloboseaceae; genus Allobosea; species Allobosea massiliensis. The sequence goes on along the minus strand of NZ_JBHSLU010000164.1, from coordinate 15,767 downwards.
CAGTGTCGGTGCACCGGCTTGCTTCAGACCATGCGTATCGACATAGGCGGCTATCGTCAGGAGCAAGCTCGCCGCCGCCGCGACGAGGATATCGCCACGGCGGTCGGTGCCCGCAGCCAACAGCACCACCAGCACGTAAAGAACCGCGACCGCACCCTCCAAAGGCGAGAGCGTGTCGAATAGGAAGATGCCGAGCGCCAGACAGGCTGCAGCAAGACGAAACGCCATCATCGGGGCTGCTTGAGACCGGGAAGAAGCCGGGGGGATGACGACGCCCTGCGACATGATGCGAGAGAGGTTGGCTCGATCGGTCGAGAATCGGAAAGACATGAACGGCAGCCAACCTCGGTCGCGAGCCCGAATGATGGGGCAAGATAGCGCATCGGTGTGGTCTCCGATTGGATATTGTCGTCATCGGCATGCACTTCCCGGTATGCTTGGGAGTGTCACCTCCGTCGCGACGCCTTCAGCAGCGCATGGCGGTTCCCAGATCGACCATGCGCGGGACGTGCGGGCCCAGCAGTGGCAAGGCGACCGAGAAGACCGAGCCTTCGTGCTCGACCGACCGCACCGAAATCGGATGATCCAGCATCTCCGCCGTCTGCCGAACGATCGTCAGACCGAGTCCGAGGCCGTCATCCGTTTGGGCAGAGCGGCCGCGCTCGAAGGCGTCGAAGATGCGGGCGAGACAGGCAACCGGGATGCCATCGCCGTCATCCTTGACATCGATGAAAAGCGTGTCCGCCTGGCGGCGGCAGGAGACGACGACACGGCCGCGCGGGCCGCTGTGGCGGATGGCGTTGCCGACGAGGTTGCGCAGGATCGTCTTCAGCATCGCCGGGTCGGTGTCGACACGGGCACGCGCGGATGGGATCTCGAGAGCGGTGCCGCAGGCATCGGCATAGGCGCGCCAGTCGCGCTCGACCTCGGACAGCACATCGTCGAGATAGACCGCTCGCCGATTTGGCCGCAGTCCCTCATCGCGCTGGGACAGGCGCGCGATATCGTCCAGCTCCGTCCCCAGCCGCTTCATGGCCTCGATCGCGAGCGTCAACCGCCTGGCGGCTGGCGGGGACACACCTTCGCCGACCGCTCGCGCGATCGACAGCATCGCCACCTGGATCGGCTGCCGGAGATCGTGTCCGGCCACCGCCATCAGCCGCGCCATCGCAGAGCGCGCGGACTCCGCTGCGCGCCGGGCCTCCTCGGCCTGTCCGGATAAAGCGATCTGTACCTTCATGTCAGCCCCCGTGATGGACGCGGATGCGTTGATCCGCACCATCACTTTCGCGAAAGCGGCGGGCATTGAAATCATACAGGAGTTTAGATCGGGTTGGTCTCCGGGAGCCCTCACAAACCTAGGTATGAGGCCGACATGCCTTCGTCCGATTCAGGCGATGGCGGCCGAGACCTAGGGTCGGGATGTCGAGGAGAGAGGCTCCTCGCACTCATCCCGGAGAACTGCCATGAACGACCTGTCCCTCCATGCCAAGCGCGGGGCCGCGCTGCGCACCCCGACCGATCTTGGCGTCAACGCCACCACCGACATCGCCGCCGCGCTGACCGGCGTTCTGGCCGACATGTTCGCGCTCTATCTCAAGACCAAGAATTTCCACTGGCACATGTCGGGGCCGCATTTCCGCGACTACCATCTGATGCTCGACGAGCAGGGCGAGCAGATCTTCGCAAAGACCGATGCGCTGGCCGAGCGGGTCCGCAAGGTCGGCGGCACGACGCTGCGCTCGGTCGGCCATATCGGCCGGATCCAGCGCTTGCTGGACAACGACGCCGAATACGTCACGCCGCAGGACATGCTGGCCGAGCTCGCAGACGACAACCGCAGCCTGACCGGTTTCCTGCGCGCCGCCCACGGCGTCTGCGAAACCCATAACGACGTCGCGTCGACCAGCCTGATCGAGGTCTGGATCGACGAAGCCGAACGCCGGAGCTGGTTTCTCTACGAGACGACGCGGCAAGCGCGCTGAGCGCGCCCCTCCGCCCGATCGCAGGAGAACGATCATGTCCGATATCGTTTCAACGTCGGCCCTGCCTGTTGGCAGGGTCGCCCCGGCCTTCACGCTGCCGGCGACCCCTGACCAGACCGTTTCACTCGACGATCTGCGCGGAAAGCCGGTGATCCTCGCCTTCTATCCCGCGGACTGGAGCCCGGTCTGCGGCGACCAGATGGCGCTCTACAACGAGATTCTGCCCGCGTTCCACCAGGCCGGCGCGCAACTCGTCGGCATCTCGGTGGACGGGGTCTGGTGTCACGCTGCCTTCGCCGCCGACCGCAAGTTGCATTTCCCGTTGCTGGCCGATTTCGAACCGAAAGGCGCGGTCGCGCGCAGCTTCGGCGTCTATCGCGAAAAGGAGGGGACCAGCGAACGCGCCCTCTTCGTCATCGACGGGGCCGGCATCATTTGCTGGAGCTTCGTTTCGCCGGTCGGCATCAACCCGGGCGCGGACGGCATTCTCGACGCGCTCGACACACTCGGCGCCGCGGCGCTCAAGCAAGGAACCCCGTCATGAACCGCCTCGCGATTCCGGTTGGCAGCCAGGACCATGTCCAGGGCCAGGCGCAGGCTGCCGTCACACTCGTCGAGTACGGCGACTATGAATGCCCGTATTGCGGCGAGGCCTATCCTGTCCTCAAGGCGGTACAGCGCGCCATGGGCGACAAGTTGCGCTTCGTCTTTCGCAACTTTCCTCTCGCCGAAATGCATCCCCATGCGGTGCGCGCGGCGGAATTCGCGGAGGCTGCCGCAGGGCTTGGCAAGTTCTGGCAGGCCCATGACCTGCTCTACGAGAACCAGGCCGCACTGCGCGACGCAGATCTCTACGCTTATGGCCTGCGCCTCGGCCTCGATTCCCAGGTCGTTGCGGAAGGCTTCAGTGGCCGCTTCGACCGCAAGATCAAGGAGGATTTCGCGGGCGGCATCCGCAGCGGCGTGAACGGCACGCCGAGCTTGTTCATCAACGGGTTTCGCTATGATGGCGAGCGGGACGTTGACAGCCTTGTCTCCGCCCTGAGGCAGGCCGCTCGCGATGCGATCCGCCCGCGCGCCGGTTCACATCGCTAGGCTCGCGTCGCTAGGCTCGCGTCGACGACGGCCTGGATCGTTTAGGACATTCGCGGCGGGAGACTAAAAATGAGCCCGATCGAGGGACGTGGTCATCAGATGTTCCCGGTGCTTAGTGCCGAGCAGATCGCCACCTTCAGGCGGTTTGCAAGCGGCCCTGCGCGCCAGTTCCGACCGAATGAACCGATGTTCGACGTTGGCGATCACGACGCGCCGGTGTGGATGATACTGGACGGCGCGATCGACGTCGTGCGCCGTGACGGACTCGGGCGCGAGAATCCCATCACGGTTCACGGCAGCGGACAATTCACCGGCGAGATCAGCCAGCTTGCAGGCCGTGGCTCGCTCGCCGCCGGCAAGGCGGGAGCGGAAGGTTGTCTGGCGATTCCCCTGGATGCCGCACATTTGCGGGCGCTGATCATCGGTTCGGCCGATCTTGGCGAAATCGTCATGCGCGCGCTGATCCTGCGCCGAGTGGCGCTTCTCGAGGGGGATTCGGCGGGATCGGTGCTGATTGGGCGGACGGGAGAGAGCGAGCTAGTGCGTCTTCAGGGATTCCTGTCCCGCAACGGCTATCCCCATACGACGATCGATGCGGCAGTATCAGGAGAAGGGCGCGAAATCATTGAGCGGTTGGGGCTGCAACCCGATGATCTGCCCCTGATGATCTGTCCCGTCGGCACCGTTCTGAAGCATCCGAGCAATGCGGAAGCGAGCGTCTGCCTCGGAATGACGCCCCAGCTCGATCCGTCCAAGATCTACGATACCGCCATCGTGGGCGCTGGCCCTGCTGGTTTGGCCGCGGCTGTCTACGCGGCATCGGAGGGGCTGAGCGTGCTCGTCCTCGATCAGCGGGCCTTTGGCGGCCAAGCGGGTGCCTCGGCGCGGATCGAGAACTATCTCGGCTTTCCCACCGGGATATCAGGGCAGGCGCTTGCCGGGCGCGCTTACAATCAAGCTCAGAAATTTGGCGCGGAGATTGCGATCCCCCTGGCGGTGACTGCGCTCGATTGCCGCGATAGCGAGATCAAACGCCTGACGCTCACAAATGGAGCGAGCATTCAGGCCAGGACGGTTGTGATCGCCGCGGGCGCTCGCTATCGCCGCCCGGAGATCGCGGATCTCGAACTGTTCGAAGGCAACGGCGTCTCCTATTGGGCCTCTCCCGTCGAAGCCCGCCTCTGCGAAGGAGAAGAGGTCGCGCTGGTGGGCGGCGGCAATTCCGCCGGGCAGGCCGTCGTGTTCCTCGCCCCAAAGGTGAAGCGACTGCACCTCATCATACGCCGCAGGGATCTTACAGCGACGATGTCGCGATATCTGATCGACCGCATCGCGGCGTTGCCGAATGTCGAGATCCACGCGGAAACGGAGGTCGTCGCGCTTGAGGGGGACAAGTCGAGCGGGCTTACGGGGGCTATGTTCAGCAACCGTACGAACGGGACCAGGCATCACCGCGCGCTGCGGCACCTGTTCCTATTCATCGGAGCCGAACCGAACGCGGACTGGCTGGCCAACTGCGTCGCCGTCGACAAAGCCGGCTTCGTGAAGACGGGACTGTCGTTGACGTCATGCGGGAACAATCCCGGCGAGGTTCTCCGAACACTGGAGACCAATCAGGCGGGCGTCTTTGCAATCGGCGACATCAGAGCAGGGTCTACCAAACGCGTCGCTGCCGCCGTTGGCGATGGCGCTGCCGTCGTTGCGCAGGTTCACAGCTATCTGGCGGATGACGCCCGGTCGAGCAGGAGCGAGTGCCATCGCTTTGCAGACTCCGACAGCCCTGGCGCTCACCAACTCCCGGTGCCCACGACACCTATGGATTGATATCCGGGCACAGCCGGGCGCGATCAGGCCTCGTGCCGAACCAGACCGCCACGAGGCCGATCGCCGAAGTCGCGGCTCCAGCCAGCGCCACCATCGGATAGCCCCAACCGGCGGCGATGACACCGCCGCCGAGCGCGGCACCGAAGGCGTTGCCGAGGTTGAACGCGCCGATATTGACGGCAGAGGCCAGGTTCGGTGCTTCCGACGCCGCCGACATCACCCGCACCTGCAGCGGCGGCACCAGCGCGAAGCTCGCTATGCCCCACAGAAAGATCAGCACGGCGCTCGCGGTTGCGTGGCCCATTAGCATCGCGAAGGCGACAAGGACGGCCGTGAGCGACGCCAGCGTCACGATCAGCGTCCGGTCGACCGAGCGATCGGCGAAGCGGCCACCCAGCCAGTTGCCGATCGTGAGGCCGACTCCATAGGTAAACAGCATCGCCGTGATGAAGGCGGACGAGGCACGCGTCGCCTCCCGCAGGATCGGCGCGATATAAGTGAAAACGGTGAACATCGCGCTGGATCCGATGACCGTGATCGCCAGCGCTCCCAGCACGTCGCCCCGCGTCAGCGCGCGTAATTCCGCCATCACCTTGGCGCCCTTCGGCGCCGGCAGCGGCGGCAGGGTCAGCCGCAGGGCCGCCATGGTCACCAGGCCCAGCGCCGCGATGCCCCAGAAGGCGGCGCGCCAGCCGAGATGCTCGCCCGCCCAGGCCGCCAGCGGCACGCCCACGACATTGGCGATGGTCAGGCCCATGAACATGGCCGCGACCGCGCCCGCCTGCCGCTGGGGCGGGACGAGGCTTGCCGCGACGATGGAGCCAACGCCGAAGAAGGCGCCGTGATTGAGGGAGGTGAGCAGGCGCGCAGCCAACAGCATGCCATAGCTGTCGGACACGGCCGCGAGCAGATTGCCGGCGGTGAAGATGCCGGCGAGCGCGATCAGGAGTGTGCGCCGCGGCACGCGGCCCGTCGTCAGGGTCATCAGCGGGGCGCCGAGCATCACGCCCAGCGCATAGGCGCTGATCAGCAGCCCCGCGCTGGGGATCGAGACGCCGAGATCCGCTGCGATGATGGGCAGCAGGCCCATCGGGGCGAACTCAGTGACGCCGATGCCGAAGGCGCCGATCGAGAGCGCGATCAATCCGGGATTGAGTTTCATGGCGAGACCTCAGATGACGCGCGGAGCCAGGCGGGCGAAGCCCTCCTGCTGCCGATAGGGCGTGTGGGGATAGGGCGGCAGCACCTCGCTCGCAGCATCCAGCGCGGCGATTTGCTCGGCCGTCAGAGACCAGCCGATGGCGCCGAGATTCTGACGCAACTGCTCCTCGTTACGTGCGCCGATGATCACCGAGGAGACCGTCGGGCGCCGAAGCAGCCAGTTGAGCGCGATCTGGGGCACGGTGCGGCCGGTCTCGGCGGCGACGGCTTCGATCGCGTCGATGACGCGGTAGAAATGCTCGCTCTCGACGGGCGGCGCGAACTGTTCGGTCTCGTGCAGGCGGCTGCCATCTGGCACGGGCCTGTCGCGGGCGATCCTGCCGGTCAAGCGCCCCCAGCCGAGCGGGCTCCAAACCAGCGCGCCGATGCCCTGGTCGAGGCCGAGCGGCATCAGTTCCGTTTCATAGGCACGGCCGATCAGCGAGTAGTAGACCTGATGCGCGACAAACCGTGCCCAGCCATGGCGATCGGCCACCGCCTGCGCCTTCATCAGCTGCCAGCCGGGATAGTTAGAGACGCCGGCATAGCGCAGCTTGCCCTGTGCAATCAGCCCGTCGAGCGTCCCCATCAACTCCTCGACCGGGGTCGACGCGTCGTAGGCATGGAGCTGGAGCAGATCGATATGGTCGGCGCCGAGGCGCTTCAGCGCGGCATCGACCGCGCCGATGAGCCGCGAACGCGACACGCCCCAATCCTGCGGACCATCGCCCAAGGGCAGGCCGGTCTTGGTCGAGATCAGGACGTCGCCACGACGACCGCGCAAGGCCTCGCCGAGGATTTCCTCCGAAGCTCCATTCGAATAGACGTCCGCCGTATCAAACAGCGTCACGCCGGCTTCCAAACAGATGTCGATCATGCGCCGCGCCTCGCGCGCATCGCTTTGTCCCCAGGCGCTGAAAAGCGGCCCCTGGCCGCCGAACGTGCCGGTGCCGAAGCTCAGGGCCGGAACGCGCAGGCCCGACGATCCCAGTTGACGATATTCCATTGGCTTGCTCTTCCGTTGATAGGCTGCTGCATAGATAGCGACGGCTTCTCCCGGGGATTATCCGGCCTGTCCGGCGAGGATATTTGCGATGGACGCAAAGATGCTGTTGGGCGCCGACCGGGCCCATTCGCTTTCGATGTTCGCCGCCGTGGTCGAACAGGGCAGCTTTTCGGCGGCCGGGCGCCTGCTGGGCCTGAGCCCGTCCGCGGTGAGCCGCACGATCGATCGTATCGAGGCGAGGCTGGGCGTGCGGCTCCTGCTGCGCTCGACACGGGCGCTCTCGATCACCGCGGAGGGGCAGGCCTATCTGCAGGCGGCGCGCCGCATCCTCGCCGATCTCTACGATGCCGAGCAGCAGATCGCCGATCAGGGCGCGCCGCGCGGGCGCCTTCGGGTCAGCGCCGCGTTGTCGCATGGGCGGCTCTGCATCGTGCCGCTGCTGAGGGACTTTGCGGCGCTCTATCCGCATATTCTCGTCGACATCGCGCTCACCGACACGGTGATCGACGTCGCCGCCGGGCAGGCCGATGTCGCGGTGCGTTTCGGCATCCTCGCCGACAGCACGTTGACCGCCCGCAAGCTCGGCGAGACGCGGCGCCTGATCGTTGCCTCGCCCGATTATCTCGCCCGCTTCGGTGCGCCGCAGACCCCCGAGGACCTGCACCGACACAACTGCCTCAACTTCAACTTCCGCCGTGCCGAGCCGGTCTGGCCGTTCCTGCGCGATGGTCGCGAATTCGCCCTGACCGTGAAGGGGAACATCGAAGCAAACAATGGCGAGACGCTCGGCCAGCTTGCAGCGATCGGCGTCGGCATCGCCCGTGTCGGCGCCTTCAGCGTCGCGCAGGAGATCGCCGAAGGAAGGCTCGTGCCGATCTTGGAAGCGTTCAATCCCGGCGATGTCGAGATCATCCACGCCGTCTTCGTCGGCGGCGCCACGACGCCCGCGCGCATCCGCGTCTTCGTCGATTTCCTTGCGGCCCGATTATCGCGATCCATGCCTGAGCCGGCGACATAGCTGAACGTGCACTTCTACCGCTCCGCCATAGTTTGTCGGCCGCTAAAGGCCAAAGTGCATCGGTAGAAGGGAGTTCTCCGCACCGGATGAATGTCTGTTTCCGGGCCCTGCGCCAAGTTTAGCTCTTGGCGCGTTTCTTCCGGGCCGGGGAGGGCGCTATGGGTGCGTTTGATATCCGCCGCGACGATTGGTACCGCGGCTACCGGAGCAACAAGGGGCCATACTCCCGAGTCCGGATTTACCACCTACCATATCGTTATGAGATGCAGCGATGTCATGGGTCATGCCGCCCGCTCAGCAGCATATGCGGCCTCGACTGCGCGCAGTACCTGCTACAACAGTCCGGACGCCTCTAGTTCCGCCCTGATCAAGTGGAACGGGAATCCGACTCTTCGTCACATGGAAGGGTTTGGATCTGAGGCGCCTTGGGAAGGCGAGCCCCCTTGACGAAGGTCCACCGAACAGGTCCACTCGGGTAGCGCGAAGACAGGAAAAGCGATCAAAATTCGGGCTAAATCGCAAATTTAGACCGGTTTTTCTGATTTTTGAAAATGTCTCAGAGTCCTAGTCCCCCAGCCAAGTTCCTGAAAAGCGGGATTTGGCAACAGTTTAGGCGAGACCCCTCTCCTGGGGCGCGAAATCGGTCCACATTGGTGGACCACATGCGGCACGGACATTACCTCCAACGGCGCGGCGACAGGTATCGGTTTCGAGCCCGTATTCCGAAGGGCATTGTCGAATTCGAACTTCCGGGTGAGCTTATCGTCAACCTCAGGACGAATTCGCGCACGCTCGCCATCTCGCGAGCGCGCGCCGTCCGCGTTGCGATGGAGAGCCTGTTGACCGACCTTGCCACCACCATGAGCCGCAGCGAGGCCGAGCAGCGCGTCCGCATCTGGGTGGACGTCTGCTCGGAGCGCTTCGAGGCCGACCTGTCGGCATCCGGCGGCTACGCCTACTTCAGCAAGGCCGAAGCCGATCAGATGGGATCGGTCCCGACCCGCGAATTGGACGACTTGTTCCGCATCATCGGCGATACCGTGGTGCGCCCCCGGGAAAAGCAGGCGATCTCTGCGGCTTTGTCGGGGCGTGATCCCGAGGCCGCGAGCAGCATGGAGCCGATTATCGGCGGCATGATGAAGGTGATCGCCCCTGCCACTGACCGTGCGTCGCCTGATGGACAGCTTCTGGCCCGCACCATGCTGCGCGGACTGGCCGCCATCGCCGAGGAACGTTCGCGGATCGCGGCAGGCGAGATCGCGCCAATCCCGCCGAAGGCGTCAGGGCCATGGATGCCGAAAAAAGCGAAGCCGATGCCGGCTGCACCGTTCCTTAGCCACTGGAATGACTTCGAGGCATCGAAGCTCTCTAACGGCCTCTGGAAGGCCGATACCGCTTCCAATGGCCGATCCTCCCGGAAGCTGTTTCAGGAACTGGTCGGGAACAAGCCGGCAGCTGATATAGACCGAGCGCAGGTCTCGGAGTTTCGCAGGCTGCTGTTCGCCCTCCCCAAGTTCTACGACAAGGCGAAGTGCTGGCGCGGCATGCCGTTGAGAGAGGTCATTCAGGACGCCAAGGTCATCGACGACACCCGACCGCCCAAGGCGGCCATGATCCCCAGATTGAAGGTCAAGACCGTCGACAAGCACACGGGCAATTTGATCGAGTACTGGAATTGGTGCCAGATCAATGGTCGGCTGCCGAAGGAGGCGGAGAGCCCGTTCACGGGCTTCATCCAGCCGAAACCCAAGGGCAAGCAAGCGCGTCATGAGCGGAAGGCATGGCCGCCCGCGATGGTGGAGACGCTGTTCACCTCGCCGGTCTGGACCGGGAGCAAGAGCTTTCATCGCCGTGCCACCGCCGGCACGATGATCTTCAAGGACGCGCGGTTCTGGGTGCCGCTGCTCGGACGGCATACCGGCGCTCGCGAGGATGAAATCTGCTCACTCAAGGTAGGCGACATCATCATGATCGACGGTATCGCTTGCCTGAGCATCAGGGATAGCAAGACCCCGGAATCGGATCGCGATCTCCCGATCCCGGAGGCGCTTCTGCGTATGGGGTTCCTCGAATACCGGTATTGGGGCCGGGCAGCAGACGAACCGCTGTTCCCCGAGTTGATTCCTCAGGGCGTAGGAAGCCGTAGGTCGGCAGCCTTCAGCGGTTGGTTCACGGAGTATCGTCGGGGTATCGACTGCTACGTTTTGTTGGTCGATTTCCATAGCTTCCGACACAACGTTTCGACCGATCTGCAGAACATGCCAGGGCTCAATCTCGGCTGGGCAGACGAGATCACCGGCCATGACAGTGGCGTCCGTTCGAGCGAGAGGTCGCGCTATTCGAAGGGCGTGTTCATGAAACATCTCAAGACAACCCTCGATGCCATCTCTATCGGCGTAGACCTCGATCATCTCAACTACCACGGAGCGCGCGGTGAGCCCGCTCCCGGTGCTGCTGAGGATCGGGCGATGTTTGTAGCCGTCGCCGAGCGCGACATGAAGGCGAAGGCTGGCCGCCGCCGCGCCGGAGCCCCCCATGCTTGATGCCGGCCTACTCGCGCTTTTCGAAGACGACTTGCCCGACGAGTTGCTGAACGCTCGCCCGGAGAACCGTCAAGATGTGCCCGAGAAGCGTCCTCCGCTGACACCAGACGAACGGCATGCGTTCGACGAGCAGACCGCCCAGCGGCTGCTTCGCCTCGGTCGCGAGCCGTTCCGATCAGATCGCCGGGTCTTTCAGGACGTGGAAGTCGAACCGGGACGCCTGTTCGAGCCGCCGGCCTATCGCGAGCGCTTGGCCTTCGCCCGCATACTCGGGAAGCGCGCTGCGCGTACCAGCGCCGAATTCGACCTCTTCAAGGAGGGCCGCGATCTCTCCAATACCCGCCATTTCCTACTACGGCCCAGACCGGCCAAGGCGGCTCCGGGTAAAGCCCAGGCGGCCAAGGCTGCCATCGGAGAACTCGCGGCTGAGTTGGAGCGCTTCGCCGACAAATACAACACGTTCACGAAGCGGCTGGTGTCCGAAGGTTTGCTGCGCCCGCTACTCACCGTGGTGCATATCCGTTTCGATTTGAAGATGGGTAGGTGGGATGTCCATGCCCATTGCCTTTGGGATGTTGCAATCGGCGACCTCGATACTGTTCGCCAGCGCATCGGAACCAAATTTTCGACGCCATGGAGCGGCGAAAAGCCGCTGATAAACCCTGCCTCCGTGGTCAATTACATGACGCAGTGGGTCGTAGACCATCGTGAAATGCAGCGCTGGCCTGACGATGCCCTTTTAGAGCTGTGGGACCTGGACCGGCCACGGCTGGTCCGTCCCGCCGGCGAGTTCGCCGTCTTCCGTCGCCAGATCGCGGACCACCAACTTGAACGCAGCGGAAGCACTGTGACCGTCCTGCCCAAGAAACCGCGCCAAATGCGCCGGGAGGCACTCTGGAGGGGGGCTGGCAGCGACGGCGTCGTTGGATACGTCCGGCTCCGCTTGGACGGCTGTAGAAGGCTCTGCGCCGTCCTGGCGCCGGACCCTAGGAGCGTCCCCGCGCCTCACACGGGTAGCGGCGAGCCTGCCACGACGCCCGAGGCCACCTCGCGGGGGTATTCTACAACGAATCTCGGGCTAACTCTCCCCTCGACTGGACATCCCGTTCCCAGCGTCACCCCATCGTCCATCGAGGTCGACCGCGATACCCATGCCTTCATGCCCAAGCGCATACCGTATCGAATGCGATGGATGTGGCAAGCATGGCCATACGGCGGCAAGCGTCCGCTCAGCCGTCGAGAAGGCAACGGGAAGCCCGCCAGACCCATTCAACGACGCATTCGGCGCTTCCTTGAGGATCAGGCGCGAAGAGCGTTGGAGAAGCCTCCTGACGGATGATGTGGGCGGTCATCTCAGGCCGATCAGTCAGCATCAGCGCGCCGTCTCAATCGGGTATACCCTAGCGGGTCAATCTCATGAGACAAGAAAGCCGTCTCTTTAGGGTTGTTCAATGCGTTCTGAGACGGCAAGCTGGCTATCTCTAGACCCAAACGAGACAAGGTGTTTCATGTCGCAGCCCGATGCCCGCCTATACGGTTATGCCCGTGTATCGACCACCGACCAGCATCTGACCGTCCAGCGCGAGGCTCTGATCCGCGCCGGCTGCACGACGATCCGCGAGGAGAAGATCACCGGGACAACGACGGAGGGGCGCAAGGAGTTGCGCATCCTCATGGACTTCGTGCGGTCCGGCGACACTCTTGTCGTAACCCGGATCGACCGGCTCGCCCGCTCGGTTGGCGACCTGCAGGACATTGTCCGCGAGTTGAAGGCCAAGGGCGTTGCGCTGAAGGCGACCGAGCAGCCTATCGACACCAGCACCGCCGCCGGCAAGGCCTTCCTCGACATGCTAGCGGTCTTCGCCGAATTCGAGACGAGCCTTCGGCAGGAGCGGCAGTTGGAGGGCATCGCCAAGGCGAAAGCGGCGGGAGTCTACCGGGGGCGAAAGCCGTCCATCGATGCCGGCGAGATCGCTCGGCTTCGCCAGGATGGCCTAGGGCCATCGGAGATTGCCAAGAAACTGGGGATCGCCAGGGCAAGCGTCTATCGGGCATTGGCCGCCGACGATGGGCCAGCTGCCGCTTGATCTCATGTCGCTGGCAGCCCGCACGGTCGTAGGAGCGCGGCACAGCGTCCCAGCAGGCTTTCGACGCAGTGGAAGCCACCCGCCCCACCCCGGCGGCGCAACCCGGCCAGCTCTGCCGGTGCGGGGCTGATCGTCACGGCGATGCAGGCCGTGACGCCTACTGCCGGGAGAAGGTGGGGCGCAGAGCGGGTCCACCGCCACCCTCCGGCTCGTCGGCATCGATCTCGGCTAGGATCGCATCGGCATCGAACTGGGATGCAGGGCGATCCAGGCCATATGCCGGCATGAAGGGCAGATCGGCATCGAGGTCTTCCAGTCGCGGCAGCGGATCGCCGGCTGCTACGGAGACGGCAGCCACGCACCAGGCCAGGACGAGGAAGTCGCGCATCCCGATCTCCATGTGCTCGACGAATGCCGCCACCGCTTGGCTGTCGGAACTGGCTACGAACAGTCTGGACAGCAATTCAACCCGCTGGGACATCGGCGCTGCGGTGGGCGCGGCACCTCGCACTACGAGCAGACTGAAATCCCTCAGGAGGCGGCCTATTGCCCTCTGCTCTTCCCGGCTGGTGCGCAGCGCGAAGAGGCGGCGCAGTGCCGCCCGCCGCTCCGGCGGATCAAGTTCGCTGCGAGCCAAAATCCTGCCACAGGCGGCGATCGTCAGCCTGACGAATGCCTCGGCGTCTCCGTCCCAGACAACGGTTTCCGTCGTTGGAGAGAACACGGAAGGAGCGGGCGTGTATTCTGGATTCCAAGTCATGTGCAGCCCCGTAGGTTGGCGGTCGCACAATTGTCTGGTTAACGCGAATCTAACGCAACGGTATTACCGGCGGGGGCGGTTGCGGGAGGAAACGAATCGGTTACGGACGCGCAAGAAACGCCGCACGGATTCCGAATCGAGTACTACCATTGACCCTTTCGAGAGCGCGCATAATCATCAGGTAGCCTTTGAAAGCCAGCAGTGCGCGGTAGTACGCGCAGACTGGCCAAGGGGGCAAGCCCCCTGTGGAACCCCCGAGGCAAGTCATGGCCGTCGTCCATCGTCCGCTCTCCTACAAGCTGCGCCCCGACGAGCTTGCCGCGCTTCGCGAGGCGGCAACGGCGGCAGGCATCGGGACCTCCACCTATGCCGCCGAGGCTGTGCGCCGCGCCATCGGGACGACCCGCCGCCGCCCGATGCCTCGCCAGCAAACCGAGCTGACCGTCGCACTACGAGAGGCCACGGTCGCGGTCAGCAGGGTCGGTGGGCTCGCAAATCAGCTCTGCCGGCATGCGCATACTGGCGGGCGCGTCGATGCCGACGCGCTTGATCGCCTTCGCGCGCAACTGGCCCTGATCGATGCACGCTTGGAGGCGTCGGCCCGGTGATCATAGCGCATGCCCGACACGGTCGGACACGACGCGATGCCCGAAATCTCGCCAAGCACCTCATGAAGCCGGATGCCGGAATTCCTCCACGGGTGCATTCCATGGTCGGCCTCGCCGCTATGGGTGTCGAAGCGGCGCTTAACGCCATGCGCCGTCTCGCGCCACCAGGCGCAGCGGCCTTCCATCACATCTCACTTTCTCCGTCAGCGGAATGGGCCGCAGGTGATCTCGTAGTGGCCGCAGCGTCCGTCGTTCGGGAACTGGGCGGCGATCCGGCGACCCATCCTCACGTCATCGTCCTGCATCACAAGCCAGGCGCAGCCGGACGCGGGTCGCTGCACGCTCATGTGGTCGTATCGCACTGGCTCGGCCCCAGTCAGCGCCTTGACGATGCCTGGTCACATCTGCGGCTTGAGCGCCTGGCGAGGGAACTGGAATGGTCCCATCGCGAACCCCTGACACGTGGCCGGCATGACAAGGCCGTCGCCAAGGCGCTTCGTGCGCGGGGCCTTCCCGAGATCGCCGATGCGCTGCTGACGACCGAGTGCGTTGAACCGGTCCCGCGATCCGTCGTGACGGCCTCTGCAAGGCAAGCCCTGACCCGTCAAGGCATTGATGATGTCGCGGCGCGCTCAGTCGTGACCGCCGCATGGTCGCAGGGCGACACACCGGCATCCTTCCGCGCCGCCTTGGCCGAGGCTGGCCTGCTCGTCGTGCCGGGTCAGAAGCAGGGTGTCTGGGTCGTGCAATCGTCAGGCGGCGTCGTCATCGGCGCTCTGGACCGGATTGTCAGGCAGAAGCGCGGCGATGTCGTCGCCCGAATGGAGGTAACCGATGAGCACTACAATGCCGCCCCTCGAACAGGAGCTTTTGATCCGCACCCGGAAGGTCGACAGCAAGACCGAGACCTTGCTCCGCCTACTCGATTTGCTGGAGGATCGGGAGGGGCCGACACCGTTGGATCTGATCCGCGAGGCCCTAACGGACATCCTGGTGGAGCAGCGGAGCATCCGCGGCAGCCTGCACCGCATCGAGCAGGTGATCCTGCCTCGGCCCGTCGCCGTGTCCGGGATCGTGCCGCAGCGACAGCGCTAGCTTCCGCGATCTCGATGCCTGAGATCAAGGCCGAGGTCGAGCGCCGCTATCTGCAACGCCGGCTCGATGAACTCCGGGAAGTTCATGACGCTGCTCGCGAAAAGCTCGCCCTTGCGAGAGTCCCCTTGCCGATGCCGGACAGCCTGATCCAGGCACGGCTCCGCGCCGACCGCGCGCGGCAGGCGAGCAGGGCGACGCGGGATGCGATGCACGCGGCCAGTGCGCGCCTCGACGCGATCAACGCCGCCGAACCAAGAGGCTTCGCAGTTCTAGCAGCATGGATCGGCGGGCGGGCACGCAGGCTTCGCCAGGAAGCCGCTGAGGCGGCTGAGGATGATCGCCGCGCCAGAGAGCGCCATGAGGACGCCAACCGCCTCTCAGGCGTCTTCCAGGCGGCTTTAGAGGCAGAGGCCGAGCGCGTTTCAGCCAAGCGGGTTCAGGCGGTTGCGGTCGTGTCCCTGCTGGTGGTGTAGCTTCGCAGAGCCACCGCGTGCCGGCTTTGGTCGGGCTGGTCAGGCGGCCACGGCTGGCAGGCTGACGATGGGA
>NZ_JBHSLU010000163.1:0-980 GCF_042655245.1 Allobosea massiliensis | reverse complement strand
CCCATCGTCAGCCTGCCAGCCGTGGCCGCCTGACCAGCCCGACCAAAGCCGGCACGCGGTGGCTCTGCGAAGCTACACCACCAGCAGGGACACGACCGGCATCTTCGAACGGCATACGGGCTGTCTCCTGAGCAATATCGGGCGAAATGGGGGCTGCCATTCGATTATCCGCTGGTCGCTCCTGCTTACGCGGAAACGCGATCAGGTATTTCGAAATCGCTGCGGTTCGGCCACAAAAAAGTTAAAGGCCCCAAACGTGGCAAGCGTCTAGACAGATCGGCTGGACCTCAGCGTTAGTTGAATGTGTCAGTGAGCTGATACCCAGAGCGGGGGGCAGACGCCATTGCCTTTCAATTCGAAGGCTATCGCTGCCGTCCTTGCACTTTTGGGGCTCGCGATACTGGTCAGTGCGGGCTTCCGCGATGGACCCGCTACCTGGATCTGGCGATGATCCGGATCGCGTGAACCTGTCCGTCGAGACCCCGGAACCACCCGCTGGCCGAGTGGTTCAATCGGTTTGCGGATATGACCTATGCTGCGCCGCCTGGACTTTTGGTTATGGGCATCGGCCCTGCTGTTGATCGTAGTGCTGGCCTGCTTCCTCTGCCATACCCGATCGCTGATTGGTGTTGACTAACACCGTCGTCTGAACCGCCCCTGGATTCCTTGACGCCTTCTTCCCTAAATTTCAGGCAAGGAGGCCCCGATGGGCAAAGCGAACTTCACCGAGGACTTCAAGTGTCAAATCGCGTTGAAGGTCAGCCCCCTTATCGCGTTGAAGGCTGGGTCTGACTCAGTTTCGCTGCACGTTGGGGCTGTTCTGACGCTGGTTTCCAGAAGGAATCAGCATGATGAAGCAGCGATTTCGGCCAGCCAGCCCGGTTCCTTCAGGATTGATGGTCGACGAGATCGCGATCGAAGGCGATCGTGTTGTTGTCCGAGCTCGGGCGGCCGTCAGCGCCGGTCCATGTCCTGATTGT
>NZ_JBHSLU010000162.1:0-709 GCF_042655245.1 Allobosea massiliensis | reverse complement strand
TGGTGGCCGGTCATTAATCGGAATGGTGGCCGGAGAATTATCGGAATCCCGGCCGGTCAATTATCGGAATGATGGCCGGTCGGAATCGGAATCCGCAGCCGGATCCGCTCGGGAAGAATATTGTTTGAAACAATACCCTTACGGCGCAGAAGGGCAATCATTTGCCGATCTTGGTTGCCGATGTTCGCTTCCGATCGTGGCGCCTGTCGCGCTGCCCTGTGCGTTGTCTGCCGCCCCGGGATTGCGTGCATAACAGAAAAGGAACATAAAGAGAACAAACTTGACGACGGCTGGGGCGACCAGGGAGCTAAACCATGCCAGAAGTCCAGATTGCAGGCGGCCAGGGATTGCCACCGGAGCCCGGCCCCGGACAGCTGTCCGTGAATTGCTCGACGTGGTCCATCTTCGACGAGGGCGACGCTTTCGGTCGCCAGTGGATCATTCGCGGGCTGCGAGGTGCTAACGACATCATCACGGTCGAAATCCACGTCAGCGCCGAGAGCATCGTCACGATGGTTGTGGAGCCAGGGGTTGAGGCTGGCGCCGTTGTCAACGGCGGTCGGATTCCAGGCCAGCGTGGCGGAGTAAAAGCAGGCCACTGGCGTTGGGGAGCGGCGGATATGGCGAGGGCCCCGATCGGGGCCCTCGCCATATCGCGCTGCCGGGATTGCTCAGGCGATGATCTCGCCGGTTTCGGGATCGGCTTCGT
>NZ_JBHSLU010000161.1:92195-108329 GCF_042655245.1 Allobosea massiliensis | reverse complement strand
CCTCACTCTTCGATATCGAACCAGTCATGGACACGACATTACTCCTACCCCTTACGGAAGTGGGAGGGCGTGTCCGGTCAATTAGGGGGCGGCTTCACAGTTTTCGAATGAGATCGTCGGGAAGTTGCATTTGTTGTTCGACCTCCCCAAATCTTTTGATCTCCAAGATGCCCCGGCTCACCCCGTCCCACATGACCTCGCTCGGCTGCTTCGGCGCTATTGCTTTTATCGTGCCTGATAGCGCTTCAATCCACTCTGATGGAGGCTGCCGCGGATCGATTAAGTTAGGTAATCGCTCTAAAACGGCGGCAACTTTATCCGCTTTGCCAGCTACCGCGAGGGTTACTAGCATTCCATCGTCTTCCCACGTGACAGGTACCGCAGCGCGCTGAGTGATTCCCGTCTCAACATCGGCAGACAAAGCGTCGGCTAAGACGGTGACAAATCCGTCGAAGGTTGTCTTGAGGTCGCCATCCGGCACGAATGCAATACGGGGAAGATTTAGTATCCCGTCCCGAAAGCCCGTGGTTGGTACGGTACTCAAGTCGAACATTGCGCGAAGGCGTTGGGCCACTTGACCGACGCCTACTTCGAGGTAGTAAATTTCGTGTCCGCCCATTTCAAAAAATTGATCCAAGAAAAATTGAATGGGCGGTCCGCTCAGTGTGCCCTCTGCAAGAGTGACGAGCGCTGCAATATCTGGAGAATCTGATTTGATATCCTTTATGATGTTTTGATCTGATCCTTGTTCTGTAGCGATATCTGTATCTGTTGAGCCGCGAAAATACTCAGGAATAAGATTGTTACCTCGGAAATAGGCTGTAAGAATCTCTTTCCAATCTTTGATGGGCAAAGCGTTATCCAAGCGGAAGAGTTTGGTGTACTCAGAACGCTTGCCCGCTCGATCGATAGAGGCATCTATTCGCTTCAAATAGTCGTCCGCAGGGTAGGCTCTAATGGCCCCATCGAAGTGGGTAATAGCATCTTCTTCGGCGGAGAACTCTGCATGGGCATACCTGCAGCCAAATTGATCATCTCCTAAGCCTGCCGACGGATTTTCTATCAATTCTTCGATTTCAAAGGTCCTGAATTCACTACGGCGCTCTTCATCTCCATCTCGCGTCTCGGGCGATTTCCACCAAACATGGGTGCGATCAATGCCCTCAAACTTTCGAGTGCGCTCGTCAGCTTTGTGTTCGGCAACGCCATTCTTGATATTAGCGATATCGTCATCGTATAGAGGTCCACGCCAATATTCAAGCTCAACTATATTCCTGACGCTGTCAGGGTGCCCAATGATATCTGGATCGAGTCGTAATCTAACTCGAAGACCAGGTTGGGTGGCGGCAATTGTTGCAAATTTCTGAAGAAAATCTACATTGAGCTTGTTGCGATGTGATAGGCTTCGTCGAAAAAAACGATGGGCGAAAAGCAATAAGTCGCGATCTGTATCATGGAAAATGCCTGGTTGTATTTCTGTCATACGGTCTATTACATCGCGATAGTCCGCAAGTCCGTCTTTGTCGACCTTGCCTACCCCCGGAATAAAAAGCTCAGGATAAAGTGTGGCAGCGATGCCCTGCTTTTCTACTACTGCCGCTTCAAGCTGAAGCGACCGTGCTCCCAAAGATTCCGCGATCTCCGCTCGCTTCAGGATTTCAGCCTGTAAAGGGACAGCGCCATGGTGAAACGCGGTCCAGTAAGACTCCGCTATGGATCGGAGTTGCGCCCTCTCTGTCTCATTTTCTGGTTCCTCAATTTGTCCTAGGACGCGAACCATCTCGCTGTCGAGGTAGAGCCCCAGCTCGCAGCTCCAACCAATTAATCGATGCATGTCGTGCTGTAGATTACAAGGTGTCCCGCAACGGACGCCTCTTGCTTGACACTCACGCCGATGATTTTGATGAGCCCGCATCAATTCAGAGGCAGGAAATCTCATTTTGCTACGATTGACCTGATCGGTATCGAAAACACCGCGGCTGACACGCATGGATTTATTGCCTTCAAGAGGGCTATTCTGTAGATTTGGTTGTGTACCCTAATGTACACAAATCAACCCTGCCTTGCCATCTGAGCATACCCAGCGGCTCCTGTGTGCGTTTAGTTTCTATTTAGTAACAGGTCTTTTGAAGATCAAATTCAGGCCATTTGTCCTGGATACCGGTCGATTGCGAACTTCGTCGTTTTGGGCGGTAGCGCGATGTCAACCCAGCTTTACTCCGCCGCCTCCCGCACCGCCTTGCCCTTCGCAATCGGCCGGCGCTCCAGCACCTCCTTGAGGAAGCGGGCGGTGTGGCCCTTGCCGGCCTTGACGATGGCCTCGGGCGTGCCCTCGGCCACCACGACGCCGCCGCCGTCGCCGCCCTCGGGGCCCATGTCGATCACCCAGTCGGCCGTCTTCACCACTTCGAGGTTGTGCTCGATGACGACGACGGAATTGCCCTGCTCGACCAGCTCGTGCAGCACCTCCATCAGCTTGGCGACGTCGTGGAAATGCAGGCCGGTGGTCGGCTCGTCCAGGATGTAGAGGGTGCGGCCGGTGGCGCGCTTGGAGAGCTCCTTCGAGAGTTTCACGCGCTGGGCCTCGCCGCCCGAGAGCGTCGTGGCCTGCTGGCCGACCTTGACATAGTCGAGGCCGACGCGGGCGAGCGTCTCCATCTTGTCGCGGATCGAGGGCACGGCCTTGAACAGATCCTTGGCCTCCTCGACCGACATGTCGAGCACGTCGGCGATGGAGTGGTCGCGGTATTTCACCTCCAGCGTCTCGCGGTCGTAGCGCTTGCCCTTGCAGACGTCGCAGGTGACGTAGACATCCGGCAGGAAGTGCATCTCGATCTTGATGACGCCGTCGCCCTGGCAGGCCTCGCAGCGGCCGCCCTTGACGTTGAACGAGAACCGGCCCGGCTGATAGCCGCGCGCCTTGGCCTCGGGCAGGCCGGAGAACCAGTCCCGGATCGGCGTGAAGGCGCCCGTATAGGTCGCGGGGTTGGAGCGCGGGGTGCGGCCGATCGGCGACTGGTCGATGTCGATGACCTTGTCGAGATGCTCGATGCCCTCGATGCGGTCATGCGGGGCGGGGTGGTCGATCGCGCCGTTGAGCTTGCGCGCCACCGCCTTGTAGAGCGTGTCGATGACCAGCGTCGACTTGCCGCCCCCCGAGACGCCGGTGATGCAGGTGAACAGCCCGAGCGGGATCTCGACCGAGACATTCTTCAGGTTGTTGCCGCGCGCACCGACGATTTTCAGCGAGCGGCCCTTCTGGGCCTTGCGGCGGCGCACGGGCACCGCGACCGAGAGCTCGCCGGTGAGGTATTTGCCGGTCAGCGAGTCGGGATTGTCGAGGATCTGCTGCGGCGTGCCCTGGGCGACGATGCGCCCGCCATGGATGCCGGCGCCGGGGCCGACATCGACGACGTAATCGGCGGTGAGGATCGCGTCCTCGTCATGCTCGACGACGATGACGGTGTTGCCGAGGTCGCGCAGGCGGCGCAGCGTGCCGAGCAGCCGCTCATTGTCGCGCTGGTGCAGGCCGATCGAGGGCTCGTCGAGCACATAGAGCACGCCGGTGAGGCCGGAGCCGATCTGGCTGGCGAGGCGGATGCGCTGGCTCTCGCCGCCCGAGAGCGTGCCCGAGGCGCGGGCGAGCGTCAGATATTCGAGGCCTACATCGAGCAGGAAGGTCAGCCGGTCGCGGATCTCCTTGAGGATGCGCGGGGCGATCTCGTTCTGCTTCTGGCTGAGGCGCGAGGGCAGGCGGGTGACCCAGTCGAGCGCGTCCTTGACCGAGAGCCGCGAGATCTCGCCGATATGGCAGCCGTCGATCTTGACCGCGAGCGCCTCGGGCTTGAGGCGGAAGCCCTGGCAGGCCTTGCACGGCGTCTCGGACATGAAGCGGCCGATCTCCTCGCGGGCCCAGTCCGACTCCGTCTCCTTCCAGCGCCGCTCCATATTGGTGATGACGCCCTCGAAGGGCTTCCTCACCTCATAGGCGCGCAGGCCGTCATTATAGGCCATGCGCACCGGCTCGGCGCCGGTGCCGTAGAGGATCGAGATCTTGGCGCTGTCGGGAAGCTCGGCCCAGGGCTTGGTCATCGAGAAGCCGAGATGGCGGGCGAGCGCCTCCAGCGTCTGGCCGTAATAGGGCGAGGTCGACTTGGCCCAGGGGGCGATGGCGCCCTTCTTCAGGCTGAGCGAGGAATCCGGGACGATCATGTCCGGGTCGATGCGCATCTCGTGGCCGAGGCCGTCGCAGGCCGGGCAGGCGCCGAAGGGGTTGTTGAAGGAGAACAGGCGCGGCTCGATCTCGGGAATGGTGAAGCCGGAGACCGGGCAGGCGAATTTCGAGGAGAAGACGATGCGGCGCGGCGAGCCGTCCTCCTCCTTCTCGTCGGCATATTCGAAGACGGCGATGCCGTCGGTGAGGTCCAGCGCCTGCTCCAGCGAGTCGGCGAGGCGGGCGCCGAGATCGGGCCTGATCACAAGGCGATCGACGACGACGTCGATGTCATGCTTGAACTTCTTGTCGAGCGCGGGCGCATCGGGGATCTCGACGAACTCGCCATTGATCTTGACGCGCTGGAAGCCGCGCTTCAGCCACTCCGCCATCTCCTTGCGGAACTCGCCCTTGCGGCCGCGCACGACGGGGGCGAGCAGGTAGCCGCGCGTCTTCTCCGGCAGCTCGACCAGCCGGTCGACCATCTGCTGCACGGTCTGGCTCTCGATCGGCAGGCCGGTGGCGGGCGAATAGGGGATGCCCGCGCGCGCCCAGAGCAGGCGCATGTAGTCGTGGATCTCGGTGACGGTGCCGACGGTGGAGCGCGGGTTCTTCGAGGTCGTCTTCTGCTCGATCGAGATCGCCGGCGAGAGCCCGTCGATCTGGTCGACATCGGGCTTGCTCATCATCTCGAGGAACTGGCGGGCATAGGCCGAGAGGCTCTCGACATAGCGGCGCTGGCCTTCGGCATAGATCGTATCGAAGGCGAGCGAGGATTTGCCCGAGCCCGAGAGCCCGGTGAAGACGACGAGCTTGTCGCGCGGAATCGCGAGATCGACGTTCTTGAGATTGTGCTCGCGGGCGCCGCGCACGGTAATCATGCGCGAGTCGGTGCGGCGGGCCTCGTCGAACATCGCCTCCAGCGCGGCGGCCTGGTCGGCGAGCGAGGTCTTGTTGCCGGACGAGGTCTGGCCCGACGAAGTTTTGGCGCCGGAGGAGGGTTTGCGAGCCATGGGGGCGTCCGGAGAGGGATGAGCCGTAGAGATAGGGCAAATGCCGCGCCACGCCAGACCGGCCGGCAGGCGGCGGCAATGTCTATCACGCACAGCGCCAGCGGCGCGGGGTCGCAGCGGGTGCTGCTGACAGGGGATGGCAGGAGCGGGCGACACCAAAGCCCTCATCCTGAGGAGCGCTCCCGTGGAGCGCTCCTCAGGATGAGGGCTTGGAACTGGGACGCGCGAAGCGCTTCAGGCCGTCGCGGCCCCCAAATAGGCCACCGCCGCATCGACGCCGCCCGCGCCATGAGGCACGCCCTTGGCCTGCAGCGTCATCTCGACGACGGCGAGCGTGCCGAGCACGGTCGGCGCGTTGACATGGCCCATATGGGCGATGCGGAAGGCCTTGCCACCGAGCTCGCCGATGCCGAGGCCGAGCGAGACGCCGCCGACATCGCGGGCGAAGTCCGTGAGGGTGGCGGTCTCGATGCCTTGGACCAGCACCGGCGTCACTGACGGCGCGCGCTGGAGCGGGTCGGTGATGTTGAAGGTCACGGCCTGGCCCTCGGCCCAGCGCGCGACGGCAGCATGGGTCGCGCCGGCGAGCAGGCGGTGGCGCTCCCATACGGCTTCGAGCCCTTCCTCGAAGATCATGTCCAGCGCCGCGCGCAGGCCGAAGAGCAGATGCTCCGGCGCCGTGCCGCAATGCTTCATATAGGCCAGCGTGTTCATGCGGGACGACCAGTCCCAGTACAGCGTCTTCATCGTCGCGGACTTGTGGGCGGCGATGGCCTTCTCGTTCGCGGCCACGAAAGCCAGCCCCGGCGAAGTCATCAGCCCCTTCTGGGAGGCCGACATGGCGACATCGACGCCCCAGGAATCCATCTCAAAGGGCATGCAGCCGACCGAGGCGACGCCATCCACCATGAATAGGGCCGGGTGGCCGGCGGCGTCGATGGCGCGGCGGACCGCCGGCACGTCGTTGACGACGCCCGAGGCGGTGTCGATCTGCACCATCAGCACGGCCTTGATGGCGTGGGCGTCATCGGCGCGCAGACGGGCCTCGACGGCGGCGGGGTCGATCGCGGCGCGCCAGCTGCCCGGCAGCACTTCGACATCGGCACCCATGAAGGCCGCCATCTCGCCCCAGCCGATGGCGAAGCGCCCGCTCGCCAGCACCAGCACCTTGTCGCCGCGCGACAGCACATTGGTCAGCGCCGCCTCCCAGCCGCCATGGCCGTTGGCGGCGTAGACGAAGGTCTCGCCGGTGGTGCGGAAGATGCGCTTCAGATCCGCCAGGACGGACTCGGTCAGATCGACGATCGTCTTCGAGGCGAGCTCCTCCGCGGGGCGCATCATCGCCTGGAGCACGCGGTCGGGAATATTGGTCGGCCCCGGCATCGCGAGGATGTGCCGGCCGTTGGCGACGCTCATCTGACGGGAATCCTGTGTGGAGGCGGGGAGTGGGCGGGTCTGTCGTCGCCATAACGACAGCGCCCGGCCACAAGCAAGAGCCGTGCACGCCGCAGGGGCATTCCGGTGCTGCCGGAGGCGTGCATGGCGCCCCTGCCAATATTTCGCTGGCTTGCGAGCGCGCGCGGGTTCAAAGGCTTGAAGCTCTGGCCTGGCTCGAACCGGACACGCCTCGGATATGACCGCCACCACGCCCACCGCCCGGATCGCCCAGGGCGCCGCCATGCCGGTGCTGATCGCGCTCAGCGCGACGCATCTGCTCAACGACATGATGCAGTCGCTGATCCCGGCGATCTATCCGATCATCAAGACGGCCTATGGGCTGGATTTCGGCCAGATCGGTCTGATCACCCTGACCTTCCAGATCACGGCCTCGCTGTTCCAGCCCCTGGTCGGCGCCTATACCGACAAGAACCCGATGCCCTATTCGATGGTCGTCGGCATGGGCTTCACCCTCATCGGGCTGATCGGCCTCGCCTATGCCGGCAGCTATGGGCTGCTGCTGATCTCGGCGGGTTGCGTCGGGCTGGGCTCCTCGATCTTCCACCCGGAAGCGACCCGCATGGCGCGCAACGCCTCGGGCGGGCGGCACGGGTTGGCGCAGGGCATCTTCCAGGTCGGCGGCCAGACGGGCGGCGCGCTGGGGCCGCTGCTCGCGGCCTTCATCATCGTGCCGCGCGGGCAGGCGAGCCTGGCCTGGTTCTCGGCCACGGCCCTGCTCGCCATGGTGCTGATGACCTGGACGGCCGGGCGCTATGCCGAGCTGCAGCGCCAGAAAGCGGCGGCCGCGCCCGCGGCCAAGGCCGCGACGGGGCCCGCGACGCCGGTGCGCTCGGCGGCAGCGGTCGCCTTCGCGGCGACGGTGCTGGTCATCCTGCTGTTCTCGAAGAACGCCTATTCGCAGAGCTTCAGCTCGTTCTACACCTTCTATCTGATCGGGAAATTCGGGGTCAGCGTGCAGACCTCGCAGGTCATGCTGTTCCTGTTCCTGGCCTCCTCGGCCGCCGGGGCGATATTCGGCGGCATTCTCGGAGACCGGATCGGCCGCAACAAGATCATCTGGTTCTCGATCCTGGGGGCGCTGCCCTTCACGCTGGTGCTGCCGCATGTCGATCTGGTCTGGACCGGCGTCCTGACGATCGTGATCAACCTGATCATGTCGAGCGCCTTCGCGGCGATTCTGATCTATGCGATGGAGCTGATGCCCGGCCGGATCGGCCTCGTCGGCGGGCTGTTCTACGGGCTGTCCTTCGGCCTCGGCGGGCTCGCCGCCGCGATGCTGGGCGAACTCGCCGACCGCATCGGCATCGACGCGGTCTATCATCTCTGCGCCTTCCTGCCGGCGATCGGGCTGCTCGCCTGGTTCCTGCCGCGGCTCGCTCCCGAAGGCCCAACCGCTTCGGGGCACTGAGGCCGGCCGGATTGATCTGCCCCAATGCGCGCCGCGCTGCTCGCGCTAGGCTGACTCCCAAAAGCCAGGCCCCGGCCTCGTGCCGGAGGCGAAAGCGGGGGAGAGGCCATGGACGAGATTCGGAGCGGGAGCGGAGCGGTGGAGCCGCGGCGGCCGGACCCGGTGGTGCGGCGCATCGGCGTCCATGACGTGGTCGAAGCCTTCGTCGCGGGCTTGCGGGATTTCCAGGCGGCGCCGCTGTTCGGGCTGTTCTTCGGCGGGCTCTATGCGTTGGGCGGGCTCGCCATCCTGATGTCGCTGACGCGCTTCGGCCTGCCCTATCTCGCCTATCCGCTGGCGGCGGGCTTCGTGCTGATCGGCCCCTTCGTGGCGGTGGGGCTCTATGAGGTGTCGCGGCGGCGCGAGGCGGGGGAGCCGCTAGGCTGGGGGCCGGTGCTCGGCGTCGTCTTCGCCCAGAGCCAGCGGGAACTGGGCTGGATGGCCTTCGTCACGTTGTTCGTGATGATGATGTGGCTCTACCAGGTGCGGCTGCTGCTGGCGCTGTTCCTCGGATTCCAGTCCTTCTCCAGCTTCATGGGCTTTTTGACCGTCATCACCTCGACGGCGGAAGGACTGATGTTCCTCGCCGTCGGCCATGTCGTCGGGGCGGTGCTGGCGACGATCCTGTTCTCGCTGACGGTGATTTCCTTTCCGCTGCTGCTCGACCGCGAGGTCGATTTCATCACCGCGATGATCACCAGCGTGCGGGCCGTCTCGACTAATCCGGTGCCGATGCTGGGCTTTGCGGCGGCGATCGCGGCGCTGTGTCTGGTGGCGATGCTGCCGGCCTTTCTCGGCCTCGTCGTGCTGCTGCCGGTGCTCGGCCATGCGACCTGGCATCTCTACCGGCGGGTGGTCGAGCCCGCGGCCTGAGCCGTCTTCCGCCTGCTGACATGACGCGACACGCGCCTGCTGTCAGTGTCCGCGGGCAGGAGGACCGACCATGGACGTGTTGCGACCCTACCGGGCGATGGCTTTCAACAATCTCTGGGCCAATCACCGGCTGCTCAGTGCCTGTTCGGCGCTCTCGGCGGCGGAGTGGGTGGCGCCGCGCACCGGGTTCTTCCCGAGCCTGCGGGCGACGCTCAACCACATCCTGATCATCGATCATTTCTATGTCGACGCGATGGAGGGCGGGACGCTCGGCCCCGTCGCCTGGGCGAACCGCGAGCCCTGCGCCACGCTGCCCGAGCTTCAGGCCGCGCAGAAGGCGATGGACCGGCGGCTGATCGCCGTGGTCGAGGCGGCGGCGGGTCATGACGGGCTGGAGCGGATCGTCAGCGTGCATCGCGGCGCGCGCATCCAGCACGAACGGCTCGACCGGCTGCTGCTGCATCTGTTCCAGCACCAGATCCACCATCGCGGCCAGGCCCATGCCATGCTCAGCGGCAGCTCGGCGCCGCCGCCGCAGCTCGACGAGTTCTTTTCGGTGGGCGAGGCGGAGCTGCGGGCCGGGGAGTTCGCCGCGCTGGGGATCAGCGAGGCGCGGGTGTGGGGGGAGGGCTGACGCCGTCTAGCCACTCCGTTCTTGCACGGGACCACGCCGTCATACCGTGGCGCCGCTGCGCGCTTGTCGCTTCTGCGCAACACGCTCAGGCGGGCGCGGCGATCCTGTTGGCTCCGCCGAAAACAGGGGACAACCCCGCGGAGGGCCCTTGAACAAAACAAGAACATCATTGATAGTGAGGCGGTCGGCCGGTAGGGTCCTGCTCCGGTCGCGGGCCGGTTTCGAAGTGCGCAGGAAATGGAGCCTCTCATGGCTGGTAGCGTCAACAAGGTCATTCTGGTCGGCAATCTCGGGCGCGACCCGGAGGTCCGCCGCCTCGGCTCGGGCGAGCCGGTCGTCAATCTGCGCATCGCCACCTCGGAAACCTGGCGCGACAAGCAGTCGGGCGAGAAGAAGGAGCGCACCGAGTGGCACTCGGTCGTGATCTTCAACGAGAACCTCGCCAAGGTCGCCGAGCAGTATCTGAAGAAGGGCTCGAAGATCTATATCGAGGGCCAGCTCCAGACCCGCAAATGGCAGGACCAGTCGGGCGTCGAGAAATACACCACCGAGATCGTGCTGCAGCGCTATCGCGGCGAACTCACCATCCTCGACAGCCGCGGCCAGGGCGGCTCTGACGAATATGGCGAGGGCGGCGGCATGATGGAGGATCGCTCCTCCGGCTCGTCCTTCGGTCGCTCGGGCCCGATGGGCGGCGGTGGCGGCGGTTCGCGCCAGCCGGCGATGGCCGGCGGTGGCGGCGGCGGGCGCTCCTCCT
The DNA here is from genome assembly GCF_042655245.1 of Allobosea massiliensis. Lineage (NCBI taxonomy): Bacteria > Pseudomonadati > Pseudomonadota > Alphaproteobacteria > Hyphomicrobiales > Alloboseaceae > Allobosea > Allobosea massiliensis. Next base: position 97,934 of record NZ_JBHSLU010000161.1, on the reverse strand, counting down.
CGAGCCATCTCGACGACGACATCCCGTTCTAAAATGCGGTACTTATGAGTTTGTAAACTGTACTCGTAACAATCTGACCCAATTGACGAAATCGGATCGGTTTGTTCAGAGAAATGCAACCAGCCCCTTGTTGCAATATGCGGGCTCTTGGTTTTGTAAACCGAGAGCCCCTAAGGGGCTGGAATGTATCAGGAAGTTGCGCCTTTCCACGTAAAGCAAGGCCGGTTTCGATCGGGCGAGCGCTTTCCGCGCGTTGTCGATGATGCCGGCATTCTAGCGTTCGATCCGACGATCTACGCGGTGCACGTCCTGCGAGCCCGGGAAGGCTCTGCCGGTACGATGGAGGCCCATCTCCGCGCAATCGCGCTTCTGATGAATTGGGCCGTCGCGCGCGGCATCGATCTTCGAGCTCGGTTTGAAACGCTGGAGTTGATCTCGCCCTCGGAAATCATCGATCTTCGCGACAATCTCCGGCTGCGCGTCAAACGAGAAACTTCGGTCGAGGCAAGAGCCCGACCAGCTACAATCGGGGCCGGTAGCTTTTATAATCGATGCCGGTTCGTGGCTGAATTCATCCTCTGGCATGCTCGCAGTGCGCTGATGCGCATGCGGTTAGGCGACACCCGCCTTCCTGAAGGCCGTCGACGCATCGAGCAGTTCGAGCGGCTGATGCTGGAGAACCTTCCGCGGGGCCGTTCCGTTGGCCGGGAGGGTATCGACGAGGCCGCGCAGGCACTGTTCCTCCAGGCGATCAAGTCGGGCAATCCGCTCAATCCGTTCCAGGACCAACATCAGCTGAGAAACGAAGCGCTCTTGCTGCTCTACTACGAGACAGGCATGCGACGGGCTGAGGCACTGAAGTTGAAGGGGGAGCACCTCATCGCTCTCGGGAGTAGCTCTCCTCAAGTCAGGGTCATCCGTGACCCTGACGATCCTGGAGATCCCCGTCAAATCGAGCCTCGCGTCAAAACCTTGCCGCGCGACATTCCGATTAGCGCTGAGCTTGCCCAGCTCTTGCTTCGTTGGATGGGAGTTCGCCGCGATCGCAGTCGCTACGGTGAAGCACGAAAGACGCCCTACGTCTTTGTCGCTCGTACAGGTCGCCCGTTGGGCCTTCGGACGGTGAACGACATGTTTGATCTGTTGCGCAAAAGAATCGGCGGCTTACCTAAAGAGCTTGTGCCTCATGTGCTAAGAAACACCGCCAACGATCGTTTCTCGGCCGCTGCGGATGCGCAAGGGATCAGCGAAGAGCACGAGAAGCAGGCGCGGAACTATACTATGGGTTGGACGAAGGACTCCCAGCAGGGAGACAAATATACACAACGGCACACGCGCAAGCGCGCTGAAAAGGTGATGCTGAGCATGCAGGATAAGAGCAGCGTGGGAAAATCGCGGTGATTTCTGTCACCCGGAGTTCAGAGAATTTCCGTCCCTTTCGATCTGGAAACTCGATAAATGACCTCGCTGGTCTCCCAGTGGACGTATCAGGCTGGTCTTGGAGGTTGAATTCTGTCGGAGAGCAGTCGACGCTCAACTGGAGACGGCTGCGCTTCCTTTCTGACCACATTCTATCAGCTACGGCTGATTTTATCGCAAAACTGATTAAGTCGAGGTCCCCGGATAACGTTAGAAATACGTTTGATACACTCGTGTATTTAGAGAGATCGCCTGCAATTATTGCATCGTCCGAAAATGCTGGTAGGATTGGACCAGAATTCTTCTCGGAGCTGCGCGATTATTTTGGACCAAGGGGGGCTTGGCGCCTCCACTATCTTCGCCACTGGTATCGCTGTTGTGTTGACCTTGGCTGTCCGCACTTCAGCGAGGAGGTGGCTTTCGAGCTTGATCAGAAGGTCATTGGCGGAAACCAAAAAGGTCATGCGGTTCTTTCGCTTGACCCTGGCGAGGGGCCCTTAAACGACTTGGAGATCACAGCTCTGCTGAACGCGCTGAGAGCTGCGGGCCAGTCAAATACCATCACTTTGGCAGAGTTAGCCGCACTCTGGCTATGTATTGCCTTCGGCAGCAACCCCCTCCAATTCGCTCTCCTTCGTGAAGACGACGTGAGCGTGATTGAGGAAGAGGGGAGCCGGTTTATCCATGTCAACGTCCCGCGGGTGAAGAAGCGCACGGAGGCTCCGCGCCGCGAGTTTCGGCTTCGAAAACTCAATCAGGAAATCGGTCAGGTAGTACTCGACTTAATGGATGAAAATCGCCGACGACGCGAAGCGCGAGGTTGGTGGGATTCCGATCATGCCTTGCCACTGTTCGTTCGCGGCTCTCCTCGATCAGACGAAGACGGACCGCTGTCAGAATATGCTCGACACCTGTACGCCTCCGAGCTGACGGCAATGGTGCGGAACGCAGTGGATCGCCTAGAAGTAATCTCGCCGCGCACCGGGCGCCCACTTGAAGTCACACCCCGCCGTTTGCGCTACACATATGCCACGCGGCTGGTCCGAGAAGGTGTCAGTAAGCGAGAACTCGCCGACCTTCTCGATCACACGGACCTGCAGAACGTCCAGGTCTACTTCGACATCAAGTCGGACATCGTGGAGTCGCTCGATAAGGCCATGGCGCTGGCGCTCGGACCTGTCGCTCAGGCGTTTCTCGGCAAGATCGTGCGCGCCGAGCCCGAAGCCGTTCGCGGGGACGATCCCAGCAGCCGCGTGAAGACACTCGACAAGACCAGCGACCAGGTCGTCAGTTTGGGCACATGCGGGCAGCACTCGTTTTGCGGGTTCTTGGCTCCTGTCGCTTGCTACACCTGCGCTCAGTTCCAACCTTGGATGGATGGTCCGCACGACGTCATACTGAACGACCTTCTGGCGAAGCGGGATCGGAAGCTGGCTGCCGGCCAGGATGGTCGGATGGTAGCGATCTACGACTCAACGATCCTGGCAATCGGCGATGTGATCTCGCGGATTGAGGCGGCTCGCGCAGGCGAAGCTGCATGAGCCTTCACACTCTTCCGTCGGCGCGCAATCTCGATGCGCAGCAGAATCTGGCCAACTTCATAGCAGGCGCTCGGCAACTCAGCGCTTTTGGCCCTGTGGACTTCGACGATCCGATCTGGCGGGTCGAATCCATCAAGAAAAAACGCGCGTCGAGCTCTCGAACCGGCGTGAGGACCCTCTATTTTACGCAATCGAAGCCCGGAGATCGGAAAGGCGAGGATCGGGTGCCACTGCGGTCGCCGTTGGCCGACTTCATAAAAGCGCTCGTCCGGAAGCGCGAGGATGCGGCCCCAAAGCACATTGAGGACCACCAGATCATCATCCGCGCGGCTCGGTTCCTGGAGCCGGTTATGGCGGACATTGAATACGATCCTTGCCGCCTTCTCTCTGATCACTTCGCTAACGCCGCGAAGGCATCTCGCGAGACCGATACGGGAGCGACGGCCTACGCTCTTGGCAAGAAGCTTGCCGAAATTGCCGATTGGCTGAACCGGTATGGCATCGGCAGAGCCAGAATCGACTTCAAGAACCCCAACCCACGCGTGGACGATAGCAACGTCCGGATTGGTGAGGCCGCAGATGCCCGTCGGGCTCAGAAGCTGCCACAGGAGGAAGAGCTCGATGCGCTCGCGGACCTCGCCAATCGTGTGACTGAACCAGCCGACATCGTTCGCATGCGTGCGGTCGAGTTGCTGGTCTGCGGCGGCTGGCGCATCAACGAGCTGCTGAGCATTCCCGCTGACTGCGAGGTTGAGGAACTCGCGTTCGAGAACGGCGAACCGGTGCTCGACAGCGGCGGAAAGCAGATAGTTCGCTATGGCATCCGGTACTTCGGCGAGAAAGGCGCGCCTCCGCTACCGAAATGGATACCTACGGCTCTGGTCGACGTGGCCAAGCGCGCGATCAGTGACGTCCGACGTATCACCGCCCCGTCGAGGGATGCAGTCCGCTTTATGCATCAAAACCCCGGCTACATCCCGGCTCCCGGCCTCGATCGTGGTGATATGGACGAGTTTGTGAGTGCCGATCAGCTTGAGGTAATCCTCGGGTACAGCAAGTCCGGCGTCAAGCAATGGCTCAAGTCAAGAGGCATTCGCGTAAACATAGGCAGCCAGTTCGGCGCTTACAAAAAGGATGTCGTAACGCAAATCCGATCCGCAATCTCGGGCACGGATGATGGATCGCTTCATAGGGTGGACGATTATCTCTTCCTGATCCCCGAGAACATGATGAGCGCGTACAAGGCGAGCTTGCCTGGCTCAGTTCGCTTGGTCACGGATGGCATGATATCCGTCTTCATAGGCGGGAAAACAGGCGTGCCCTCGATCTTCGAAAAGTTCGGCATCAAAGGTGCTGACGGCCAGCCAATCCGTATGAACACGCACCAGTTCCGCCATTGGCTCAATACGTTGGCTCAAGAAGGCGGCATGAACCAGATGGAAATTGCGCGGTGGTCTGGGCGCAAGGATGTTTGGCAAAATGCAGCGTATGACCACGTCTCCGGTGCGCAGCTGGCCAAGCGCGTTCGGGCCTTGGTTGAAGCCGGGGACATCCGCGGCCCATTGGCAAAGGTCCAGGATCGGTTGCCTCCGGCAGATCGTAAGCAGTTCCGCGAAGCCACGATCACAACCGCACACGTGACCGATATCGGCCAGTGCATCCACGACTGGAGCATGATGCCTTGCCCCACCTTCGGGGACTGCGCGGGGTGTGACGAGCATCTCGTTGTGAAGGGCGACGTCAGCCAGCGCGCAGCTGCGGAACAGCTGCTCAGCGAAACGGAACGGTTGCTCGCCAAGGCGCGGGAGGAGGCAGCCGATGAGACCTACGGTGCGTCGCGTTGGGTTGTCGCTCATCAGCGCATGGCCGCCAATCTGCAAGCAGTCATCGCCGTGCATGGCGACACCACGATACCGGAGGGCACACTCGTGCAGCCCTCGCTTCAGCGTGACTAGGCCGAGACGAGGCTGACCAATGGGACTTGCAGCCTGCCGCCGATACGAGAATCAACTACGGTTCGGCCGCGGACAGGGGCGATCGATGACCGGCTCAGACAGAAAGCAAACAAGACGCGGGAAGGTGAAGCCGCGAACCGGCCCACGTCGCGCGATCGACGATGCGGCCGTACAACGTGTCTGCCAGCTCATCAGAAACTGGCCGACCACGATCCCATTGACCTGGGAAGCACTCGTCAAAATGACTGCTCAGGTCGAGAAGGGCGGCTGGACCCGTCAAGGGCTTAATCGACACAAGGCGATCGTCGATGCATTCCAGCAGCGAAAGCTCGATCTCAGGAAAAGCCCTAAGCCATCGAAAGACCCATTGGTCGTCGTGTTGCGACGCCAGATCGAAGATCGTGATGCCGAGAACCGGACGCTGCGCGAGAAGCTCTCGCACTACGAGGAGCGGTTTATCGTCATGATCAGGAATGCGACAGCTCGCGGCCTCACCCAGAACGACCTCGAGGCCCCAATGCCTCCTATCGATCGTGCGGGAACCTGACTGTGACCGAGGAACTCTCCGGGGCTGCTCTCGGCGCGGAGAACGTGGAGAAACTGCGTCGCTATCTGCGTCAATTATCGGATGAGAAGCAGCCGCTGCCAGAGCGCAATGGCCGCGCAAACGTCTCAGCGATCGCTCTGGCCTGTGGGTTCGATCGACAGGTCCTGTATAAGAACCCGGGTGCGAAGCGCTTGCTAGCCGAGGCTGTCGCCGAACTCGGCCTCGACGCGCCGGCGCCTACCGACGCTGCATCCGAGGTGTCCAGCGACATTCGGAA
>NZ_JBHSLU010000161.1:0-92045 GCF_042655245.1 Allobosea massiliensis | reverse complement strand
ACGCTTTTCGCGGAGCCGATAGCTGTCTCCGCGGATGGTGATGACGTGGCTGTGGTGGAGCAGTCGATCGAGGATGGCGGTCGCGACGACGGGATCGCCAAAGACCGAGCCCCATTCTCCCACGGCCCGGTTGGAGGTCACGAGCATGGCGCCGCGCTCATAGCGGCGGCTGACGAGCTGGAAGAACAGATGCGCGGCGTCGGGCTCGAACGGCAGATAGCCGAGCTCGTCGACAATCAGCAGTTTCGGCTTGGCGTAGTGGGTCAGCTTTTCCTCGAGCCGCCCTTCGCCATGGGCCTTGGCCAGTTGCGCGACCAGCGTCGTCGCCGGCGTGAACAGGACCGAGTAGCCGGTGACGATGGCTTCGCGCCCGAGCGCGACCGCCAGATGAGTCTTGCCCACGCCCGGCGGGCCCAGGAGTAGCACCGCCTCGCCATTGGCGATGAAGCGGCCCGTCGCGATCTCGCGGATCTGCGCCTTGTCGAGGGAGGGCTGGGCCCCGAAGTCGAAGCCGGTGAGGTCGCGCACGAAGGGGAAGCGCGCCAGGCCGAATGACATGTCGATCCGGCGCTGGTCGCGGCGTGCGACCTCGCGCTCGCAAAACAGCGTCAGCGCCTCCCGGATCGTGAGTTCGCGGCGGCCGGCCTCGTCAATGAGGCTGTCGAGCTGATCGCGCAGCGCCGTCAGCTTCAACCGGCCGAGCAAGGCGGTCAGGTGATCATGGTCGTTCATCAGAAGCCTCCCCCGACAACCGCCTCATACTCCGCCAGCGGACGCAGCAACGCAGCCGGCGCGGGCGGCGATCTCGGCGGCGCCAGGTGAACCGGCCGCTCGCGCGTGCCCACGAGCCCGGCCAGATGGGCATCGTCGACGATCCGGCCATGGCGCCCCTTCAACTCGGCATGGACGGCCACCTCGCGCCCGCCATGGTGGACGCGCACGATCTCGTTGCCGACGGTGACCCGGACGCGCTCGCCGATCAGCCGCCACGGCACCGAATAGGCATTGCCGTCGATCGCCACCGCGCAATCGGCGCCGACGCTGCGCATCAGCTCGCGATGCGTCGTGAACGGCGGAATGCCCCTCACGGGTCTGAGGGCCCCGGCCTCCTCGCGCAGGAAGCGATCGATCGGTGCCTCGCCGGTCGTGCCATGGACACGCAGATCGGCGATGTCGCGCGTCCAGGCGTCCAGATGCGCCTCCATCGCGGCCCAGCTGGCGAAGCGTCGGCCGGCGATGGCGTTCCTCTTCACATAGCCGACCCCGCGCTCGTCCTTGCCCTTCGTGCGCGCCCGATACGGCGCACAGGCTCTGATACGAAAACCCCAATGCTTCGCGAAGGCATGCAGCCTGGGATGGAGAACGACCTCCCGGCTCGATGGATCATGGTGCAAGACGAGCGCGCGGGCGTTGTCGAGCAGCACCTCGCGCGCAATCCCGCCGAAGGCCTGGAACGTGCTCTCCATCCCGGCAAACCAGCTCTCCTGCTTCTCGTGTCCGAAAGCGCGGACATGCAGGCGGCGCGAATAGCCCAGCGTCGCGACAAAGAAGAAAACCTTGGTCGCGACACCGGCGATCTCGACCCGGCGCTCCCCGAAATCGATCTGCAGCTGCTCGCCGGGCGGCGTCTCGAAGCGAACCGTCGCCCGCGCCTCGGCCACCAACTCCCGGCGCAACGGCGCCACCGTGCGCTCGACCGTCCGCAGGCTGACATGGATGTCCTTCTCCTGCGCCAGTTCCTGGCGGATCACATCGGCGTTCCCGCGATGGCGCCGGAATCGCTCGGCCAGCCAATCCGACAGACCGTCCAGCTTCTTCGAGCGCGAAGGCGTCACACAAGGTCGCCAATCGCCGTATCTCAGCCAGCGCTTCACCGTGTTTTTCGAGCAGCCAAGCTCGGCCGCGATCCGCTTCGCGCCCCACCCCAAAGCCTTCAGACGCACCATCGCCGACACGTCGTCCGGCGTCTTCATCTCGTCCCTCCGCGGCAAACCCAACCGCGGCGAACTCTGAACCTCTTGCTCTTCCATGCCGACCTCCTCTCCAGAGGGGTCAGTTCCTCATGGCGTCAGGGGGGCAGTTTGTCGTGTCGCCTGACATCCGAGGCCCCGCAGGCGGATCGCCGGGATCGGCGTATCCAGCGGCTGGAGCAGGAAAACGCCGCTCTCCGAGCGGAACTCACGGAACTCCGCGAACGAATGCGACGCCTGCATCATGTCGAAGCCCATATGGTCGAATCTGGCCGCTTCGTCTCGCAACTCTTCCCGTCCCTCGGTGAGACCGGGGAATGACCGTCCCTCGGAGCCGACCTGCGATCAGCAGGCCCTCGCGCGCAGGGGAAGAGAAGGGGGCGCGCGTTTGCGCGCCGCTTGCGCTTGCCCCTTCTCTGGACCGAGCACGAGGGCATGATGTCGTCGGGTTGGCGGGGCAGGCTCCCAACCAGCGGACTCTGGTTAGGCACCTAGCGGAAAGCCCGACGTTCCAGGGCATCGGATACGCTCGTGCAGCAAAACTTGCGGACCGGTTCGGGGCGGAACTGCCGCGGTTGCTCGCTGACGGGGATCCGGAGCCCTTCGTCGAGATACTGGGCCACCCCGGGGCTCAGGTCCTTGTAGCGGCTTGGCGCGAGGATCTCGCGCGCAACGACATCGTGGTCTGGCTCGATGAGCTCGGCCTGGACCCGCGTTTGGCTGGCAAGATCCTGAAGCTGTGGGGTGCCGAGGCTGCCGTGCGGCTTCGAGCCAATCCCTACCTGCTCATGGCGCTCGCAGGCTGGCGTGAGGTGGACCTTGCTGCTCGGCGCCTCGGCATTGCTCAAGACCACAAACAGCGCCTGGTGGGCGCTGTAGAGGCGGTTCTGTACGAGGCCCTGCATCGCCAAGACACTTGGGTCTCCAAGCAAGTGCTGGATCGCCAAGTCGCGAAGCTGCTGGGCAGTCAGGCACTGGCGGAGCGCGCCATTGTAGCTGCCCAGGAACTTGGGGCGGCAGTGAATTGCGGAAACGGGTGGCAGCCTGCGGGCGCGAGTATGATGGAGCGCTACCTCGCCAAGCGTCTCGAAGCGATGCTCGCCGACGATGAGATTGACGACCTCATGGTCCGACGCATTGACGGCGCCAGCGTCGATCGATGGCTTGATGATGCAAAGCGTGGTCGCGGAGTAGAACTGAACTCTGAACAGGAAGCGGCTGTTCATCTGGCCTTGCGGCAACGCTTCGGTCTCGTCGTCGGCGGGGCGGGCGTTGGCAAAACGACTGTCTTGCGGGCGATCTGCGATGCCGCTGAAATGTTCGGGAGAGCCGTGCATCTCATGGCCCTAGCTGGCCGGGCGGCTGTCCGGATGCGCGAGGCGACACATCGGCCTGCTTCCACGATTGCCGCCTTCCTAAAAGGGGCTGAGGCGCGGACAATCGCGCTCGGACCAGAGAGCCTCGTCATCATCGATGAGAGCTCGATGCTTGACCTGCCAACCTTCTACCGTCTCCTTCGAGCGCTTCCTGTCGGGGCCAGCCTCTTACTGGTCGGGGATGAGGCTCAGCTTGGCCCGATCGGGTTCGGCCTCACGTTCCACGCCTTCGTCGGGGTAGCGTCGATCCCGTGCGTACGGCTGACGCAGATCTATCGCCAATCCGACGCGTCGGGGATACCGACCGTATCGGCCGCTGTGCGCCGTGGCCGGCTTCCATCGTTGCGGGCAGACCTAACCAGTGATCATGGCGTGGTACTGGTACCCACGATTAGCCAGCCGACATCAGACGAAATCATCGACGTGGTGACATCCTTGGGTGGCTTCGCCGACGATCTCAGGGTCCTAACTCCGCTGAGAGCCGGTGATGTCGGTGTTGCCACCCTCAATGCACGCTTCCATGCTCTCGCAGCATCGAAGCAATCAGCTTCCCGGGCGGAATCCTACATCGTCGGCGAGCCAATCATCTTTGGCCGAAATGACTACCAGCGAGACCTTCGCAACGGCAGCCTCGGCGTCGTGAGCCATGTTGAAGGAGCGGCCATCGTCGTGGACTTCGACGGGGTGCCTCACAGGTTCAGCCTGGGCGGGCCTGCGGAAGATATTGCGCTGGCTTATGCGGTGACGGTTCACAAGGCTCAGGGCAGCCAGTTCCGCACAGTGGTCATTCCGGTGACGGAGAGCAGGCTGATGGACCGCTCACTTATCTATACCGCCATCACCCGCGCGACCGAACGAGCAATCTTGGTGGGTTGCAGAGAGACGCTGGAAAAGGCGGTGGCGGTGGATGGAGCCGCCAATCGTCGCCTGATAGGCTTGCGTCGCTGAAGGTTCGGCTGGACAGTCCTTGCAACTTGTAGGGAACGAATCCGTTGGCATGCCGGGGACTGACACACACAGTGGACAAACTGTACCGCATAAAACCGTTCTAGGGCCGGGGCCTCTTCAGGCTCGATCTCCGGTTCGGTCCCGCGCGATGGGCGGCGGGACCCGCCGGCAGCCTTTCAGCCCGCCGCGGCGCGCTCCAGCGCCGCGATATCGAACTTCGTCATCTGCATCATCGCCTGCATGACGCGGCCGGTGACGGCTTCGTCGCCGCCATTGACCAGTTCGACGAAGCGCTCGGGAACGATCTGCCAGGACAGGCCGAAGCGGTCCTTGAGCCAGCCACACTGGCTCGGCTCGCCGCCTTCGCAGAGCTTCTCCCAGTAATGGTCGATCTCGGCCTGCGTGGCGCAATGGACGACGAAGGAAACCGCTTCGCTGAAGCGGAATTGCGGGCCGCCATTCAGCGCCGTGAAGGTCATTCCCTCCAATTCGAAGGACACGACGAGGACGTCGCCGGCGCGGCCCGGTCCGGCGCCGGTGTTGCGCACCACCGGTCCCGGCCGACTGTTCGGGAAGACCGAGCGGTAGAAGGCGGCAGCCTCCTCGGCCTGATGGTCGAACCAGAGGAAGGGCGTAATCTTCTGGAGCTTCATGACGGTCTCCTGGCGATCTCCTGCGAAGCGGGACGCTCGGGTGCGGGTCTAAACTTATCCAAATGGTTTAGTATTAGACCGCAGCTGTCAAGGCCGGCAGCCCGCGCCATGCCATCAGGGCAGGGCGCCAATGCCCGTCTCTTCGCTTGCTCACGCGCACGGGCCCGGCCAAGGTCGCGCCATCATGAGCACATCCGATCCCGTCTCCGCCCTTTCCGTCTGGCTCGCGCTGGAGAGCCACACCCATCACGCCCCCGGCGTCAACGGCATGATGGATCTCGTCGCCGCCGAGGTCGAAGGCCTGCCGATCGCGGTGGAGCGCATTCCCGGCCGGGACGGGCTGGGCGACGCCCTGATCCTGCGGGCCGGCCTTTCCACCGGGACGCCCGGGCTGGCGGTCATGTCGCATCTCGACACGGTCCATCCCGTCGGGACCGCCGCGCGCGACCTGCCCGTGCGGGTCGAGGGCGACCGGCTCTACGGCCCCGGCGTCTACGACATGAAGGGCGGGGCCTATCTCGCGCTGCAGGCCTTCAAGCAGGTCGCGCTGGCCGGTACCGCGAAGCGGCCGCTGGTCTTCCTGTTCACGCCCGACGAGGAGATCGGCTCGCCGACGACGCGCGGGCTGATCGAGGAGATCGGCCGCCAATCGGCGGCCGTTCTGGTCACCGAGCCGGCGCGCGAGGGCGGCAAGATCGTCACGGCCCGCAAAGGGGTGGGGCGCTTCGAGGTGAAGCTCGAGGGCCGGCCGGCCCATTCCGGCGCGCGCCATGCCGACGGACGCAGCGCGATCCGCGAGGCGGCGCACCAGATCCTGGCGATCGAGGGGCTGACCGATTATGCCCGCGGCGTCACCACGACGGTCGCGCTGATGGGCGGCGGCACGGCGGCGAACGTCATCCCGCAGCATGCCTGGTTCAGCGTCGATCTGCGCGTCGCCACGGCCGCCGACGGCGCTGCGCTCGAGCGCGAGATCCTCGGCCTCACGCCCAGGGACCCGGATGTCCGCATCAGCGTGAGCGGGGGCATGAACCGGCCGCCCTATGAGAAATCACCCGAGGGTGCGGCGCTGTTCGAGACGGCGAAGCGCATCGCGGCCGGCATCGGCTTCGAGCTGCAGGACTGCCCGATGACGGGTGGCGGCTCCGACGGCAACTTCACCGCTGCGCTGGGCGTGCCGACCCTCGACGGGCTCGGCATCGACGGCGAGGGCGCCCATACCCTGTCGGAATACGCGCTGATCTCCTCGATCGCGCCGCGCCAGGCGCTGATCAAGGGGCTGCTGGAGACGGTGTGAGGCTTTTTCGCCCATTGGACGAGGCGCGGGTCATCCCGGGCGACCGGAGCGAGACCCGGGATCCATGCCGGAACGGTTCAGGCATGGATCCCGGACCTGCGCTTCGCTCCGTCCGGGATGACTCGTCCTGGTCAGGACGATGGGTCGTCAAGAAGAAGGGGCTGCATTGCTGCAGCCCCTTTCGTGTTTTCGCCGGCCGTGAAGCGCTTACGCCTCGCTTGGGCTCTCCGGCGCCGCAGCGCCCTCGGCCTCGGCGTCCTCGCCTTCGCCATCGTCGCCGATGCGCTCGACCGAGACGACCTTCTCGCTGGCGTCGGTGTTGAACACCGTCACGCCTTGCGTCGAGCGTCCGGCGATGCGGATGCGGTTGCCCGGGCCGGCATCGACCGGCACGCGGATGACCTGGCCGCCATCGGTGACGAGCATGATCTGGTCTCGGTCCTCGACCGGGAAGGAGGCGATGAGCCGGCCGTTGCGCTCGTTGACGACCATCGCGACGATGCCCTTGCCGCCGCGTCCGGTGACCCGGTACTCGAAGGAGGAGCTGCGCTTGCCATAGCCCTTCTCCGACACGGTCAGGATGAACTGCTCGGCGAGCTGCATCTCGAGCCGCTTGGCGCCGAGTTCGACCTCGCCGGCCGTCTCCTCGCCATCGCCATTGGCGGGCGTCTCGGCCGCATCCTCGGCTTCGCCATTGAGCGCACGGCGCTGGGCGGCGGCATCCTTGAGATAGGTGGCGCGCTCCTCCGGCGTGGCGTCGAGATGCTTCAGGATCGCCAGCGAGATGACCTCGTCGCCCTTGCCGAGATTGATGCCGCGCACGCCGGTGGAATCGCGGCCCTTGAAGACGCGCACCTCCGGCACCTCGAAGCGGATGCACTGACCGTTGGCGGTGGTCAGCAGCACGTCGTCGGCCTCGGTGCAGATCTGCACGTCGACGATGTGATCGCCCTCGTCGAGCTTCATCGCGATCTTGCCGGCGCGGTTGACGTTGACGAAGTCGGAAAGCTTGTTGCGGCGGACATTGCCCGACGCGGTCGCGAACATCACGTCCAGCGTCTCCCAGCTGGCCTCGTCCTCCGGCAGCGGCATGATCGTGGTGATGCGCTCGTTCTTCTCGAGCGGCAGCATGTTGTTGAGGAACTTGCCGCGCGAGTTCGGCGCCGCCAGCGGCAGGCGCCAGACCTTTTCCTTGTAGACCTGACCCTCGGAGGAGAAGAACAGCACCGGGGTATGCGTGTTGGCGACGAAGAGGCGGGTGACGAAATCCTCGTCGCGCGTCGCCATGCCGGAGCGGCCCTTGCCGCCGCGCTTCTGCGCCCGGTAGGTCGAGAGCGGCACGCGCTTGATGTAGCCGGCATGGGAGACGGTGACGACCATGTCCTCGCGGGCGATCAGATCCTCGTCGTCGAGATCGGAGCCCCAGTCCTGGATCACGGTGCGGCGCGGCGTGGCGAAGGCGGCCTTCACCGCCGCCAGCTCGTCCTTGATGATCGCCTGGATGCGGATGCGCGAGCGCAGGATGTCGAGATAGTCGGCGATCTCGGTGGCGAGCTTCTGCAACTCGTCGCCGATCTCGTCGCGGCCGAGAGCCGTCAGGCGGGCGAGGCGGAGTTCGAGGATCGCTTTCGCCTGCGCGTCCGAGAGCCGATAGGTGCCGTCGGCATTGATCGGGTGGCGCGGATCGTCGACCAGCGCGATCAGCGGGGCGATATCCTCGGCCGGCCAGTCGCGCGCCATCAGGGATTCATGCGCGGCAGCCGGGGTCGGCGCCGTGCGGATCAGGCGGATGACCTCATCGATGTTCGCCACCGCCGTCGCCAAGCCGCACAGCACATGGGCGCGCTCACGGGCCTTGTTGAGCAGGAAGCGGGTGCGCCGGGAGACGACCTCCTCGCGGAACTCGACGAAGGCGACGATGAAGTCGCGCAGGTTGAGCACTTCGGGCCGGCCGCCATTGAGCGCGACGAAGTTGCAGCCGAAGGAGGTCTGCAGCTGGGTGAAGCGGTAGAGCTGGTTGAGCACGACATCGGCCAGCGCATCGCGCTTGATCTCGATGACGACGCGCACGCCCTCACGGCTGGATTCGTCGCGCAGGTCGGAGATGCCCTCGATGCGCTTCTCGCGCACCATTTCGGCGATCTTCTCGACCATCGAAGCCTTGTTCACCTGGTACGGGACCTCGGTGACGACGATCGCCTCGCGCTCCTTGCGAAGCTCCTCGATATGCGTCTTCGAGCGCATCACGATCGAGCCGCGGCCGGTGTGATAGGCGGCGTGGATGCCGCTGCGGCCCATGATCGAGGCGCCGGTCGGGAAATCGGGGCCGGGCACGATCTCGATCAGCTCGTCGATCGTGATCTCGGGATTGTCGATCAGCGCGATGCAGGCATCGACCACCTCGCCGAGATTGTGCGGCGGAATGTTGGTGGCCATGCCGACCGCGATGCCGCCGGCGCCGTTGACCAGAAGGTTCGGGTAGCGCGCCGGCAGGACCGTCGGCTCCTGCTCCTTGCCGTCGTAGTTCGGCTGGAAGTTGACCGTGTCGAGGTCGAGATCCTCGAGGAGCGGCATCGCCGCCTTGTCGAGCCTCGCTTCCGTGTAGCGATCGGCAGCCGGGCTGTCGCCATCCATCGAGCCGAAGTTGCCCTGGCCGTCGATCAGCGGCAGGCGCAGCGAGAAATCCTGCGCCATGCGCACCAGCGCGTCATAGACCGCGAGATTGCCGTGCGGATGGTACTTACCCATCGTGTCGCCGACGATGCGGGCGCATTTGGTGTAGGGCCGGTCGGGCAGGTTCTTGTTCTCGTGCATCGAGAACAAGATGCGCCGGTGCACCGGCTTCAGGCCGTCGCGGACATCGGGCAGAGCGCGGCTCACGATCACGCTCATCGCGTAATCGAGATAGCTCTTCTTCATCTCGTCGGTGATCGCGATCGGCTTGATCTCGCCGCCGAACTGCGGCTCGTCCGGGCGCTTGTCTTCGGTGTCGTCGCTCAAGGGATTCAGTCCCGATTCCGGTTGTTTTTCAAGCTTCTGGCTAGCCGATTCCGGTGGTTTAGGCCAGCTTCGCCGGCGGCTTTTCGGTGGAAAATAAGCATAGTAATTTCAATGGCTTGCGCCCTTCGACGGCGCCGCCAGCCGTTGCGCTCCACATTGCCGCCTTGTTTGGACGTCGCCGTGAGCAAAAATGGGTTGAATCGCCAAGGCCGCGCGCTGGCGGGCCCTCCAGCCGTCATCCTGAGGCGATCGCTTCGGCGACCGTCTCGAAGCATGCTCCAGCCCAGTTCAGAGCCTCCTGGGGCCATCCTTCGAGACGCTGTTGCGCAGCTCTCAGGATGGGTGCAGGGCGCTGGGCTTTGCAGTGCGGCCTCTTTCCGTGTGACGCGCAGCATGTCTTTAGTGCCCCCATGCCGATCGACTTCATCACCTCAGCGCTGGTCACACTGCTCGTCACGCTCGATCCACCGGGGCTGGCGCCGATCTTCCTGTCGCTGACGCAGGGCATGTCGGCGGGCGAGCGGCGGCAGGTCGCGATCCGCGCCTGCATCATCGCCTTCGGCATCCTCGCCTTCTTCGGCGTGGCCGGCGACATCGTGCTGAAGGCGCTCGGCGTCTCGCTGCCGGCCTTCCGCATCGCGGGCGGGCTGCTGCTGTTCTGGATCGCCTTCGAGATGGTGTTCGAGCGGCGCACCGAGCGCAAGCAGCAGACCGCGACGACCGCGATCACGCAGGATCACATCCGCAACGTCGCCGCCTTCCCGCTGGCGATCCCGCTGATGGCGGGGCCGGGCGCGCTGACGGCGATCATCCTCCTCGCCGGGCGGGCGGAGGGCGACCCGCTGCGGCTGGCGGCACTGGCCATCATCTGCGGTCTGGTGATCCTCTCCTGCCTCGTCGTCTTCCTGCTGGCGACGCCGCTCGCCCGGTTGCTCGGCATCACCGGCAACATCGTGCTGACCCGGCTGCTCGGCGTCATTCTTGCCGCGCTGGCGGTGCAGTTCGTGATCGACGGGGTGAGGGCGGTGGTGCGGGCGGGGTAGGGCCGGCGGAGAACGCGATGGATCGAAGAGCGTCGGGGCGCGTTGCCCGTACGCATCCGAGCGTTCGCTCTACCCCCGGCCACCATGAGCTTCGACCTATCCTCTCTCAGCCCGGCCGCCCGCCATCTTTTGGCGGCCTTCGGCGATGCCATCTCGGACGGCTGGCTGCTGGCGCAACTCGCCGCCATCATCGGCGGCTATGTTCTGTCATCGTGGATTGCGGCGGCGCTCGAGCCGCGGCTCGAACAGCAGGCTCGGCGCATCCGCGGCAATCCGGACCTGCTGCGGGTCGTCATCGCCTTCCTGCGGCGGACGCGGTGGCTGGTCTACACCCTCTGGCTCTATGCCTGCGAGGTGGCGCTGCTGCTGCTATCCGGCCCCTTCGACGTTCAGCTGCTCGCGGCGGCGCGCGCCCTCGCGGCCGCCTGGTTCTTCATCTCGGCGCTGACGCGGATCATCCGATCCGTCACGATCGCCCGCATCGTCGCCATCCTCTGCTGGGGGTATGTCGCGCTGGCCATCGTCGGGCTCGACGAGGCCGTGCTCGCCGCATTCGACCGGGCCGCCCTCACGCTGGGCGCCGTCCGCATCTCTCTGCTGCTGGTGCTGAAGCTGCTGGTCGCGCTGGTTTCACTGGTCTGGTTCGCGGTGCTGCTCGGGAGCGTCCTGTCGCACTGGGTCGAACGCTCGCAGGACCTCTCGGCGTCCTTCAAGGTTCTGATCGCGAAGCTGATCAAGATCGCGCTCATCATCGTGGCGGGCGCAATTGCGCTCGCCGCCACCGGCATCGACCTGACCGCCATCACCGTCTTTTCCGGAGCGGTCGGCGTCGGCATCGGTTTCGGCCTTCAGAAGGTGGTGTCGAACTTCATCTCCGGGATCATCATCCTGCTCGACAAGTCGATCAAACCCGGCGACACGATCTCGCTGGGCGACACCTTCGGTTCGATCCGGGACCTGCGCTCGCGCTTCGTCTCGGTGATCACGCGCGACGGTCGGGAATATCTGATCCCGAACGAAGATCTAATCACCAATCAGGTGATCAACTGGTCCTTCTCGAGCGACTATGTCCGGATCGACGTCGAGTTCGGCACATCCTATGACAGCGATCCGCACGAGGTCAGCCGCATCGCGATCGAGACCGCAAAAGCGGTGCCGCGCGTCAGCACGCACACAGCCCCGGTCTGCTGGCTGACCGGTTTCGGTGCCTCATCGCTCGATTTCAAGCTGCGCTTCTGGATCGCCGATCCCGGCAACGGCCTGACCAATGTCCGCGGTCAGATCCTGCTTGGGCTGTGGGATGCCTTCAAGGCCGCCGGCATCGGCATTCCCTTCCCGCATCGCGAGATCATCATGAAGACGCCGGTGGTGTTGAAGGGGGCGAACGCCGCCCTGGAGAAGGACAGCCGCTGAGCCGTGCGGGAAATGAACAGTCGTGATGGATGACTAACGTCGCGATCCATTGGTGCAGTTCATGAACGCCATGTGAGCGCCTGTTCCAAGCCTTGGCGATCGCCACATTTTCCGTCCGGGACGGTGCGGATCATCCACGACGCGGCCGCCATTGCTCAGCGCGCATGAGCAGGACCGCTGATCGCGCATGCCATGACATTCAGCGAATACACCCTGCGCCGCAGCGGGACCTGAGGAAGTGAAGCACATCAGCATGACACTGCCGATCAAAACTGCCAGACGCATGATGAAATTCCCCGAGCCGCAGTAAAACCTTGCACGGCTCGGGGCGAAGGTCCAGCGATCTCGCCTGCGGGACTCGCAGCCGCGCCAGATTGGTCGGCACGGCTTGCGAGACGCAGTCCCCTACTTCTCCAGGAAAGCCCGGATCGCGCCCTCGGCCTGCTTCATCGAGATGACGCCGTCGAGATGGCCGCGGGAGCCCTGGATGTGGACGTGGGTGACGTCGACGCCGCCCTTCTTCAGCGTCTCGGCGGTGCGGTCGACCGCATCGGCCGTGAAGACGAGGTCCTTGGGCTGGGTGATCAGCAGCACCGGCGCCTTGATCTTGGTGGCTGCGTCGGAGAGCGACGTCCCGCCCGCGGCGAAGAGCTGGTTCGCCTTGACCAGATAGAGGAAGTGGTTGGCGTCCGAGACCTTGGCGCGGGCCTCGCCGGCATTGTCGAGGATGCTCTGGATCTGGAACTTGCTGCCGAGCGACTTCGCCGGATCCTCGCCCTCCTTGGCGGCGCGGCGGGCGAAGGTGGCGTTGGCCCAATCCTGGTGATTGGCCTGCAGCGTCACGACGGTCAGCGCCTTGGCGAGGCCGGCATTGGGCGGCGTCTTGCCGTAATAGTCGCCCTTGTTCCAGTTGGGATCGAGCAGGATCGGCGCGGCCCAGACGTCGAGCCAGGCGATGAGCTGCGCATCGGCCTCGCCGGCGCCGATCACCGGCATCGCCTTGGCGACCATCTCGGGGTAGCGCGCCGCCCATTCGAAGGTCTGGAGCGAGCCCATGGAGGGCCCGGCGACCAGCGCCAACCGCTTGATGCCGAGGCTCTCGACCAGCGCCTTCTGGACGTTGACGAAATCGGCGATGGTGACGACCGGGAAGTCGAGCGCATAGGGCTTGCCGGTGTCGGGATCGATCGAGGCCGGGCCGGTGGTCGTCGTCTTCGGATCGCCGGTGTTGAGGTTCACCAGCGTGTCGGAGGAGAGGACGAAGTACTTGTTGGTGTCGATCGCCTTGCCGGGGCCGATGATCGCGTCCCAATAGCCGGCCGCGGCGTCGGTCGCCGCATATTTGCCGGCGGCATGCGAGTTGCCCGAGAAGAAGTGGCAGATCAGCACGGCGTTGGATTTGTCGGCGTTGAGCGTGCCGTAGCTCTCCCAGCCGACCTTGACGTCCTTGAGCGTGCGGCCGCTCTGCGTGGTGAAGTTCGGCAGGGTGAAGACCTTCTTCTCGGTCATCAGCTCCTGCGCCGCCGCCGGGGCGCCACCATTCAACAGATCCATCGCAACCCATCCCAACAGGCCCGCCGTGGCCGCGATCCAGCGTTTCATCGTCCGTTCCTCCCGTCGCCTCGCTCAGCGGCCGTGCGCTCCGGCCTTGGCGCCATCCAAGCGGAAGTCGGGCGGCGACGGAAGCGGAAAGGCTGAGCCGCTCAGCGCAGCGGCAGCGTCTCGCCCTCAGCGGCGCCGGCCGGGCGCAGCAACGCGTCGGTCTGGAGCTCGAAGGCGGGTGCGGAGAGCGGGCCCTTCAGGCTGAACGGCAGGCGCAGGGGCCCGCTTGCGGGCTGCAGCAGCGCCGCCATGTCGAGGGTCGGGCCGCTCAGCGCGGCGGTGCCGACCAGTGTCATGCGGTAGCCGGCACCGGCCATCTGGGCGTCGCTCAGGGTGAGTTGGCCGTTGGCCACGGTCGCGGTGAAGCCGGCACTGTCGAAGGCGGTGCGGCCCTGGCGCCAGTCGCGCAGGGCCAACCCCGGATTGCGCTCGGCGCGGCGCAGGAGATCGGCGAAGGCGAAGCCGGCGAGTTCGCCCTGGCGCAGCGAGACCGTGCCCTTGCCGGTGAGCGAGGCCAGGATCTCCGGCACGGACCGTCCGAGGCCGTCCAGCCCGAACTGCATCGTGCCGATGCCGGTGAGCCTCGCGAGTTGCGGCAGATCGGCGCCGGCGCGGCCGAGATTGAGCCGCTCGACGCCGCCGACGAGCTTGACGTCGATGCCGCCGGGCACCGTCATGGCCAGCAGCCGCCCCTTGACGCTGCCGCCATAGGCGCTGGCGCGCAGCAGGCCGGTTTCGAACCGACCCTTCTTCACCAGCAGATAGGTGGCGACGTCGGATAGGCGCGCGCCGTCGAGCCGCGCCGACTCGACCGAGATGCGCAGATCGATGTCCTGCGCCGTCCAGGTCTCGAAGGGCAGAGGCGGCGCGTCGGGCGTGGTCTGGAGGGCGGGCAGATCGAGGCGGGCGAGCAGTTTGCCAAGGTCCAGCGTCGCTCCGGCCAGCGTGCCGGAGAGGCTGCTGCGGCCCGCGGCGGTGGCGAGGTTGAGCGCGCCGTCGAGCCGGTCTCCCTCCAGCCGCAGCGCGACATTGGTCAGGGCGGTGTCGTGGGGGCGGATGCGGGCCTCGGCCGTGAGCGAGAGCGGCCCGAGCGCGGCGGCCAGACGCGGCGTCTCGCCGAACCAGGCGAGAAGCTCCGGCATGGAACGCGTGGCCAATGTGAGCTGGCCGGTAATGATCGGCTCAGGCGCGCTGCTGCGCGATCCTTCGAACTGGAGCTTGAGCAGCGGCGCCTCGACGCTCAGCAGCGTGCGCCCGCGCCCGCCGGCCATCGGCCAGACGAGGCTGATCTCGGCCGGGGTGCCGCGCCAGTTCACCCGGCCCGCCAGCGCGAGCGGCGCCTGCGCGTCGCGCTCGTCGATGACGAGGTTGACGTCGCGCAGGATGCTGCGGATCGCGCCCTCCGCGCGCACGAAGACGGAACCGCCACCGATGACGATGCGGCTCTGCTCGCCGAGCTTCTGCAGCGCGTCGAGCGGACGCGAAAGCCATTCGCCCGGATGGTCGCTGCCGGGAGCGACCGCCAGATCGAGCTGCGGCGAAACCAGGTCGATCCGGTCGAAATCGAGGCGTCCGACGAGGAGTGGCAGCAGCCGCGCCTGGGCGCGGAGGCGCAGGGCCCGGCCCGACACGCCGCCATCGGGCTGCGCAAAGGCGACGTCGCTGAGGCTGATGCGCGGCAGCGGCAACAGGGCGATCTCGGCCTTCTCCAGCCCCGTCACGGCGAGCCCCGTGCGCGCCTCGATGGCGCGGATGACGTGCCGCTCGACCCGCGCCGCAGCCAAGTTCCACGACTGCAGGCCGAGGAGCCCGAGAACGAGGAGCAGGCTGTAGGCGAGGATCGAGGCGCGTCGGGTCATGAACTCTCGGAACGGGGTATCCGGGACATCGTGCTGGAGCGGGGGCGAGAGGCCGCGCCCCCGGAGCATGGCGCGCCGCAGGAGGGTGGCGCTGCCGCCATCCCGGGCTTGAACGCGGCGCCCGCCCAACCAGGAGGCGACCGGGCATCGGGCGGGGCGCAGCCGGCTGCGCTCCCATCCCGCGCCCCGTCCTGCGCGGCCACCGGTTTAGGCCGATGGCAGGGACTTGTCGAGCCGGCTAGCCCGCCCGGCCGCCTGCGCGGGCGAGGCGATAGGCCGGGTAGAGGCCGGCCAGCACGATGAGCAGCCCGGCAAGCGCGCCATCCTCGAAGGCGCCGCGCGAGGCATGGCCATAGACGGTGGTGGCGAGGGTCTCGACATTGAGCGGCCGCAGCAGCAGCGTGGCAGGCAGTTCCTTGAGGCAGTCGACGAAGACGAGCAAGGCGGCGGCGGCGACGGCCGGGCGCGCCAGAGGCCAGTGCATCTGCCGCATCACCTGCGGGGCGCTGGCGCCCAGCGTGCGGGCTGCATCGTCGATGCGGGGCGAGATACGCGACAGCCCGCTTTCGACGCCTGAGACCGCGATGGCGAGGAAGCGCACGAGATAGGCCAGGACGAGCGCCGCGCCCGAGCCGATCAGCAGCAGGCCGAGATTGACGCCAAGCCAGCGCCTGGCCGCGTCGGCGACGAGGTTGTCGAAGGCGGCGAGGGGCACGAGCAGGCCGAGCGCCAGCACCGTTCCCGGCACCGCATAACCGAGGCCCGCTACGCGCGACAGGGCCGGTAGCCAGGGTTCGCGCCCCTGCCGCCGGGCGGCGGCGATGCCGACGCCGAGCAGCACCACCAGGCCCGCCGCCAGACCCGAGAAGGCGAGCGCGTTGGCGAGGCTGCGCAGCATGGCGGCGTCAAATTGCTGCCAGAGACCACGCTGCAACACCTCAGATCCGAGGAAGGCGATGGGCAGAACGGCGCCAAACAGAACGGGCAAGGCGCAGGCGGCCGTGGCCGCGGCGGCGCGCCAGCCGGCGAGCGGCCGGCGACCGACGGCGCGCGGCTGGCGCACCGGCAGGGCGAAGCGCCGCTGGCCGCGCAGATGCGCCTCGGCCACCATCAGCAGCACGACGAGCAGCAGCATGACGCAGGCGATCTGGGCCGCGCCGGCCAGCGAGTTGCGATTGATCCAGGTGGTGTAGATCGAGAGCGTCAGCGAGCGAACGCCGAGATACTCGCTCGCCCCGATGTCGTTGAGCGTCTCGAGCAGCGCCAGCGTCAGCCCGGCGGCAAGAGCCGGCCGGGCCATGGGCAGTCCGACGCGCCAGAACAGCCGGCCCGGCGCTGCGCCGAGCGTACGCGCCGATTCCACGATGGCCGCGGCCTGAAGCCCGAACAGGGCGCGGACGCTCAGATAAACATAAGGGTAGAGCACCAGGGCCATGATCACGATCGCGCCCGGCAGGTTGCGCGGATCGGGAAACCAGTAGTCGCGTAGCGATCGCCAGCCGGTCAGCGCGCGCAGCGCGCTCTGGAATGGGCCCTGAAAGCCGAGCATTTCGACATAGACATAGGCGGTGATGTAGGTCGGGAGCGCCAGCGGCAGCACCAGAAGCCATTCGAGCGGGCGCCGGCCTGGAAACTCGTATTGCGTCACCAGCCAGGCCGTGCCGACACCGATCAGGGCGCAGAGCACACCGACGCCGAGCAGCAGGCGACTGGTATCGGCCAGCGCCGCCGGCAGGACATTCGCCGCCAGATGCGGCCAGATCGACGCCGCCTGCGGCGAGAGGGCCGTGTAGGCGAGCGCCAGGACAGGCAGCAGCGCGAGGCCGGCGCCCAGCAGCGCGGCGAAGACCAGAAACGTCGACGGCCGCCACGCGAGTGGCGACCGTCGGGGTCCGGAAAGGGAAATGCCGATGCTCAATTGTCGAAGCCGACCTTGTCAACGAGATCCGCCGCGGCCTTGCGGTTCTTGGCGACGTCACCGAGCGGGGTGGTGTCCGGGGTGATGGTGCCGAGCAGCTTCACTGCCGCGCTCTCCTTCACATCCGCGTTAACCGGGAACTCGAAATTGCCGTCGGCATAGAGCGTCTGCGCCTTCTCGCCGAGCATGTATTCGATCAGCTTGACGGCGCTGTCCTTGTTCGGGGCGTTCTTGGCGATCGCCGCGGCCGAGACGTTCACATGGGTGCCGCCATTGGCGAAGGTCGACTTGAGCGGCTTGATCGCCTCGTACCAGCTCTTCTGCTCGTTCTTCGCCTCGCTCATCAGGCCGATATAGTAGGTGTTCATCACCGCGATGTCGCACTGGCCCGACAGGATGTCACGCGCCACGTCGCGGTCGCCGCCGCCTGGCTTGCGGGCAAGGTTGGCCTTGAGGCCCTTCAGGAAGTTTTCGGTCTTCTCGGCGCCGTTGCGGGCGAGATAGGCGGCGAAGAAGGCGTTGTTGTAGGGGTGCTGGCCCGAGCGGATGCAGACCTTGCCCTTCCATTTCGGGTCGGCGAGGTCCTCATAGGTGATCGCGTCCTGCTTCACCCGCTCCTTCGAGACGACGACGATGCGGGCGCGCTGGGTCAGCGTGACCCAGTTGTCGGCCGGGCCGCGCAGCGCGGCGGGGACCGTCTTGTCGACGAGCGCGGATTTGATCGGCTGGGTGATGCCGGCATCGACCAGGGCGTTGATCTGGCCGACATCGACCATCAGCATGACGTCGGCGGGGCTGTTGGCGCCCTCAGCGGCGACGCGCTCCTGCAGACCGTCCTTCAGGAAGACGGCGTTGACCTTGATGCCCGTGTCCTTGGTGAAGGCATCGAGAACGGGATTGAGCAGAGCGGGTTCGCGCGTCGTGTAGAGGTTCACGCTCTGGGCGAGGGCCGGGACTGCCAGCAGGCAGGAGGCCAGGGCCAGCGTGGAGAGTCGGATCGCGTGGGTCATGGTCGGCTCCTTCGGGTTCAAGGCCCGTTTCTTGATGTTGCCGAGGGAGCGGTAGTGTGCGGGTCGCGGTGCGTCAACCGAAAAACCCTTTGAGATCAGTCTCTTAAAGGCGTTCTAATCTGTTGCGAGATTTGACTTCTTCTAAAGAGCGAGGCGGTCCGGCTTGCGATTTCCGGGGCGTCGTTCGGCACCGATGCAGGGCGGTGGCTCCGATCTCGCTAATCAGTCGGCGATCAGCGAGATCATCCGCACGGGGCCGCGACGGACCGGATCGAGCGTACCGCGCAGCACGAAGCGCTCATTGGCATCGCTGGCGAGGTTGTCGTCGTGCAGGCTGGCCTCGCGAAGCAGCATCTGCCGTCGCACCGTTCGCGCCTGCGCCTCGAGGCGGGAGATGCCGACGCGCTCGTCGATCTCGCGGCGCTGGCTCTTGCTGAGATCCGCCGCGCGGAAGTCGCGAAAATCGCGCGGGCTGTAGGGAAAGCGCGAGCCGCCCATGAAGGTGCGGACCTTGCCGTCGAGGACGACGCTGTCGCCGGGCCGCAGCGTGAAGTCGCGCAGCAGGGAGACGCGGCGCTCGCCCGCCTGGACGATGGCGGGACGGCAGGCGGCGGCGTCCTTCGTCGTCTCGAAGGCATAGGCCATCGGCAGCGACCGGTAGCGCTTGCCGTCGGCCGACTGGGCCTCGCCGATATCGCTGACGCCACCGGAGAGGCGGAAGACCTTGACCGGGATGCCCGGATTCATCGCCTGGCAGAGCGCCTCATGGGCCGGAAGATCGGCGCTGCCGCGCAAGCGGCCGATCGGCGCGTGAAAGCCGTCGCAGAGCCTCACGCAGAATGTGCGGCTGCCATCGTTCATCGCGGCGAGCCGGGATTCGGGGGTACGCCGCGAGCGGGCGGCGGCAGGGTCGGTCGCCGGACGCTGACGGAAGGGGTTGAGATCGACCGGCGGATGGGCGAGCCGGCCATCCGGTGCCGTCTGCAGCAAGGGGATCTGCCAGCCCGAGCGGGCCGGCGCATAGGCGGTGGGGCGGGCCATTGCCTGAGGGGCGTAGCCGGCGGACTGGGCGCGTCGCGCCTCGCGGTTCGCGGCCTCCTGGAGGTGGAAGGCACGGATGCCGGCGTCGTCCTCGGCCTGAACGAGCGAAACCGTGAGAACCGTCGCACCGACGCCGAGGGCGACACCGAGTGCACCGAGCGCTGCGAGGCGGGCCGAACGGCGGGGTTGCGCCGCCGCGACCGGCGGCAGACCCTCGCGCAGACCGGCCACCGGTCTCGCCACCTCACGGACACGCAACATCGCGTCAACTCCACTCTACGCTCGATGACCCGTCCGCCGCCGGATCGGTGTAGTTTACTTTCTGTTAAGCTTCAACGACCGGGCCAAGGTCGCGAGCCGAAACAGGCGGGGATGCTTAACGCCTCCGGCTCGCGCGGAACTGACGTCAGAGAACGGCGAGGAGCACGCCGATCCACATGCCGAACAGTGCGACGACGCCCAGCGCGAAAACCGGAGCGCGCAGCCGCAGATCGTTGGAGCCGACATGGATGACGGTGTGGACGACCCGGCTCGCGACATAGAGCCAGGCCAGCGCCGCCATGATGTAGCTGGTCGCACCGACCTCCATCGCCAGCATGATCAGCGCGAAGAAGATGACCGGCGTCTCGAACTGGTTGGCGAAATTCGCAGCCGCCAGGCGGGCCGGCTGGGGATAGGCTTCCGTCGAGACCGCGACATCCGCCATCCGGACCTGCTTGGCGGCGAAGGCCTGCTTGCGCCGCAGGAAGAGGATGCCGAGCACGACGAACATCCAAAGGATCAGGGCGAGCGCGGGATAGACCAGCTTGAGCGACATCCTGCGTCTCCGACCGCCTCGCATGCGCCGCAGACCATCCGGCGCGCGCGCACCAAGCGAAGCAACCCGGCCCGCCGAAAGCAAGCATGGCGGCCCCGCGAAGGGCCGCCATGGATCAGAAGTCGGTGGATAGCGGCTGGAGCCGGCGTCAGGAGCGTGTCGGGTAGTTCGGGCTTTCGCGCACGATCGTCACGTCATGGACATGGCTTTCGCGCAGGCCGGCGCTGGTGATGCGGATGAAGCGCGCCTTGGACTGGTAATCCTTCAGGTCCTTGCCGCCGACATAGCCCATCGCGGCGCGCAGACCGCCGGCGAGCTGGTGCAGAACCCCAGAGACCGGACCCTTATAGGCGACCTGGCCCTCGATGCCCTCGGGCACGAGCTTCAGAGCGTCCTTGATGTCCTGCTGGAAGTAGCGGTCGGCCGAACCGCGCGCCATCGCCCCGACCGAGCCCATGCCGCGATAGGATTTGTAGGAGCGGCCCTGGTAGAGGAAGGTCTCGCCGGGCGTCTCGTCGGTGCCGGCCAGCAGCGAGCCGACCATGGCGCAGGAGGCGCCGGCGGCGAGCGCCTTGGCGAGATCGCCGGAATATTTGATGCCGCCATCGGCGATGACCGGGATTCCGGCCTTGGACGCAGCGGAAGCCGCGTCCATCACCGCGGTGAGCTGGGGCACGCCGACGCCCGCGACGATGCGGGTGGTGCAAATCGAGCCCGGGCCGATGCCGACCTTGATCGCATCCGCGCCGGCATCGATCAGGGCCTGGGCGCCGCCGGCGGTGGCGACGTTGCCGGCGATGACCTGGACGGCGTTGGAGAGCCGCTTTACCCGCGTCACCGCTTCCAGCACCTTGGCGGAATGGCCATGAGCGGTGTCGACGACGATGAGATCGACGCCGGCGTCGATCAGCATCTCGGAGCGCTCGAAGCCGAGATCGCCGGTCGTGGTCGCCGCCGCCACCAGGAGCCGGCCCTTGGCGTCCTTGGCGGCGCTGGGATGGGCGACCTGCTTTTCCATGTCCTTGACGGTGATCAGGCCGATGCAGCGGTGGTGATCGTCGACGACGAGCAGCTTCTCGATGCGGAACTGATGCAGGAGGCGGCGCGCCTCCTCCTGGGTGACGCCCTCGCGCACCGTGATCAGCCGGTCCTTGGTCATGATCTCCGAGACGGGCTGTTCGGGGTTCGCGGCGAAGCGGACGTCGCGATTGGTCAGGATGCCGACGAGCTTGCCCTTGTGGCCCTGCGGGCCGCGCTCGACCACCGGAATGCCGGAGATCGAATGGTGCTTCATGATCGCGAGCGCATCGCCCAGCGTCTCGTCGGGGAAGATCGTGATCGGATTGGCGACCATGCCCGATTCGAACTTCTTGACGAGGCGGACCTGAGCGGCCTGCTGATCGGCTTCCAGGTTGCGGTGGACGACGCCGAGGCCGCCGTTCTGGGCCATGGCGATCGCCATCTTTGCTTCCGTCACCGTGTCCATGGCGGAGGCGATGATCGGCAGGTTCAGCGAGATCGTCCTGGTGAGCTGGGTGCGGATGTCGACATCCGCCGGCATGACCTCGGAGGGGCCCGGCTCGAGCAGCACGTCGTCGAAGGTGAGACCGTCGCGAATCAGGCCGTCGAGCATTTGGGACATCGTCAACTCCGACACCGGACTGGCCGGCTCTGCTGCGGTCTTGCGGGAGGCGCCCGCGACCGGGTTGACGAGGCCCGTTAGCACGGGCTCCCCGTGGCCGCTAGACCACCGCGCCACAAATTTTGCTGCGGCGCGGCGAAGACATCGGCGACCGTGGCGCGGGCCTATCCCTGGCGCTGCGGATTCGAGCGCACGGCGCCGGCGGGCAGCCGCGGCGGGCTCGGCGCGACGCCGAAACAGCCGGCCTCGAAGACCGTGCGGCCCTCGCGATTGGCGATCTCCTGGCAATCCTTCTGGCGCATGCAGTTCATCACGCGCAGGCCGTCGCCATAGCCGGGCGAAACCACGGTCTGGGCACAGCCGATCTCCCAGCTCGTCGAGGGTTTGGGCGCCGGCTGGGCCTGGGCGGCACGTCCGCCCGTGCCGGCCAGGCCCAGCCCGGCGAGAAAGCAGAGCCCGGTGAGCCGGGCGGCCCGGCGCAGGGCGGGGAAGGGAAGGCGGTCGAACATCGGAGGTCTCCGGAACGGTGTGGGTTGAGCCCCTGTGCCGTTCAGATGGGGACCGGGCGGGACGGCCGGCACGGTGCGAAACGCATGGCGGGGCTGCTCTGGTGCCCGCCCCGCGAACGAAACGCATGGCGGCCTTGCGCGTTGCGCCCGGTCTGGAGGCGATTCCGCACCGATCCTGCCCTCGTCTTGCCCGGCTCCGGGCGTTAAGGCTGCCATTTCCCGCGAGGACATCCGTCTTGCAGCGCGCTAAGCTCCTGCCCCTGATCGTCGCCTGTGCGCTGTTCATGGAGAACACCGATTCGACGGTGATCGCGACCTCGCTGCCGGTGATCGCGCAGTCGCTCGGCGAGGACCCGATCGCGCTCAAGCTGGCGCTGACCTCCTATCTCGTCAGCCTCGCGGTCTTCATCCCGATCTCGGGCTGGATGGCCGACCGTTATGGCGCGCGTACGATTTTCCGGGCGGCGCTGGCGGTGTTCATGCTCGGCTCGGTGCTGTGCGCGCTGTCGAACTCGCTCGGCGCCTTCGTCGGCGCGCGCTTCGTGCAGGGCATGGGCGGGGCCATGATGGTGCCTGTCGGCCGGTTGGTCATCCTGCGCAGCGTCAGCAAGGCCGAGCTCGTCGGCGCGCTCGCCTATCTGACCGTGCCGGCACTGGTCGGCCCGGTCGTCGGGCCGCCGCTGGGCGGCTTCATCACCACCTATTTCGACTGGCGCTGGATCTTCTTCATCAACATCCCGATCGGGATCGTCGGCATCGTCCTGGCGAGCCTGTTCTTCGAGGATGTGCGCGAGGAGGACGTTGCCCCGCTCGACATCCGCGGCTTCCTGCTCTCGGCCTTCGGTTTCGCCAGCCTGATGCTGGGGCTGGCGACGGGCGGGCGCCATCTCGTGCCCGAAGCGGTGTCCTATGCCTGCGTCGCCGCGGGCATCGCGTCGCTCGTCGCCTACTGGTTCCATTCGCGGCGGGTCGCCCATCCCGTGCTGAACCTGTCGCTGTTCAGGATCCCGACCTATCGGATCGGCGTCGTCGGCGGCTCGATCTTCCGGACCGGGATCGGCGCGATTCCCTTCCTCCTGCCGCTGATGCTGCAACTCGGCTTCGGGCTCGACGCGCTGCAATCGGGGCTGATCACCTTTGTCTCGGCGGCGGGCGCGCTTTTGATGAAGACGGCGGCCAAGACCATCCTCGCCCGCTACGGCTTCCGGCGCGTGCTGACCGTCAACGCCGTGGTCGGCGCGGCCTTCCTCGCGGCCTCGGGGCTGTTCACGCCGTCGACGCCGCACTGGATCATGCTGTCGGTGCTGTTGGTCGGAGGCTGTTTCCGCTCGCTGCAGTTCACCGGCATCAACGCGCTGAGCTATGCCGACGTTTCCAACCGGGACATGTCGGGCGCGACCAGCCTGTCGAGCGTGGCACAGCAGCTCTCGCTCAGCATGGGCGTCACCATCGGCGCCTTCGCGCTGGAGGCGGCCAATCTCGTCCATGGCGGGGGCGCGCTCGGTGCGGCCGATTTCTGGCCCGCCTTCGTGCTGGTCGGACTGATCTCGGCCTCGTCCGTGCTGATGATGGCGCGGCTCGCCCCCGATGCCGGGGCCGAGGTCTCCGGGCACATGCTGGCCGAGCCGCCTTCCAGCGCCCGCAAGGCGACGGCCCAGGCGATCGCCGACCAGAAGCCGCTGGAGTGAGCTGTGATCGTTTGAATGTAATGCAACCTTGCATTACATTCGCTTCTGGGAGGGCGGCTGGATGGCGACATTGACCGTGACCGAGCGCGGACAGGTGACATTCCGCAAGGAGGTCCTGCAGCATCTCGGCATCAAGCCGGGCGAGAAGATCGAACTCGAACTGCTGCCCGATGGCCGGGCCGCCCTGAGCGCGGCGCGGCCGCCCGGAACCATCGACGGCTTTCTCGGGCTTCTCGCCGGGAAATCGACGACGGTCGCCACGATCGACGAGATCAACGAGGCCGCCGCCCGAGGCTGGGCCGGTCAGGAATGAGGATCACCGTCGATACCAACATCCTCATCCGCGCCGTCGTCCGCGATGACGCAGAACAGGCGAGACGCGCCGAGCAATGCCTGAGGGAAGCGACCGTGATCGCGGTGACGCTGCCGTGCCTGTGCGAATTCGTCTGGGTGCTGCGCCGGCTTTATCGCTTTCAGCCGGCCGAGATTTCCGCAGCGATCCGGGCCCTGCTCGCCGTTGCCGCCGTCGAGACCAACCGGCCCGCCGTCGAGGCCGGCCTCGCCATGCTCGATGCGGGAGGCGATTTCGCCGATGGCGTGATCGCCCAGGAGGGCGCCTGGTTGGGTGGATCGACCTTTCTGTCCTTCGACCAGACGGCGGTGACCCTGCTGACGGCTCAGGGCAGAGAGGCGCAGCGACCCTGAGGCTCTCGGGGTTGGGCGCAGAGCATGGGCCAAGGACCGATCTTGCCATCTGCCGCCGCGGCGGGCGAGCATGAGCCATGGACCCGGCGGAACCCCGCGCCCCGGCTGATTATGACCTCGCGATCGGCGATGGCGCGATGCGCCGCAAGCTGGCCGAGGCGCGTCTGACGCTGAGCGACGAGGGCATCAGCTATGCGCTCGACGGACGGGACGGGCTGCGCCCCTACTCGCAGTTGCGCTCGGTGCGGATCCAGGCCATCCACGGCGCCAAGAGCAACCCCTGGGAGGCGATGATCGAACTCGTTTTCGATCGCGGCCTGCCGCTGCAGGTTCATTCCGGCACGCCGCTGGGCGGCAACGATCCCGAGCGCGATCCCGTCTTCATCGCCTTCGTCGAGGATCTGCACCGGCGGATTCCGCCGCAGGACGCCGCGCGCATCCGCTTCCTGCGCGGGGTGCCGGAGGGCCGGCACCGCGTGCTGCAGATCGCGCTTGTCATCGCCCTGATCGTCTTCGGCGGCGCGGGCGGCTTCATCCTGCTGAAGACGGCGGGCGGCACCATCCCCGTTGCGGAGATGATGTTCCCGATGCTCGGGCTGATCGGCTTCGGGGTGTGGATCTGGCACTCGGTGGAGAAGAGCAAGCCAGGGACCTACAGACCCGACAGGCTGCCGACAGACCTGTTTCCGGAGCGGGACTGAACGGCCGCCGCCGCGCCGCTGCCGGACCTCTGGCTCAGGCCGCGTCCTCGCCCGGTTCTTCGGTCTTCCGACGGAACCCTGTCGCCAGCACATAGAGTTCCGAGGAATCGGCGCGGCTCGATGCCGGCTTGATGTTGCGCACGGTGGTGAAGTCGCGCTTGAGCCCCGCCAGCAAGGTCGCGCTGTCGCCGCCCTGGAACAGCTTGGCGAGGAAGAAGCCGCCGGGCGCCAGCACCGCATGGGCGAAGTCGAGCGCAGCCTCGGCGAGCGCGATGATCTTGATGTGGTCGGTCTTCTTGTGGCCGGTGGTGTTGGCGGCCATGTCGGACATGACGCCGTCGGCGCGGCCGCCGAGGCGCTCGGTCAGGAGGGCGGGGGCCTCCTCCGCCATGAAATCCATCTCGATCAGCTCGACGCCGGGGATGGGATCGACCGGCAGCAGGTCGATGCCGACGATGCGGCCCTTGCCCTTGTCGAGGCCGATGCGCGCCGCGGCGATCTGGCACCAGCCGCCCGGGGCGCAGCCGAGATCGATCAGCTTCTGGCCCGGCTTGAGGAAGCGGAAGCGGTCGTCCATCTCCTCGAGCTTGAAGGCGGCGCGGGAGCGATAGCCCAGCTCGCGCGCGCGCTTCACATAAGGGTCGTTGAGCTGGCGCTCGAGCCAGAGCTGCGAGGAATGCTTGAGCTTGCCGGCCTTCTTGACCTTGACGCGCAGGTCGCGCGAGCCGCCGCCGCCGGCGGCGCTCTTGGGAGCCTGCTTGCCGGGCACGCGCGCGCTGCCGGCCTTGGTCGAGCCGATTTTCGCGGAACCGCCGCCCTTGCCTCCGGTTTTGCCGCCGCCGCTCATGCCGGGGTCCGGATCGTGCGGGCGCTGCGGGGGGAGGGCGTCATCTCATCTCCGGCGCCACCAGGCGCGGTCCTCATGCATCATCCTGAGCAGGATGCCCTCGCGCAGGCCGCGATCGGCAATCCGCACCCGCTCGCTCGGAAAGGCGCGGCGGATGGCCTCGAAGATCGCGCAGCCGGCCAGGACGAGATCGGCGCGCTCGCGACCGATACAGGCATTGGCCGCGCGGGCTGCATAGTCCATTTCGACGAGCCGGTCGATCACGGCGAGGATATCCTCCTGCCGCATCCACAAGCCGTCGACCTCGCGCCGGTCGTAGCGGGCGAGGCCGAGATGGATACCGGCCACCGTCGTCACCGTGCCGGAGGTGCCGAGAAGGTGAAAATTCCGGGCGCCGCGGGCGGCGGCCGCCTTCGTTGCGAAGCCCTCGAGCTCGCGGCCGCAATCCTCGACCATGGTCTCGAACAGGGCCCGGCTGACGTCGACGCCGCCATAGCGCTCGGCCACCGTGACGACGCCGATCGGCAGGGAGGCCCATTCACGGATGCGGGCGGCGGGGTCGCGCGCCTCGCTGCGCCCGCCCATCCAGACGATCTCGGTCGAGCCGCCGCCGATGTCGAAGACGATGACGCCCTCCGCCGCCGGATCGGCCAGGGCGGCGCAACCGGAGACGGCGAGCGTGGCCTCGGTGCGCTGGTCGATGATCTCCAGCTCGAGTTCCGCCTCCGCGGCAACACGGCGGACGAAATCCGAGCCGTTGACGGCGGCGCGGCAGGCTTCCGTCGTCACCAGCCGGGCGCGGGTGACATTGCGGTGGAGCATCTTGCCGCGACAGATCTTCAAGGCCTCGACGGCACGGTCCATCGCCGCGTCGCAGAGGCGGCTGCTGGCGGCGAGCCCTTCGCCCAGCCGCACGATCCGCGAGAAGGCATCGACGACGCGGAAGCCGTGCTGCGCGGGGCGCGCGATCAGCAGGCGGCAATTGTTGGTGCCGAGATCGAGCGCGGCATAGGTCGCGGGCGGGCTGCGCGGAAGGGCGCGCGGGTCGAGCGCCGCGTCCTCGGCCGCAAGTGCTGCGGCGGGCAGGATCGCGGCCGGCATCACCGCATCCGCCAGGGAGGGGAGCGGTGCCGTTTCGGGAGAGGCGAGCGAGGGCCCACGGAGCGCGACGCCGGGCTGCGGGCGGGCGCCATGCAGAAGCGGCAGCGCCGTCGCCGCGACATTGCGTTCCTGCCGGTCCTCGACCTCCACTCCGCCCGTTCCTCCGGCTGTCGCCGCGCCGGCCGGCTCATGGGCCGGCCCTTTGGAATCAAAGCGTAACAACAGCGGGACCGCAGTGCCAAGCGGAACCTTCGGTCGCAGGCCGATCGGCGGTGGAGGCTCAGCCCTTGCCCTGGCGGGCCGGCATCGGCCAGTCTCCGCCGCCAACGGGCGCGGCAGACGGGCCGCAGCCGCAGACAGGGAGGCCGAGCATGGCCGTCGCACGCCATCTTCTCGCGATCGACCAGGGCACGACCTCGTCGCGCGCCCTCGTCTTCGATTCGGGCCTCGGGCTCGTGGCCAGCGCGCAACGCGAGTTCGCCCAGCATTTCCCGGCCTCGGGCTGGGTCGAACACGAGCCCGAGGACATCTGGGAGAGCGTGCTGGCGACCTGCCGGGAGGCGATCGCCAAGGCCGGACTCACGGCCGCCGACATCGCCGCCATCGGCATCACCAATCAGCGCGAGACGACTCTGGTCTGGGACCGGACGACCGGCCGCGCCATCCACCGCGCCATCGTCTGGCAGGACCGCCGCACCGCGCCGGCCTGCGCGGCGCTCGTCGCGGCCGGCCATGAATCGCTGGTCGCGTCCCGCACCGGCCTGCGCATCGACCCCTATTTCTCGGCCACCAAGATCGCCTGGCTGCTCGACAATGTGCCGGGCGCGCGACGCCGCGCCGAAGCCGGCGAACTCGCCTTCGGCACGGTCGACAGCTTCCTGCTCTGGCGGCTCACCGGCGGGACCGTGCATGCCACGGACGCGACCAACGCCTCGCGCAGCCTGATCTTCGACATCCATCGCGGCATCTGGGACGAGGACCTGCTCTCGCTGTTCGACATTCCGGCCTCGCTGCTGCCGGAGGTGAAAGATTGCGCCGGCCTGTTCGGCGAGACCGACCCGGCGCTGCTGGGCGCCGCCATCCCCGTGCGCGGCATCGCCGGCGACCAGCAGGCCGCGACGATCGGCCAGGCCTGTTTCGCGCCGGGCATGGTGAAATCGACCTATGGCACGGGCTGTTTCGCGCTGCTCAACACCGGCGAAAAGCCCGTCGCCTCGCAGCACCGGCTGCTCAGCACGGTCGCCTATCAGCTCGAGGGCCGGCGGACCTATGCGCTGGAGGGCTCCATCTTCATTGCGGGTGCGGCGGTGCAATGGCTGCGGGACGGGCTCGGCCTGATCAAGGAGGCGAGCGAGACCGGCCCGCTGGCGCGTGCCGCCGATCCGGCGCAGGAGGTCTATCTGGTACCCGCCTTCGTCGGGCTGGGCGCGCCGCATTGGGATGCGCAGGCGCGCGGCGCGATCTTCGGGCTGACCCGCAATTCCGGCCCGCGCGAATTCGCCAGGGCCGCGCTGGAGAGCGTCTGCTACCAGACGCTCGACCTGATCGAGGCGATGCATGCCGACTGGGGGCAGGCCGCGGGCGGGGCCGGGCAGGGGACCCGCTCCGTGCTGCGCGTCGATGGCGGCATGGCGGCCTCGGACTGGACGATGCAGCGCCTTGCCGATCTCCTCGACCTGCCGGTGGACCGGCCGAGCCTGCGCGAAACGACGGCACTGGGCGCTGCCTATCTCGCCGGGCTCGATGCCGGCCTCCTGCCCGAACCCGACCGCTTCGCCGATCTCTGGCGGCTCGAGCGCCGCTTCACGCCCGGCATGGCGGAGAGCGAGCGCAGCCGCAAGATCGCCGGCTGGCGCGACGCCGTCCGGCGCACGCTGAGCACGGGCTGAGCGGCGGGCGGACCCGGGAGGGAGCGCCTCGTGGCGCGCTGCGATTCGGTGCTCTGCCTGGCCAGGTCCGTGCGGAAGTGCGGCGAGCAGTGGCCCAAGCCACAGCGGCCGCAACAGTCACTGCAGCGCCGGGAACCGACCCGCGCTGGAACCGGCATTTCGGGGCTTGCCATTCGCCGAAGCTTTGATTAGACCCCGCGACACCAAAGGCGGGCGCGCTTCGCGCTCCAGGCCATTGGGGGATCGTCTAACGGTAGGACCCCAGACTCTGACTCTGGTTGTCTAGGTTCGAATCCTAGTCCCCCAGCCACTTTTCCTGGCTGAAAATCGTCGAAAACCTCGATAAACACGGGCCCCGCGGGGCCTTTGCGCCCTTACGCCTTGCGCGTAAACTCGAAATCTGCATAACAAACTGTCTAACATTCGAGGCGGCGGAAGGGGCACCGTGCCGAAGACAGCGAGCGACCGAGTCGCCCTCCGGGGGCGCGTCTTCTATTATGTCCGGAGGGTGCCGCGACGCTTCGAGCAAGTCGACAAGCGCGGCATTGTCTTCGTCTCCCTCCACACCGAGGACCGGCGCCAGGCCGAAGAGGCGGCCATAACCGCAGAGCGCGAGCTGGAGGCCTTATGGGTCTCGCTCGCCGCCCAGGGCGACCCTGATGCCTGGAAGCGCTACCAGGCCGCAATGGAGCGAGCCCGACTCGAGGGCTTCGCCTATCGATCCCCCATCCAGATTCGCGACGAGCATGTCTCCAGCATTGTCGATCGCATGCGTTCGCTCGCTGGGCGGGAGGATGATCGGTCGGCCGCCGCGGCGATCGCTGGACTCGAGCCCAAGCCTGAGATCCCGATCTCGAAGGCGATGGAGCTCTACTTCGGCTTCTCCGCCGGCGAGCTGCTCGGGAAGCGCGATGATCAGGTGCGCCGCTGGAAGAACCCGCGAAACCTCGCTCTCAGCGAATTTCAGCAGTGCATCGGCGGCGACCTCGAAATCACCGCCCTGACCCGCGAGCACGCCCGCATGTTCCGGGACATGTGGCTGAAGCGCATCCGCGAGGGTGGCTACGGTCGCAACTCGATGAACAAGCAGATCAGCCACATGTCGCGCATGCTGCATGTGGTGAGTGAGGAGATGAAGCTCGGCCTCGACCCGATCTTCGCCAAGCTCAGCGTCTCCGAGAAGAAGCGGTCGCGGCCGCCCTTCGATCGCAAATGGGTCGAGGAGAAGATCCTCGCTGTCGGCGCGCTCGATGGCCTCAACCTCGAGGCCCGGGTGGCTCTTCTCGTCTGCATGGAGACAGGGATGGGCGCCGAAGAGGTGTCCAGCCTCCGGCCGGCCACCATCCACCTGAAGGCACCCGTGCCGTATGTCTCGGTGGTCAGCCGTGAGGGGGCCGAGCAGAAGACCGAATACCGGCCGCGAGATATCCCGCTCGTGGGCATCGCGCTCAAGGCGATGAAGCTCTGTCCAGCCGGGGTGACGCGCTATTACGACAAGAACGCAAGCCTGTCGGGCGTGATCAACAAGTTCCTCCGCGAGAACCACCTTCTGCAGAGCGAAGACCACAGCCTCTACTCGTTCCGACACTCCTTCCAGGATCGCCTCACGGATGCGGAGGCGCCGGATCGCGTACAGGCCGACCTCATGGGTCACAAGTACGTCCGCGAGAAGTACGGCAAGGGCGCCAGCTTGACGCAGAAGGCCCGCTGGCTATCGCAGATCGCCTATAAGGCGCCCGCGGGCTGGAAGGTTTAGTTCCGCTGCGCGCTGGGCGATCTGACGAGCGCGATCGACGGCCGTCCGTCGGCTCAACATATCCTGCAGCTCAGCCTCGAGTCGCTCGAAGATCGGCAGGCAAGCCTCGCCATAAAGGTCGACGAGACGCGCTGCCACGATGAGCGCCTCCTGAACCTCCTCTATGGTCACGACGCGGCTCATCGTGCCAATGCCTGATCGCGCGCCGCATTGATGCGGGCCATTGCCTCGACGGTGCCGCCGGCGTCAGGATGGTGCTTTCGCGCCAGCTTCCGATAGACGGTGTTGACCTCGTCGCGCCCCGCGTGCGGATGGACACCCAGGACGAGCCACCACTGTTCACCGCGCTTCCTCGCCGGTTGTGTGGTCTCGTCGCGCTCATCTTGCTCGCCCTCGAGGCGCTCGCGCCGCTTGCGCTCCAGGTTGAGCTTGTGGATCTCGTCGACGATCGAGCGGTAGCGCCGACGGCACTCATCCGCCCGCGACGCGCTGTACCTGCGCGCGACGTGCTCCTCCGCTCGCGCGTCGGCCGCTTCATCGTAGAGGCGGTGAAGGCGCGCGCTCAGAGCCACAGGCCGTTGCCCTGCTGTGACGGCTGGCGATGGATGGTCTGCAGCCGGCCGCCGCCGTTCCAGCAGCCGG
Organism: Allobosea massiliensis; assembly: GCF_042655245.1. Lineage (NCBI taxonomy): Bacteria > Pseudomonadati > Pseudomonadota > Alphaproteobacteria > Hyphomicrobiales > Alloboseaceae > Allobosea > Allobosea massiliensis. The sequence goes on along the minus strand of NZ_JBHSLU010000161.1, from coordinate 60,618 downwards.
TAGCGTCGAAGATCTGGTGGGGATGCGTGCCGCGCCGGACGAGCCTCTGGATGCGCTGGAATGCGATCTCGGCCGGCTGGTTTGCACGGTATCCGTTGCAGAACGCGCAGGCAGCGACAAGGTTGTCCCAGCGACCCGAGCCGCCATCACACTTCGGGATCACGTGATCCTTTGTTGCGACGAGCTGCTGCTGCGCCTTGCGGGCTGCCCAAGGCAACTTTCGCAGCTCAGACGCGCTGGGACGCTTCTCGAGCATCGTGAAGCCGCAGTAGGCGCAGCGGTGGTTTTGCTCGGCTGAAAGGCGATCGATCATAGGCCCATGGCCCTTTCGATCGCAAAACGCTTGCAGCGCTCCCATGCGCGCTGAGACCGCCTATGGGCCTTGTTCAGCGCGATCATTGTGTCGGGGTAGCGCTCGTCGCTCATGTCCAGGATGGCGGCCATCGCCGCCCTGGCCCGATCGAGCGAAGCGTCGGCGCGTCGCCGGAAGAGCTTCACCCTCTTGGGCACAAGCGGCCAATGCTTGCCGCAGATCCACTCGCTGTAGGGCTTCGCGGTCGTCCGACGGCAGAACGGGACGCAGCAATGGATGCGCGTCGTCATTGCCAGTCGACCTTGATCACGCGAACGAAATGACCCTCCGCCTGCTTGACCATATCGCGGGTCCCGCGAGATCCCGGGAAGGCGATGCAGATCGTGGGCATCGGGTCCTCCTCCTTGATCATCTGGAGGTTCCGGACGGGGCCAGCGCGCGTTCCGAGCTTCTCCCACTCGGCCGGGTAGACCTGGAACGACATGCCGTTGCCTTCGCACCAGCGCGCAGCGAGGCTGTCAGCGCCGGTCTGGTCGCCCATGACCATCTTGGTCACGCCGAGGCGCGGCCCGGCCTCGCGGAGGATCTGTGAGAGCCGCTCGCGCTCGCGGAGGGCGAGTTTCTGCAGTCGGGTGTAGTCGTCGGCCTCATAGTTTCGGGGCATGACGCCGTAGCTGCGCCCGCCGCAGATGATCGCGGTTGTCATTGAACACCCCAGCGCTCGTAGATGGCTTGGACGGGCTCGCCGGTTTTCTTCGCCTCGGCGCGCGCGGATCGGCGGAGATGGTTCCGCTTGTCGAAGGCCTTGCGCTCCTCCGGCGTCATGCGGGTCCTGAAGGATCGCAGAGCGGCGCGGCGCTGCTCGAGAAGCTTGGCCTGGTTCACGGTGCTTTCGTGCGTCGTGAACCGAAAGCCGCAGCCCCCGCACTGCCGCCGACGCCGGATCGTATTGACGGAGGTGATGCGGGTATCGAGAACTATCGTCTCAGCACCGCAGCGATCGCACCGCATCAGCCGGCCGCCAGCAGGAAAGCGGACAGGACCAACCCGCCGGCCGAGATCATGTAGGCGTCCGATCCGAGGGGAGCGATCTGCATCCCGAACGCGGCCATGACGATTCCGGAGGTGAGAGCCACCCGCCAGCCGCGGCTCACAGCTCCAGCCGGGCCGCCTGCGGGCCCGCCTCCTGGAACTGATAACGGCCCATGTAAGGTGCGTCGGTTTCAGCCTCGAGGCGGTGGAAAACGATCTGAGCGATCGGCATGCCCCGCTTGAAGCGGATCGGCCGCCAGGAGTGATTGACAAGTTCCAAAGTCAGGAACCCTTCCCATCCGGGCTCGGCCGTCGTGTTGAACAACGAGAGGCCGCGGCGGGCGAGAGAGGACTTGTCCTCGACCTTGAATGTCAGGTCGCGCGGCAAGCAGAACCGCTCCATCGTCGATGCGAGGCGGAACTGCTTTGGCCAGAGCGTGAAGTCCTGGTCGATGCGAGCGTCGTAGCCCGCCGGACCAAGCCCGTAGGTCATTCCGTAGAGCTTCGCCCGCTCAGAGAAGGGGTAGATCAGCGACGGGATGCCCCCAGGTCGCGATGGCGGGCTGCAGAGCGCGCGGATGGTCTGGGCGGGGAGGATCATCGGGTGGCCTCCCAGGCTTCAACCACGGCCGGAGCGATCGGCCGGATCAGTTCCAGCATCGCCTCGGCGTAGACCCTGATCTCGTGTTGAGCGTGCGAGTGCAGCCGCAGATTCAGGAAGTGCAGGAGGTTGTGCAGGTCGATCTTCGCGAACTGGTGCGAATAGGTGTTGAGGCCGAGAAACAGCCGGGCGAGCTCCCGCGGCACTCCGGCGCCGAGGTGCTTGCGATAAAGGGCGAAGCCTTCTTCGGAGTGGCGCTGAAGGTCGGCGATGAAGTCGAGATCGGCCTGCGTCACCCCGGCGAGATCCGACAGGACGCGCATCTGCTTGTTCGATGCGCTCTGCACACCGACCATGTGGGGCTCCGGGATATAGAACTCCTCGGGCAGCTCGCGGTAACGGGCCGACAGCTCGTTGAATGTCCAGGTCCGGTGACGGTGCCACTGGCGCAGGACGAAGATCGGCGCCTTGACCTCGAACTGGAACTCGACCGCCTCGATCGGCGTCGTGTGCCTGTTCTTCACGAGGTAGTTGATCAGGCGCTTGTCGCTGCCCTCGTTCTCACCGGCGCGCCACGCAGCGTCATAGCTGACGCGAGCCGCGCGAACGACGGACAGGTCCGAACCCATGGAGTCGACGAGGCGAACGAAGCCGTGGTCGAGGACGTCGATTTTCCCGGTCTGATCAGGCCGCATGCTGTGCCTCCTTGCTGGCGGTGTTGAGGGCCTCGAGCACCTGGCGGATCGCCGCCGGGACGTCGTTCTGAGGGAAGACGCGCTGCTTCAGCAGGACCGCGGCGCGGTTGATCGTGTTGTCGTCCGGACCTGCCGGCGCGGCGTCGATCTCGAGGATCGCGCGCTTCAGGTAATTGGCCGCGTCGAGGTGTTCCTCGTAGGCGTGCTGCAGCCAGTCGCGTAGGTTCAGATCCTTGCGCTCGAGGGTGACGCCGTACTTGGCGATCCCGACCTGGGAGCGACGAAGCAAGTCCTCGCGGACAGCCTCGACCACGGCGTCTCGTCGCTCGGTCATTGAATGATCTCCAGTTCATGCATGCGGTCGAGGAGGGCGCCGATCGGGCTGTCGGCATTGCCGTCGTGGTCGCGCGTCACCGCGGCGCGCAGGACGGGCAGGGGAGCTCCGTGCTGGAGCATGATGCTGATGGTGATTGCGGCATCGCGGGCGATGGCCTGCATCTCAGCGCCGCTCTTGGCCGTTGAGAGAAAGACCTCTGCGATCCGACCATCGGGATGCCGGCCGACGCCGACCTCGAATTTGCGCCCGCGGAAGACGAACTCGAAATGCTCTGCCTCCCGCCGGGTTGGCAGCTTCTCGCGCGTGATCATGAGAACGACACTCCATCGCGCCGAAGCCCCTGGATGATCTCAGCCTTGGCGCGGTCGCGGCATCGATCGGCAGTTGCGAGAGACCAGCCACGCTCCTTGACGACGCCGGCCCAGGAGCGACGCATCGCCTTTGAGGCGATCCAGGCGTTGAGCACCTTGAGGACGTGGAGGTTCGCGACGTAGCGCTTGGGCCAAGCGAGAGCCTGGTCCGCGCGGGCAATCTGAGCTGACGTCGCCTGCAGCTTCGCCCGTCCGGTCGTCTCGTTCGGATAGACCCGCTGGAGCCTGTCGAACTCGTCCTGGAAGATCGGGTAGCTCTCGGGCCAGAAGCCGCGCGCGCCGGATGGGCCGACACGACTGACCGTGACGTGCATCACCTTGGCGCCCTCGATCAGGCGCTGTTCGAGACGACGTGGTGTCCAATCATTTTCGCCGGCTTCGGCTTCGACATCACGAATAGAGCCGGTGATCTCACCCCCTTCGAAGTCATCGTCTTGTGACGATGCTCGGCCACGTCGATACGGATGATCGAAATCCGTGACGGACTCTTCGATATAGGCTCGGTTGAATTCGTTTTTCCGTGACATGGCCTGCCGGTGATCAAACGAGGGAAAGGTCGGCATCGATCTCGTCCATGGCGTCTTGGCCGGGCTCCGGCTCGCCGGTCGGCTCGATGCGTGCGGGTTCGGCGTCGGAGAGGCGCATGCCCTTCACAGGCTTGCCGGTGAGCCACATCCAGGGATCGCTTGAGCCGATGATCCCGTACTGGACCATGCGGTCGTGGGCGCGCTTCCAGCGCTGGGCGAGGCGCGTGCGGATCTGCTCGTCAGAACCTTCCTCGCCGCCGGCGAACCGATCGCGGAAGACGATCTTGGCCTTGTTGATCGAGACGACCTTCTTGATGCGCGCCGGCACCTTCAGGTCATTCGGCGGGAACTCGCCATCTGCGCGCTGCGCGTCGCTGATGCACTTGAGGAACTGCCGATCGTTGTCCGTCGCATTGAACCCGGCGTCTTCGGTGCGCTCGGGATCGATGTCCTCCTTTGGCGGCACGCAGACACAGGAGGTGATCGGCTTGCCGCGCTTGTCCGTCCCGGTCTCGATCTGACGGAGGACGAAGCGGAAGGTCCGCCCATCCTCACCGTCCTTGTTCTTCGACATCGTGGCGTAGCGGATCGGGCGACCATCTTCGTCGATGCGCTTCTCGTGCTTCTCGATCGTCACGACGGAGTCGATGTTCGCGAGAATGCCGGTCCAGCCGCGCGGCTTGGTGCCGCCGGCATTCATGTGATGGACGAGCTGAACGTTCGCTCCGGTCTGCGCAGCGATAGCGGTCGCGCGCTTCAGGGCCTGGCCGATGTCCTTGGACGAGTTCTCGTCAGCACCGGGCGTCGCGGCCGCGAAGGTGTCGATGACGATCAGGCGTAGCGGGACAGAGAATGTCTCCTTGAAGTAGGTGTCCCACAGCTTGGCGTCCTCTAGGAGCGCGTTCGTGTGGTCCTCTGAGCCATAGAGATCGAACTGAGCAGGCAGGAGAACGAACGGAAGCTCCGTCTCGGGCGCGATTTCGTGCCAGCGTCGGTAGGCCCGCAGCCGCTTCTTCACGCCCCGCCCGCTCTCGGCGGCGATGTAGATCACTCCGCCGCGCAGCGTGTCGTTCCCGAGCCAAGGCACGCCGCGGGCAACGGCCAGACCCTCGTCGACAGCCGCGAAGCTCTTCCCGTGCCGCGACGGACCGGCGATCATCGAGACCTCGCCGACAGTCAGGATGCCGTCGATCAGGTATTCGTGCTCGGGCCCGGGGGCGTCGAGATCCTTCCAGAGGACCGATGTCAGCTTCGGTCGAACAGTTCGATCGGGCTGCCAGTCGACGGCCTTGGTGTCGACGAGGTCATAGAGCGCATCGACCGTGCCGCCGTGGTCCTTGAACCAGTCGAAGACGTCTTCCTTCTCCAGCAGCTTCGGGAGATCGAGAGCGCGGACGCGGCGCGCCGTGCCGGCAAGCTTGCCGCCGACGAGATCACGATGCTTCAGGCCCGGCTCATCGTTGTCGCGGAGGAAAACGACGTCAGCGTCCTTGAAGAAGGGCGTCAGCTCATCCCACCACTTTCCGGCGCCCATCGGATTGCAGGTCGCTGGAACGCCATGTGAGCGCAGGAGGTCGACGCATTTCTCGCCTTCGACGAAGAAGATCATCGCGCGATTGGCGATGTCTGCGAGCAGCTCTGGGAGTCGGTACGGGACGATCGTGACGCCGTCGAGCTTCCAGACCCAGCCGCCCTTGACCGCATCCTGGTCATCGTCCGCGCGCGGCGGACGGCGCTGACCGAAGCTCTTTTTGCGCTTGCCGCCTTCATCCCACTCGAAGCGAATGGCCTGGAACAGCATCTCGCCGCGCTCGTCGACATAATCGAACGTCGCCGCGATCTCTTTCTTGATCTTCTTCTGCTCGCGGGGTTGCGACTGGTGCTGATCTGCACCACCGCGAGCTGGCGCCTCGCCGACCGGGAAGCTGTGCTGGCGAAGCCAGTCGAAGGCCTCGCGCCCCTTTAAGCCGAGCTCGTGCTCCAGCAGCTTCATCGGGCCGCCGCCAACGTCGGGCCCGTGAATCCACCAGCGCCCTTTCACGGGGTTGACTGTGCGACCCTCGCCGTATCGGACTTCGGTCTTGGTCGAGCCAGGCTGAGCCTTGCCCCAGACCAACTCGGCGATCTGCGGCATCACCTTCTCGAGGTCGTCGAGACCGCTCATTTACGCAGAGCCTCGTCGATCTGATCGGCTTCATCGAGCAGGTTGCCGAACAAGATCGGCTCAGCGATCAGGATGCGCAGCGCGATGACGGCGATGTCCGGCGCGTCGTGCTGGCGCTTCGAGGCGATCTCCTCGAGGGCAAGCCTATCGCGGCGCGACCAACGTAGCTGCATGATGTCGTCGTCGCCGCGACGGGGGAGGTGGACGCCATACTTGCGGAGCTGCGCACCGACGCGGCCGCCTGTGGCATCACCGCCCATCGCCTCCGCGATCTGGCCGGGCGTCATGCCTTGCCCCGCCTTGAAGGCCATCTGGACGATCTCGTGGTTCAAGTAGGAGCGGTATTTGAGACCGGAGCGCCGCTTGCGCGGCTTCGGAGCCTTCGGGGTCGATGTTGTCATGCCGCGTCTCCGTCGCGGTGAAGCCAGCGCGTGACCGGCTACCCCTCGAAGTTCTTGATAAATAAGGCTATTGCATAGTCTTTGGTGTCGCCGCTGGGCTCTTTCCCGGCGGCGAGAAGCTCGCGATAAACGTGACCAGGCGGCATGCTGGGCCGCGGGGTTAGGAAGTAGATCCGAGCCAGAGGAAGATCGCGTAGCCAGGCGCCGGCCGCATTGAGACGTCGCGCGGGAAAGACGACGGCGACTTTTCTCTCGGCCAGGCGCACGGCGTGGCGCGTGAACTCTTCGATCGGCCCGAAGGGCGGGTTCATCGCAAAATTGGCGAAGCGTTGCCTGCTCTGGAGGAAGTCGCGCGTTCCCCAAAGATGCTCATATCCTCGGTTGACGAGGTCGAACGGGCGAATGGGCAGACCAGCGGCGCGCGCGCCCTCCATCATGTTGCCAAAGCCACAGCACGGGTCGCAGACCTCGCCCTCGAAGCGCTCAACCTCGAACAGGCGCCGCCCGATCCACGGGCTTTCCACGTAGTGCTCGTGCTCTTCCCGTTCCCAGCCGTGCTTGTTGATGACCTTGAGTTTAGTCATCGTCGCCCTCCAGCGAAGACGCGGCCCGGATCTCCTGGGTCGCCTGCTTCCGCTGCGGATCGATGTAGACGGCAGCCTTGGCGCGTGTTGCCTCGAAGCGCGCCATCATCTCCTTGATGGACATGGCGGCCGGCGGAGTCGTGTCCCAGAACCGCTCTATGCCGACGAGGATGCGCTCGACGGCGCGCATGGCGCGCGCGTTGAAGGCGTGGTCCTCGGGCTGCGGTAGACCTTCCTTGGCGTAAGCCGCGATCGCACTCTCATGCCGGATCGCGTGCTGGTCGACCGCCCGTAGCATGCCGGTGAATGGCTGGGGTGCGAGCTCGGTGCTGCGGCGGTAGAAGGACTGGCTCATTCCTTGCCAGCCTTCTTCTCGGGCGGCTTGACGTAGAGCGTCGGAGGCGTGTCCGAAGGCATAAAATGCCGGCATGACGGTGTCGTCGGCGATATCCGGAAGCCCGGCGACTGCGTCATCTCCATGTATTTGCCGCACGGTCGCGCCGACAGCCATCCGTCCGATGTCCGCCCCATAGTCAAGACGTCGCCACGGTTCCAGTGCGAGCACATGAAGCACGATGTGTTTTCTGGCCCGGTGGCGGCGAAGTGCGCCATCCCCAGCACGGTGAGATCGAGATTTCCCGTCTCTTCAGTGTGGATACTTGTGTGGTGTGGTGATCCGATCATGGCTCACCTATGGAATTGCTTGACGTCGGGGATCAGGTGCGAGAGCCCGAGTTGGTGGGCGCGCCAATGGGCAAGCGCCCCGGCGTCGGATTCGTCGTAGTTTGCGACAGACCAGCCGATCGCCTCGCAGGTCTGGCGGACGCGCGGCTTGGCGATCTCCTTCTTCAGTGTCCCATGGCCGATGAAGTGCTTTCGGACGGTCTGGACCTTACCCGGTGTGCAGGTGACCGCCCGGAGACCGATCGGTCCCAAGATCGCGCCGAGAAGGATGAATGTGCTGGCCGTCGTGCTGGCGTTCGTGCTGCCCCACATTCCTTGGATCGGGGCCTCGATCACGACATCGTCGATGTCGTTGAGCTTGAGGCGGGATGCTGCCCACCGCATCGCGCGGACTGATTTTCTGCGCCAGGAGTCGAAACCCTGTTCGTCTTCGCCTCCAAGCGGGATGGTGTAGAAGACGGGCTTCTCCCCGACCTTCCAGTCGCAGACGCCGGCGCTGCCAGCGAGGTCGATAGCGAGGATATGGGTCACAGCACGGCTCCGCGTATAAGGGAGCCGCCGGCCGAAGCCGGCGGCGCGGTTCTCAGTCGTCGTCTTCGTCGTCGCCGGTGAGGCTGTCGGCGAGGCTGGCGTCCGCCGCCTTCTTCTCGTCAGCCGTTTCCGGCTCGAGTGGCGTATTGATCGCGATGATCGCGTTCCGGATGAGCTCGGCCTGCTCGGCATCCTCGCCCTCGAGCGCATTCCGCTCCGCCAGGATCTTGGCGCTGAGCCGCGAGCACTTCATCTCGGTCTTGAGCGCCTTCGGGTTGATCCCGCGCGTCTTCCCCTCGGTGAACAGCTCCTTGCGGGCCTCGGCGATGTCCTTCGCCTTCTTCATGAACTTGCCCTTCTCGGAGGCGAGTTCCTGCTCGAGGGCGTCGAAGCGCTCGATGTATTCCTTGATGAGATCGGCGCTGATGCCGTTGCTCTTGGCGACGGCGCCGGCGGCTGCAGCCGCTTTACTTGCTCTCGGCCTGCGGGCCATGTGCTTCTCCATTGGACGAGCGCCATCGTGGCAGCGCGAGGCCGCGGTCTTGGTCAGGTTGGTGGTTGGCGCTGCCGCGGCCGGTCAGCGCCGGCCTGGCTAACCCTGCTCTTGCAGGTGCCTCTCGCGCGCCTGCTTCGCCGTAACGGCGTCGACTTGGCGCGTCAGGATGTTGAAGGCCGCCTCTGGACCGACCGAGGCCTCGAGCCAGGTCGCGATTGCGGACAGGTAGCCATCGGCGGCAGCAATAGTTCTCTGGCGATTTCCGGCATCGTGATGCTTCTGGAGAATTCCGATCATCTCACCGCTGCAACGAACGGTGATGACGGCAGGATTATCTCCCGGGTTCTCATTCTCGCTCAATTTTCCCCTCCTAAAGTGAGGGGTGCATTCTGAGCAATCAAAGGAACACCACGGGTTTCGGCGTGCCATCGTGCCAAAACATCTTCCGAAATACCGTTAACGCCCTTCGTATACGCTGCGGAAACGATACCTGACCAGTATTCGCCCGGGATGTAGCCCCGACGCTTCCAGCCGGAGACTGTGGTGACGTTCTTGTGCCCGAAGCGACCGGCCAGCCAGGAGAGGCCCAGGGCCTCGATCAGCTCAGCGACATTGGCAGGGGTAGCGGGGGCGTCGACGACATCGGTCATAAACGAAATTCCTCGTTGCCCGTAGATATTACGTTCGCAACGTAATAAAAGTCAACGTCCACGACGTAACTTTTTTGAACCAAGTCGTGCCATAAGGAGACCAACCCATCGAAAGGAGGCATTCATGCAGGAAAAAGAACGGGAAACCGCCGAAACTGCGCGCCGAAAGGCGCGAGCAGACCGCATCGCGAAGGCTCGCTCGGCCGCTGGCTTTCGTTTCAAAATGGACGCGGTTCGAATGCTCGGGATACCGCAGACGACCTACTACGGCTGGGAAGGTGGCGCGGAGATCGATGCCGACACCGCTCGGCGCCTAGGCGAGCTATTCGGGGTGAAGCCAGAGTGGATTCTCTACGGCGACGGAGAGCCTGAAGCCGCGCTTTTCAAGGTTCCCGTCGTCGGCGTCATCGGCGCCGGCGGCACAATCGAGACCATGTCGGAGCAGTTCGACTCAAGCACGCCACTCTACGAAATCGAGGTCCCATTCCAGCTTCCGCCTGATGCGCTGGCGCTCGAGATCCGCGGCGATTCGATGTACCCGCGCTACGATAACGGCGACGTCATCATCTGCAGGAAGTTCAGCGAGGATATCGAGGTGATGATTGGACGCGAGGCTGCAGTGGCAACGGATATCGGGAACCGATACCTCAAGAAGGTCCTCAAGGGCACGAGACCAGGCCTCTTCGACCTCGAGAGCCACAACGCGCCGTTGATGAGGGATCAGAGGATCACCTGGGCCAGCCCCGTCAATACGGTCGTTCGATCCGGTCAATGGCGGGCACTGACTCCTGGAAATCGAGCATCATCCAACGTCAGACCTGTCCGGGCCTGATCGCGCGATGTCCAATCTCAGGTACGGATAATGAATTTTGTTGAACAATTGTGCTCTATCATATCAACAAAAATCATGATCCGTACTTGTTGATACGATAATCATTAAAGGGGTGGCGCTGTAGCGCCACCCTATTTTCTTATCGATATATCGTATTATCTGAAGAGTTTAGAATATATATTATATTTACCGCTCGCGCGCGTTGCGGCGCACGCGAGAGCGCGTTACCCGCGATGGCTTGCCGGGCCGTAATATTTTTGGGGGTCGGAGAGCTTTATTTCGGGCTGCTCGAAAAAAAATTACGTCGAGGGCGTTGACATAAATTACGTTTGCGACGTAATTTCCTTCCGTCGCAACCGGAAGGGTCAGCGCAATGCAATCCCAGATTTCCCAACTTGGCATATCGCCTGAGACCGTGATTCTCGCGGTCGTCGTCGTTGGCCTCATCGCCACGCTGGCCTCCCTTGCCGCAGTCCTCGCGGCTCCGGCGTCCCGTGGAAAGCCCACCGACCGGGGGCGGTTCTGATGGGTCGCTATCTTCCTCATCCGACACGCCCCGATGCAGTCGTCGTCCTTTTCACGCGACCGGCGCCGCACCTCGTTCCACGGGAGTTCTCCGGCGACCGCGAGCACGTCGCGGTCAGCCTGCCTCGTCTTCGCTGCCTGGGACAGGTCAGCTTGTCCGGCCTTGGCGGGAGGGCTTGATGGTCAGCTACGGCACCCTTGCGACGGCCGTCGTCGTATCTCTCCTCGTGGGCGCGTTCCTTGGTTCCCTCGCGATGGCTCTGGCCTGCATGGCTAAGGACGATTCCGTGGATGGGCTCCCGTGATCGAAAAGATCCCAGCCTCAGACCGATCCGCCTGGCTGGCTCTGCGCGAGCGAGATGTGACAGCGTCCGCCGCGGCCGCGCTCCTTGGGGCCCATCCATTCATGACGCCGTTCCAGCTCTGGCAGCTCAAGGCCGGCAAGATCTCGGAAGATCCGGAGGAGACGCCGCCGATGCAGCGCGGTCGCCTGCTCGAGCCCGTCGCCGTGAAGCTGCTGCAGGAGCGCCGTCCGGATTGGACCATCAAGCACAACAGCGGCCGCGCGCAGCTCTACTGGCGGGATCGCGATCGCCGGATCGGATGCACGCCTGACGTCCTGATCGACGATGACGGGGTGTTCGGAACGGTCCAGATCAAGTCGGTCGAGCCGATGGTCTTCCGCGAGAAGTGGCTCGTGGAGGGCAAGCTCGGATCTCCTGCTTCATGGGTCGTCGAGCCACCGCTCCATGTCGTTGTCCAGGCTCTTGTCGAGGCCAAGCTGACCGGCGCCGAGGTGGCCTATGTGGCGCCGCTTGTCGTCATGCACGGCCTTGAGATGCCGCTGGTTCCGGTGCCGATCCACGAGGGCGCCTGGGGCAGGGTGGTGGAGGAGGTCTCGTCCTTCTGGGCGTCGATCGCCGCCGGCGAGGAGCCTGACCCCGACTGGAAGAGGGACGCCTCGCTGCTGAACGAGCTTGGCCGCACCGACAACGGCCGCGAGATCGACCTGTCCGGCAACAACCTCATGCCTGAGTTGCTGGAGCGCCGGCTCGCCGCCAAGGAGCGGATCAAGGTCGACGAGAAGATCGTCGAGGAATGCGACGACGAGATCGCCGCGAAGATCGGCGCGTTCGAGCGCGCCCATGTCCCGGGCTGGTCCGTCAAGCGGCCGACCATCAACCGCAAGGCCTACGAGGTGAAGGCGGGCTCCTACCGCCGCCTCGACGTGAAGCGTCTCTAGCAAGGGCAGAACCATGGCATCTGAAGACGATGAACTCCGCCACGGCGTCGGCGGAAACAACCCACCTCGCTCCGAGGTGCTCGCTGACGAACACCGCGACCTCATCCGAGAGGTCGACGAGCTGCTGACAAAGGCCATGACCGCGCCGGCCGTTGTGTCGACGCCTGAGCACAAGGCTCAGATCGGCGAGCTCGTCGTGCCGATGGCGCGGCTTATGAAGCGTCTCGACGATACCCGCGCCGAGGCAGTTCGGCCGCACCTGCAGGCTCAGCGTGAAACCAATGGGTGGTTCAACGACCATGCCACCAGGATCTCGACGTTGAAGACTGAGCTCGAGGCGCGGGCTACGGCCTATGACCGCGCGGTAATCGAGAACGAGCGCAAGCGGCGAGAGGAGGAGGCGGCCAAGGCGCTCGAGGAGGAGAAGCGTCAGACCGAGTTAGCCGCACTCGCGGCGGCGAATGGCGACCTCGCTGGTTCGGCTGCCGCCGACGAGAAGGCCGAGCAAGCCGCCATCGCTGCCGCCAGCCTCGAGGGCCCGGCGCCCAAAGCCGCTGACGTTACGCGCGTTCGCAGTGGAGGAGTCGTCGGCTCATCCCGCACGGAATGGAAGGGCGAGATCATCGACATCGACAATCTCGATGTCGTGAAGCTCCGCCCGTACCTGAAGCGCGACGATCTCCAGAAAGCGCTCAACGCCTACGTCCGGACAGGCGGCCGCGAGTGCGCCGGCGCGGTGATCAAGGAAGACGTGAAGGCGAGCTTCCGATGAAGGTGGACCCGACGATCGACCCTGACTTCGCGGAGGTCTCGACTGGCCTCCAGGTCCGCATCTCCCAGACCGTCGACGGCGCATTCTCGCTGGTCTGGGTCAAGGAGAAGGGCGGCCCGAAGCACTTCGCTCACGGTCTCACCTACGGCGAGATGCTGGAGAACGTCATCAAGCTGATGTCGGTCCAACCACTGCCAGGCCCCGTCTACGAAAGCCGCCCAGAGCAGATGATCAAGTGGGGCCAGGTCCCGCCTGGCTACGCCGCCGTGATCCTGCCGAAGCAGGTGGCCGAGGAGCTGTCATTGGCGCTCTCCGATTTTCTGTGCTGGGCCGCCGGCTACAACGCCGCGCTCACGCCCGATGAGTTCGCCCGCCGCCCGATGGGCGTCGAGGATATCCGCTCCCTCAACATCAAGCTGAAGTCCGCAATCCAGAAGGTGAAATCATGAGCGCAGCTACCGAACTGACCGTCTCACCGCATGCCGGCAAGACTCCGATGAACCTGCTCGAGGTCAGCCGGCACGCCGGCGGCGTTGCCTATGCCAATATGGCTGACACGATCGCCACGGCCGAGCTGATGTCGCGCTCCGGTATCGCCGTCCGCGCCCACCTGCGTGGTGAGCCCGGGGCCTGCCACGCCGTCGTGATGCAGGCGATCGCGTGGGACATGAACCCCTACCAGGTCGCGAACAAGAGCTATTCGGTCAACAACCAGATCGCCTACGAGGCGCAGCTCATCCAGGCCGTGATTCAGATGCGCGCGCCGATCAAGGGGCGCATCAAGACGGAATACACGGGGGAGGGCGGCAAGCGCCAACTCCGTGTCTGGGCCCTCACGCGGCCGGGCGATGACGAGGAGCCGGAGACGGTCGAATACAAGTCGCCCGAGTTCGATCGGATTCAGCCCAAGAACTCTCCGCTCTGGAAGAACGATCCGGATCAGCAGCTCCACTACTATGCCGTGCGCGCCTGGTGTCGGCGGCATTTTCCGGAGGTCATTCTCGGCGTCTACGCGCCCGACGAGATCGAGGCCGTGAAGGGCGTCGACTATCACGAGATCGATGCCCGCGACACGATGGCCGAAAAGCTGGATCGTATCGCGGCGCCGAAGAAGGAGCGCCAGCCTCGCGCGGCGGCTCAGACGGCTCCCGCTGTCACTGCGCCCCTGCCGGCCCACGACCCTGACACCGGCGAAATCAAGCCTGAGACCGCCGCGCCCGCGCCGAAGCCGAAGGGTTACGACGCGCTCTTCGCGGCCGCGAGCCTCGTGATCGAGGACGGCGTCATGACCAAGAGCGGCGACGCTGTCGATGTCGGCCAGCAGGCCGGCGCTGGCGATATCGAGGATGCCGATCTCGTCATCGAGAAGGGCATCATCACCAAGAACCTGGTCCGCGCGCCCGATGCCGCGCCGAAGGAGCCGGTCAAGGTGACGAGCGGCACGGCTGCCCCGGAGAAGAAGGCGGACGCGCCGCGCGACCCGGTCGCCGATGAGCGAGCGACGCAGCAGGAAATGGCGGCGGCGGCCGGCGCACTCGAGCCTGGGAACGACCCCTTCGCCGACGACGATCGATCGGCTGAGCAGGAGGACCCGCTCAAGGCGAAGGTGGAAGCATTCAAGCGCGATCTCGCTGCGGTGACCGACGAGCCTGGCCTGGAGAAGTGCCGCAAGTCCTTCATGAAGGACTTCAAGAGCGTTCCAAACGACAATCCGTTCTACAAGGAGGCGGCTCTCGCCTACCAGCAGACCCTCGCCCGGGTGAAGGACGGCGCCCCCGCGCAGCCGGCGAAAACCGAGACCGCGCCCGAGGCCAAGCCTGCGCCCGCGCCAGCGGCGCAGCAGCAGCCCGACATGTCGCCCGAGGACGAGGCGGAGCTCGAACGCATCATGATGCACGAGCTCGACCACGCGCCGCGCGGGATCGACACGAACGACCTCGGCCAGGTGAAGGCCTACGTTCAGGGCCTGAAGGCGGCCGCCAAGGGCCGGGCGATCGGCGCGGTGCCGGCGGTCTACAGCGATGTCGAGGCGGAAGCCTGGAAGGTAGGCCACGCCTATCGCGCGGCCAACCCCGCCACATCGCAGGCCTGACCATGATCTTGCGCTGCGTAGATTTTGAAACGACCGGAGAGCCCTCCGAGGAGAACCCGCAGGCGGTCTGCGAGGTGGGTTTCTGCGACGTCGTCTTCGAGAACGGCGTGGCCTCGATTGGAATGCCCTGGTCGATGCTCGTCGACCCGGGTCGCCCAATGCCGGCGGACGCGCGCGCGGTCCATCACATCTCGGATGATGATGTCGCCATGTGCCCGCCGGCGACCACGGCCTTCATGCGTCTAACCGGAAACGCCGGCGGCGTCCCGAAGGCCGACTATTACTGCGCCCACAACGCCGACTACGAGCTGGCCTTCTTCAAGGGCGGCGAGACCCCCTGGATCTGCACGTTCAAGGTCGCTGTCCGCCTCTGGCCTGATGAGCAGAAGCACAGCCTCCAGTACCTGCGTTACGCGCTGGCGCTGGACATCGACCAGGACGTCGGCTTGCCGGCGCATCGGGCTGGGCCAGACGCCTATGTCGGCGCGGCGCTCATGGCCGCGATCCTCAATCGAGGCGCCAACCAGGTCGACCTCGCGACGATGGTGCGATGGTCCAAGGGGCCAGCGCTCTTCCAGCGGCTGAGTTTCGGCAAACATCGCGGAAAGCGTTTCGACGAGGTTCCGCTCGATTACTTGTATTGGATACAAGATAAGTCAGACATGAGCGCAGATATCAAAGCTAATGCCAAGCATTGGATTAAGCAACGCGCCATCAATAACGGGAGCTCAACATGACCTCGGCGTACCCGCTGTCGTGGCCGCCCGGCTTTCCGCGCGCCAAGAGCCGTGAAGACGGACGGTTCAAGACCAGCCTCCCGGCGGCCCTAAAGAACGTCGAGGGCAGCCTCAAGCTCTTCGGCAGCGATAGCCGAAAGCCGGTTTCCGACATCGTCCTCTCGTCGAATGTCGCACTCGGCGTCGCAAGGCCATCCGACCCGGGCGTGGCGGCATGGTTCACCTGGGATGGCGAGCAGATCTGCATCCCTGTCGATCGCTATGCGACGGTCGAGGCGAACCTGCAGGCCATCCATCATGTCATCGAAGCGCGCCGCGTCGAGCTGCGCCACGGCACGCTCGCCCTGGTCCGCGCGACCATGCAGGGCTTCAAGGCGCTGCCCGCGCCGCCCGGCGAGAGCTGGCGCGAGGTCTTCGGATTCCAGCCGGACACCCCCATCACCAGGGAACATGTCGAGGCCCGCTACAAGCGCCTCGCCAGCGTCAACCACCCCGATACCGCGACAGGGTCAGACGCGGCTATGGCGCGCCTCAACGTCGCCCGCGACCGGGCCATCTCCGAAATCGGCTGATCAGCCAAGTTCAGGAAAATCCAATGTCATCACTCAATAGGGCAACGCTCATCGGACGGCTCGGCAAGGACCCCGAGATCACGCGAACGGGCGGGGGTCTCATGGTCGCGAAGTTCAGCATCGCGACATCGGAGACTTGGCGCGACAAGCAGTCGGGCGAGAAGAAAGAGAAGACCGACTGGCATAACGTCGTCGTCTTCAATGAGAACCTCGCGAAGATCGCCGAGCAGTACCTGAAGAAGGGCTCTCTGGTGCTGGTCGAGGGCAAGATCGTCAATCGGACCTGGGACAAGCCCGACGGCGGCAAGGGGTATGCGACGGAGATCCAACTCCAAGGCTTCGACGGCAAGATCACGATGCTGGGTGGCAAGGGCGACGGCGGCGGAGGCGGCCGCGATTACGACTCCGAGTACGCCGAGCGCGGTGGTGGTCGATCGTCTGGCAACTCCGGCGGCTCGAGCTCCAGCGGCGGCTTCAGCGGTAGCGGCCGCGCCAGCCCGGGCCTCGACGACGACATCCCGTTCGGACCGGAGATGCGCTGATGACTATCCTCACCGATCAGCAGGTCCAGGATCTCTATGTCGAGATCGGAACCGAGCTTCAGGCCGTCGTGCGTCGGCGCTTCGGCGCAGGCCTCACCGACCAGCAGGCGGCCGCGACCGTCTCGGCGCTCGGCAGCGTCGCAGCGATCTTCATCGCGCAGGACGAGGAGTCGCATCGCAAGCTCCTCAACATCATCATCGACCAGACGGTCGCGAACGTCCGCGCGAGCGCGGAGTTTCAGGAGGGCATGCGGCGTCTTCGAGCCGGAGAGACCCCGCCCGAAAACCCGCATGTCGAGCAGGTTCCGGTCGCGGCGTCGATGCGCGCCGCAGCTCCGCACGGGGCTGACAACTGCCTCTGCTGCGCGATCTCGGCGCTCATCAGCGAACGCTATGGCGAGAAGCTCGAACCCCAAAAACTCGACGATGTCCTGCTCGGCCTCGCCGGCGCCGTCACCGTAATCGCCCAGCAGGCGGGCATGGAGATCATGCTCCCGTTCATCCACCACCTGAACGTCCTGATGGCGAACATGTCCGAAGCCCATGACATCGAAGGGATGACCAAGCAATGAGAGGTCTCCCGATCTACAATCGAGCGGCCATTATCTCCGATTGCGGTCGTTTTCGTTATCGGCTGGCTCGGACCTGGGACAGCAGCAAGACGTACCTCCAGTTCGCCATGCTCAACCCTAGCACGGCCGACGCGGAGATCGATGACCCCACCATACGCCGTTGCGTCGCATTCGCTCGCCGCGAAGGATTCGGCGGCATCGACGTCATCAACCTTCACGCTTATCGCGCGATGCGACCGGAAGAGCTCAAGCACGTCGATGACCGAGATGGCCCGGAGAACGAGCGTTATCTGCGGTACGTCGCTGAGTATCAGGCGAGCGTCGGAGGTCAGATCCTTTGCGCCTGGGGCGCGACCGGCGATGTCTTCAGTGGCGCCAGTAGGGCTCTCGATACCTTCAAGGCGGCTGGCGCGCGCACCGTCTGCCTCGGCAAGACCGCCAACGGCATGCCGCGACACCCTCTCTACGTCCCGGGCGATCAGCCCCTCGAGCCCTACGAAAGGAGCTGATGATGCCCAGCGTCTTCCCAGCCTGGATGACCGATCTTCCGATGCAGCAGCAGAGCGTGCTTGTGCTCGCCCTGCGCGGCCCGGACGGAATTCGCAAGCACCACCCCTGCAAGGATATTGTCCGCGCTTACCGCGGTTCGGTGCTGCTGGCGGCCAAGTACGGCCGGCCGCTCCGGGTCGGCGAGAAGGCTGACACCTTCATGTCGATGGAGCTGATCAGTAATCCCGAGCTCTGGCAGATTGCCTTGGAGCTTTTCTTCGACGTGATCGACGAGCTCCCGCACCACTACATCGCTCATCTCGTCCACGGCGCTCATATCCTCGCCTGCCACCATCCAAACGAGACGCTGCGTGACCGCTGGCGCGTGTTCTACGAACGCGCCGTCGACGACGCTCACATGGCTGTCGAGCCCGACCAGGTCATGAACGAGCGCCTCGGGGATTGGGGGCGGAAGTGGTGGGACAAGGAAGCGGCAGCATGAAAACTGCAATCTGTCTCGCCATCTACCTCGCCTTCGGCATCGCTCTCCATGCCCTTATGCTCGGCCCGACGATCGAGCCTGGCAGCGCGTGGTCTCTCGGCTGGATCGCCGGCTGGCCGGTGCTGCTGATCGCCTATGGCTTCAAGTGGTTCCTGATCACGGTCGCGGTGGTCGTCGCGATCGTCTGCATCTGGCTCCTCTGGGACAATCTCTGGTTCCGGGCCTATCGCAATGAGCTCGCGCGGAGGCGCTCATGATCGGCCTCGACCAGATCCGCCAGCAGTTCGACCGCATCTTGGCCGAGCCGCTCCAGACCCGTCTCCACACCAGCGAGGACAAGGGCAGGGAGATCGTGGCCGCGGCCGATGCGCGGCTGGGGCCGCTCGTTCGCGACTCGCTCTATGCCGGGCCCAACCGCTACGCTGGAATCGAGATCGTGACCTATCCGATCGGCACCCGCCTGCGGAACGCTGCAGGCGAGGAGCTCGTCATCGACGCGCAATCGGCCTTCCTCACGGGGCCTGGCTTCAAGGTGGTGTCATGAGCGGCTGGATCGTATCGAACGCGAAGGGCGACAAGTTCCGCTGCTGGGGTTCCTTCGGGCCCGACTGGACTGAAGACCGTGAGCTGGCGACGCGCTACGCGCGGCGCCGAGACGCTGAGAGCGTTCACGAAAACGATGACGATGCGTGGCGCATTATTCTCGTCTCTGAAGAGTTGCATCGTCGATCCGATCAGGAGAAGGAGTTCGCACTCCTATCCGAGATAGCCGAAACCCGCGCGGTCCTTGCTCACCTACTCTCGGTCAGAAATCTATCTCCGGGGACGATGGAGGTAATCGAGCGCGAAATTTCGACGATCCTCTCGATCGCGCGCGACCGGATCGGCAGCGGAGCGCGACCTTCTCGTGTCCGCCACCGGAAGCGCAGATCGACCTATTCCGTACTTGGCGATGCGGAGGCTCAGATCGCCACCTACGCGGATGGGACTGAGGTGCCGATCGATCGCGTCCGGAGCCGCTTGCTCACCGAAGGAGACAAGCTCGTCGTCTATCGCGCTGACGAAGGCGGCAAGCTCTGGCTTCGCTTCCCCGACGAATTCAACGACGGCCGCTTCGAGGAGATCCCAGCATGACCAAGGTCGACGACCTAACAGAAGCTCAGGAGGCGCTCCTCCTGTCGCTTCCGACGAAGCCTGGCGGCGATGTCCGGACCACCAACAAGCTGCTTGCGCTTGGGCTTGTGGTATGGGCCGACGAGGATCAGACGCACCTCGAGCCGACTGAGACCGGCCGTCGGCGGGCGGAGCAGATCCGGGAGGCGCGCCGCCCATGACCAACCCCACACCAGCGCAGGCTCCGAGCGGGGATGCGCGAACTCTACATCAGACCATTCTCGACTATTTGCAGTCAGACCTTTACCGAGCGCGCCTTTTAACCAAAAACAATAGCGAGATCGCTACGGACATTGCGCTTGCGGTCTATCCGCAGATTGCTTTTCCTGAGAATCCCGCGACGGAAGCTGCAGCCCCGCAGCCGCCAGCATTCGATCCTCTCAACGGGGGCTGTCCGCACTGCAAATGGCTCGACACCAACTTGGGCCGCGTGCTCGACAAGAAGTGCGGGCTTCATCAGCGCATCGAGGATATGCAGGCCGACCAGCAGCTTGATCAGCAGGTCATCAAGAGCCAAGGCTACACGATCCGCCGCGTTTGCGAGGTCATCCGAGCCGGCGATGACGAAGACCCGGTTCAGGTCGCGCAGGAGCGCATGGACGAAATCGCCGAGCTTGATGCCGCCGCGCCCCCGCAGCCCGTGCAGGGCGTCGCGGCGGTGGCGGTGAAGCCGTTGGAGTGGTCGGCGCCGACGCCGGAGGGAAAGCGCACAGCGGCTACTGTCAGCGGCTGGGCGACGATCGAGCCGATCTCAAACGGAATGTGGCGCTGGGACTTGGGCGGCGTCGCATGGGGCCGCGAGCGCAGCCAGCAAGGCGCACTCAAGATGCTGATGGCCTCCTACGAAGTACGAGCCCGCTCTGCGCTCCTTACGTCAGTGCCGGAATTATCCGAGTTGCGTCGTGCCCTCGCAGCTCTGACCGATGCTTTCCTGGATCGACATGGCTGTTTCCCGCTGGACAAGACCAACGACAAGGAGCGCCGGTGGTGCGCGGCGATGTCCGAGGCCTACCGCCTGATCGGACAGCCAGGATCGTCCCACCGCGCCGCTGAGATGGCGCGCTCATAGCGCCTCTTGACTCCTACCCTGAACGCGAGTTTGTTCTCACTCCGTTCACGGTAGGAGAACGTCATGGCTCAGTCCAGAAAGTTCCGCTTCGAGATCATCACGCAGCTCGGCGATGACCGGCCGAGGCTCGTGTCTCGGCATCATCACCGCCGAACAGCCGACCGGCGCCTCCTTCGTCTGCCGCTTCGCCCGGGCGAAAACGTCTCGATCCTCGACGAGGGCTCGATCGTGCGCTTCATGCGCTGCCCGACTGACTCGGAGATGGGTGATCTGCCGTTTTGACGACGATCTCCGAGCAGCGCTTCCGCGTGCAGCAGACATGGCCCGATCGCGATGACGTCTTCCAGGTATTGAACGACGATGGCGACAAGGTCGCGCATATCAGCCACGACAACTTCGTGCCGCCCGGCACGCCGAAGTGGTCTTGGCATCTGACCTACCATCAGAGCCGAAATATGCCGGGCTTCAGCGGCCGATGCGACAGCATGAACGACTGCAAGGCCGAGATCCGCGCGCGCTGGCCCACGTTCGAGGAGGTGCTGGAGCTTGAGGGGCATCTCGAGCGCGTGCGTCGCCCCAAGCACGGCGTCCGCACAGCGCTGTTTCCAGGCGAGGACGAGTACCGGCGCGCGGTGGCGGAAACCGAGGCCTTGGCGGGCTGCTTGGAGGACACTTACGATGATGCCCGCCTGTCGCTTGCTTCGCTAGTCATCCGGCGATGGGAGGGTGACGATGGAGCTTAGGTCTCCTTCTGACCGAAGCGCAGTTCGCACCCGGCCCGGTGATACTCACCCTTGGGCCCGCCGCCACAGGTCGAGCAGAGCGTGTCCTCCGAGCGCGCGAAGTTCGTGGCGAATTCCTCGATCGCAGCGACAGCCGCCGGTCGCACGAGCTGGCGGACGCCGTTCCGGTATTCCTCAGTGCTGGTTTCCCAACGCAAGAACTTCTTGTCACGCAGCTCGTCGTGAAATGCGATCGCGGCAGCCTCGACCGCGAGGTCGAACCGTCGGGTCGTGCGGAGATCAGTCATCGCCAGCCTCCAGATCCGTCGGCAGCTCGCGCCGGGCATGGTATGGGTACTCTCCCCGCTCCGGGTGCAGCTTGTCTAGCTTGATGGCCGTCGCGGCAGCGCGGCGCGCAACCACGATCATGCCGGCGTCGTCGATCATCATTGCCGTGACGGTGCGGACCCACGGCGGAATGTCCTGCTCGCCGCGCGTCCAGCGCTTTACGACGTTCAGGTTCACCCCGAAGATGCGAGCGAATGCGCCGGGCTGCATGTTGAGGACAGCAAGCTCGCGCCGGAAGCGCGCCGCGTCGATCCTGTCGTATTCGAACCTCACGCGGATGCTCCCATGGTCTCGTCGCGCCAGCTCGGCCGATCGCGGCGCGCGGCGTGCTCAGCGTTGGCCTCGGCGGCAAGTCGGGCGGTGAAGGCGACATAGGCGTCCTGGTCCGTCGGGTACAGCTTGCCGTACTGGTGCCGCAGCGGGTCGCGCCTGATGAGCGCGATGCGCTCCAGCATGTCGATCGGCTCGAGCTGAGAGGAGGGCAGGTTGATCCTGGTCCTGACGACGGGAGTCGGAACGCCGCCGTCGCCGATCACTGAGACGAGCGCCTCGCCAGTTCCCATCTCGGTCATAGCCTTCTCGGTGTCGACGCCCGTGTTCTGACGGAATGTCTTGGCGACCGCCTTGACAGCCCGGTGCTCGTTCGGGGTGAAGGCGCGCATGGCGTGCTGGACGCGATTGCCAAGCTGCGCCGCGACCTTCTCGGGGATGTCGAGCGCGTTCTGGCTGGCGAAGTAGACGCCAACCCCGCGAGAGCGGATCAGGCGCACGATGCGCTCGATGGTCTCGATCAGGATCTTCGGCGCGTCGGCGAAGACCATGTGAGCCTCGTCGACGATGACCACGAGCTTCGGCTTCTCGGCATCACCGACCTCCGGCAGGCGCGTGAACAGCGACATCAACAGCCAGATCATGAAGCCGCTGTAGAGCGAGCGCGACTCGAGCAGCCGATCGGCCGAGATCAGGTTGACCATGCCGCGGCCATCCTTGTCGACACGCAGGAGGTCCATGACGTCGAGCACCGGTTCGCCGAACAGGGCGTCCGCGCCCTGGCCCTCGATGTTGAGGATCGCGCGCTGGATAGCGCCGACGCTTGCCGCCGTGACGTTGCCGTGCTTCTCGCGGATTTCGGCGGCGTAATCGAGGAGGTTGCCGACCGCTGCCCGCAGGTCGTTGATGTCGAAGAGTTTGATCCCGTGCAGCGGACTCTCGCGGTCCTCGCACCAGCGGAAGCAGATGTTGATGATGCCTTCCTGCGTCGCGTTCAGGCCAAGCAGGCGAGCGAGCGTCTGCTGGCCCATCTCGTGGACCGACGTCTTCATCGGGAGGCCGTCCTCGCCGAACAGGTCCCAGAAGCGCACGGGGAAGCCCTTCGAGATCCCCGAGAGGTCTCCCTTGACATCGGTGATGAGCGTCGGGATGCCGACCGCCGAGCACTGCTCGACGATCGTTTGCACGGTGCGCGTCTTGCCGCTGCCTGTCGCGCCGGCGACCAGGCCGTGCCGGTTCAGGTAGCGGAGCGGGATGCCGGCGTCGGGGGAGAGTGTGATGCTGGTCAAATGAGCTCTCCCGTCTCGGCGAAGCGCTGAAGGATGGGCAGAAGCTCGCCTACCTGCTCCTGCGTGAGGTGCATGCGCGGCCAGCCGTCGCAGCGCGGGAACGGCTTGTCCACGCCAAACCAGATGGCGTGCTCGCCGGCCAGCGAGGACTTCTGCAGGCTGCATTCGGAGCCATAGCGATCCTTGAAGACAGCCTTCGAGAATCCGCGTTCGGTGTGGTGCATGTCGATGCTGCTCATCGCGCGGCCTGACACGCTTGACGATCAAATGACCCGCCGAGCGCAGCGCGCCCGGCGTCGGTGATCTCCCACCAGTTGTCGTCTCCCTGAGCGGCGTAGCCTCGATCAGCGAGAGCTCGCATTTGATTCTTCTCTGCTGTGTCGAGGTGACCCCAGAACAGGTCCAGGCGCGTCAAGCTCTCAAGAAGCCCACGCATGCCCCGCGTGATCGGCCGGCGCTGGTTGATCGTCGCCCTATCGGTGTGCCCGAGCATGTCACTCCCTCCCTTCGGTCTGGATGCATTCGACGACAGGTGTCCATGATGTTGCCTTCTTGACGACAGGGAGGACGCGAGCCGCCGCCGAGCGGCACGACGCCTCGTCGACGAACTTCATGTCGGATGTCACCGCGGGAGGGTGGTTTAAGCCGACACCCCAGACAATGAGGATGAGGGTCCAGGTCACAGCGGCTTCCCTTCGATCTCGGCGATGATTGCCATGGCTCGGCTGACTTCGCTGGGCTGCTGAGCTGCCGGCAGGAGCTGGTCATAGAGCCCGCCGCGCTTGCCATGCTCGACAACATGGCGAACCAGGAAGTCGAACATGGATGGGCTCTGCAGAAACAGGCGCGCAGTGGCCTTGACCCTGCCGTCGCTCTCGCTGGACGGCCCCGTCTTGATGACCTTGGCGAATGCGTGCCAGGCTCCGGGTCGCGAGGTGATTGGGATATAGCCCTCCCGATCTTCCGATGCGTCGAAGTCGATGTGGTATGGTCCCTTGATGAACTTCGGCATCAGATGACCCCCGCGATGCGCTTCGCTTCCTCGACGGCCGCCGCCGCCTTGGCGCTGAGAAGCGGGTCGAACTCGATGCCGTCAGCCCTGTTGGCCTCGTCGTTCTCGATCATGTCCTCGACCCGGCTCTCAGCGTAGGGGATGATCGCCTTCAGCGCCTCGCGCTGCGAACGGATGCGCCGGCCCATGCTGATGAACTGGCCGACATAGGCCTCGGTGGCGTCGCGCTCTCGCTCCAGCAGGCGGATGATCTCCCGCCTCGCGGCGCGCGCGTCCTCCAGGTGACGGTTGTTGGCCGCCAGCAGCTCGCGTTCTCGCTCGGCGAAGCTCTGGGCGCGAAGACCGGCATGCGTGGCGTTCTGGATCACCTCGATCGCCGACCTGTCAGCTTTGGAGCAGATCGTGATGAGGTCCTGGACTGTCTTCTCGATTCGATCGGTGCCTTGGTCGCGACCGAGGAATGCGATGGTCATGACGAGCGCCGTGCGCGCGTCGCTCAGCGCCGCCAGCAGGTCGGCGGCAATCAGGTCGCGGTTCTGGTCGATCTCGTGATCGGTGAGCGTGGTCACTGGTATCTCCTTTTGCGGTGGGCACAATTGCCCGTGGGGTCAGCTCGTCTTTGGTGGCATGAACGTCCAGATCAGCGCCGCCACCCACCCCAACCCGGTCCAGCCGGTGAAGAGGTTGAGGATGAATATCGGGACCTTGTGCGGGTTCTCGCGCGCCGCCGCCAGCAGCGCCGGCAGGAAGTAGAGCATCGCGAGGAACACCAGCGTCCCGATGTTGAGGATCGTCTCCAGCATGCCCCTTTGTCTCCCGCCGGCCCGCCGCCGTTCAAGGCAGCGCGGGTGGAGGTTAACGGGGCATGGTCATCAGCGTAAGAGCGCCATGGCGTCAGATCTCCCGCCCGAGCGCCGCGCGGATCGTGCGCAAGATCTCGCCATTCTCCGCGATCGGGCTCCAGGCCTGCTCCTCGATCCAGTGTTCGGCGGCTTCCAGGGCTTCGCGCACCGGATCGTTGACCAGCTCGCCGCCTGCCTCCTGTAACGCGCGCTCGGCCGCCGCGAATTCTGCCTTGAGCCAGTCCGGTGGGTTGCCGCCGCAGGCATCCACGAAGCCCTGCACCGCCGCCCGGAGTACGGGGGCCGCTGTCATCAGTACGGCAGCCGGCCGGTCGCGCGGGTCCAGGTCGCGCCGCGTCTTGTCCCAGACCGGCGACGGAATGCGCGCCAGCACATAGGAGCCGTCGCAGATGATCGACTGGCGGCCTTCGGTCTGCTGGCAAGGTTGAAGGGCCCAGGTCATGACCGGACCTCTGCTTTAGCAAAGCGCGGTCTGAACATGCCGCCCAGCTTGCCGGTTCTGCGGTCCAGGTGACGCGCGATGCCGCAGTAATCATGCGCGAAATTGAAGTCGTCAGCGGCGAGCATGCGGTCGAAGTCCATCGGGCAGCCGTTGGCGTGGGTCGCGCAGAGGTCCATGCTGATGGACATCCGGTCATCAGACGATCGCACGAGCCCGGCCTTTTCTGCGCGGTCGATGATCTTCATGACGGTATCGTGCTCGCGTCGGGTCGTGGTGAAGCTAATTTCATCCATGGTCAGCTCTCCAGCACGATGCGGACGACGAAGACGGCACCGCTTGCGGTGTGGATGCGCGGATTGTTGGCGTCGCTGACATCAACCAGCGTCACCTCGTCGTCGCCTCCCTCCTCGACCGTGTCGCCGTCGAGCTTGAAGAGCTTGAACGGGCGATCCTCGACCATGTCGCGGATGAGGAGGCCGATATCCGACGTGATCGGGCCGCGCTGATGATCTGGGCCGACTTTCGAGATGTCACACGCATCGCGCCATGTGTCGGCGTACTCCACGGCGTCGCCCGTCCCATTCGCCGCGCCCCGCGCGTCATGGTGGATGCCGTGCTGGTCGCTCTGCTGCCAACCTGCCGCGCGCGCCGGCCCGCTTCAATTGGGGGCGAACCTCATTCGCGAAACGTCGCGCAATCATCGTGTTCCGGATCATCGGCGCAGGCTTCGCGATGCTCTTCGATGACGATGGCGCAGGCGGCCTTGTCGCCGTGGATGCACGCAAGCGCGGTGCGCTCGACGCAATCGGAGTCGGTGAGGCATTCGCGCCAGCCGGCCCAAGTCGGCGGCGCGTGCGCCGGCCCGGTCAGGCAGATGAGGAGAAAGGCGGCGCGGATCATTCCAGGTAGCCTTCCGGGTTGGGGACCAACTCGCCTGTCGCCTCGCAAAAGATCGGCTCGCGCTCGCAGCGGGCGAACCAGTTTCCCATGACGGGAAGCGCTGTGTGGTGCCTATGGTCGCGGCCGCAGTCGGCGCACCATTCAAAAGCGAATTGCTCGCGAAGCCATTGCGGGGCCGGTGTCCCAAGATTGCCTTCGGTCATGCTCGCGACTCCGGCGACAGGTCCGGCCGGCTGGCGGCGATATCGTCCGCCATGGCGTCGGCGCGCTCGCTTTCCATCTCGTCGGCAAGCTCACCTGCAACCGTGTCGAGATAATCGCCGCTGTCGCTTTCGATGCCCCATAGCGATCGCGTTTCGCCGGTTTCCTCGCCGTCTTCGTCAAGTTGCTTCACGATGACGCCGCACCAATGCCAGACATCCGCGCACCATTGGCGCATGCGGTCGCAATCCTGTCGCACGGCCTCCGCCGCGACCTCGCGCCGTGTCGGCGAGCGGCCCAGGCGAGAGGCGAGGGCGGCTAACCCGTCCGGTCCCAATCCCCAGCCATCGCGCCGCGCCTGCGCCAGCGTCTCGGCTACGTCATAGTAGCGGCGGGATGCGCCATCGCGGGCAATGATGACCTCGCCCGGCGCCTTGTCGCGCCGCGTCCAAGCGCTAACGATGCCGTGGCCGTCATGTTCTTCCCAAGGCGGGCCCATGTCTTCGTCATGTTCGATCTCGACACGATAGGCGCACCCGTTGCGGATGATCGTTTCCATTTCAGAAGGCCCCGGTCAGGTGAATTTGCAGGGTCGCGGCGTCGGCTTCGAAGCCGTGCCCGCGTTCGGTGAGGCCGGCGCAGCAATCGAGAAATTGCGCCAGAGTGTCGCATTTGATGGTGCGGCGGGTCACCGTGCTGCCCTCCGCGTGCGGTAGGAGGGGAAGCGGTCGCGGATCGCGAGCCGATAGCGATAGGGCGCGCTTTCAAGCTCGCGCTTCAGGTCCGCATATTCCTCCGCCGTGGCGGGCCGCGTGTTGCCCGTCACCCATCCGGCATCGCAGGTGGAATGCTGGCCGATATGGGCATAGCAGGCCATGAGGCCGCGCCCCTCATCTTCGAACGGAAAGACGGCGGTTACGTCTCCTTTGTGGTCGCCGCGCTTGTCGGTTCGGAAACAGACGATGGTTTCGCGTTTCGTGCCCATGGCGTCACCGATAGAAGCGAGCGGCGGGAATGAGCGTCCGGACGTGCGCCTTGGCCGCGTCGCGGTTAGAGGCGCGAAAGGTCGCGTCCAGCTCGCCATCATCGGTCGCAGCCCAGAACAGCGGCTGACCATGGCCCCAATAAGCGCCGCAGTGGTCATAGCCTCCGGAGTCGAGCCGGATGCGCTGCAGCGTCACCTTAGGGGAATAGGCGGCGCGCTCGCCGGCTGCCTTGATCAGCGCGCGGATCGTCTCCCGCTCCGCCTTGCATTCGTCCGCCTCTTCCTGCCAGTAGCGGGCCTTGTAACCCTCCGACGGCCGGGCCTCTTTGAGGCGCAGGCAAACGCTGATGCGCTGCGACAGGCGGATGAATTCGGCTTCAAGCTCGGCTGCCGTGCGGTGCTCTGGCGCTTTCGTGCCGCGCCCAAGCGGCGCGCCGCGTGACCAGTCGCCGCCGTAACCCTGAGGGGCATTGTCGGAATAGTTCGGCATTGGGCATGCTTTCCCGTTCGCGCTCTAGCCATCGGCGAGCGCGTCGATTGATCGGATGGGATGGGGAGGCGCGGCCTAAGCCGCGCGCCGTATCAGTGGGGAAGGAAGCGCAGCGCGGCGAAGAGCAAGCCGGCGGTCGCGCCCATCATGGCACCCATGCGAACCGTTAGGCGCAGCGTCTGGGTTTCCAGCGCCTGCCGAAGATCTTCGCGTGTGGCGATCTCGCGCATGATGAAGTCCCGGGCGGCTTCCGCCATGGCTTCCGCGTCGGCGGCTTTGATGCCGCGATCTCGGAGGGCCTTTGCGTAGCCGAGGGTATCGAAGGCGAGGGCCATCGATCAAGCCCAGATGGCGCAGATTTGCTTTCGCATGCGGCCATCGCGGCGGATGCGGCGGCGCTCCTTTTCGCGCTCGATCCGCGCGGCGTGTGCGATGGCCCGTTCCTGATGCTTGGACATGGTCAGGTCTCCTTTTTAGGCATGGGCCACGATTGGCCCGGGGTGAAGCTGGCGCTTCCCATTACCGGCCCGTTAGGGCCGGCAAGGCGGAAAAGTCAGCGGGCGAGGGTGAGGCCGCACCGCGCAATGGCCGCGCGGGCATGGGCGAGGGCATCGGCCGGGCTGGCATGGTGAACCGGGCCGGCCTTGATCGTGGCGAGCTTCCCATCCCGGTAGAGCCTGACCACAGGGTAGAAGGCATCGCCGGCCCGCTCGACCATGGGCTTTGCGGTCAACTTGACCGGCCGGGCAACCGGCTTGCGCGTCAGGCAGAAGGAAAGGGAGAGCCGACCGATGCGGACGAAGCGCAAGCCGCCTACCTTCTGAGTGCTGATGTTGAGAATGGGATTGGTCATCGATCCGGTCCTTTTTTGGTGAGACACGATTGCCTCTATCCATGTGTAGAGATTACGCGCGGGACGTAAGCGCGTCAATAGTTTTCTACGTTCTGAGCGTAATTATTTTCATGTGATGGGCAGGGCAAAGCGAGTCCAGGTCAGGCAGGGCAAGGCAGGCTCGGCCCATCAATGGCAGGGCAAGGCATAGGGCCGGGCGCATGGTCAGTCATGCATGCGGTCATGGGCAGGGCGAGGCCATGGGCTGAGCAGGCTGGCCCGGTTAGCTCGCCTTGCCCGGTCAGGGCATCCGGCATCAGGCCCATGCGAATCGATGATCGTCAGGGCAGGGCATAGAGCCCGCAGGAAGCCCAAGGGCGGGCGCTGGCCCAAGCCCTTGCCTACCTAGCGGGGCAGCAAAGGAAAGCCGTCCTATTACGCTCTGGGCGTGGCTTTGGCCTAAACCATTGTAGGGACCGTGTTTTTCGGCCTGCGGGCGAGGCGCGCCGCGGCTCGCCCTTCATCGCCGCGTGAAAAATTCCTAAGAAACCTCCTCCCCAGAGCTCAAAATTCCCATTTCGATCGAGATCGCGACCTGCTAAGTTCTTGAAATCGCGTCGGGCTTGGGAACTCAGCGCACATGACGGTTGAACGCATTCGGGCGCGGCTGAAGCCGCCGAGCCGCAGTGACGCTATTCGCATGATCGTTGCGGAGCGCGGCGAGATCTCACGTCCAGAGCTCCTGGAGATCATGCGGAGCCGCGGTCTCGTGGAGGCGTCTCGGGAAGGCTCAAACCGGCTCTACTTCACATTGCGGGACATGCGGCGCGCCGGCTCGGCCTGCTTCGACGAGGACCGCGTATGGGCCGGAAACCCGGTCGACGCCCGAAATCTGTCAAGACAAAAGCGCGTCGGAAAAGAAAAAATTTCAGACCTGAGCAAGTGCCTATACGACCAGCTCTTTCAGGCCTTTGACCACCGCCGCGCTATGGCGGTTGTGACGTAATTTTACGGCGAGGGTCTTGCGCTGTGAGGAGAAATTCGGCAATTCTCGCGTCCAGCAGCCTCGGGGTGTGTGAAACAACATCTCTGAGAGCGCGGTAGACGAGCAGTTGAGAGCGAGGGGCGGCCCCAGCCGCCCTCCGTCCCGAGACCTGATCCCAAGCTCAGATAGATAGATTATCGTCTACACGCGAAGGCTGCGTCACGAATTCCGGCATCCATGTCACAGACAGGCGGTGCCGTGTCACGGATCAGCGGGCAGCGCCCTCGCGGCGCAATCGGAACGGCCCCGAGTGGAAAACTGCTGCAAGCGATAAAGGCCCCGTGCAGTTTCCAGCCAGATTAGACACCTGGCCTCGCTGACGATCTGAACCAGGGGTGAGGTCCGCCGGCACTAGCCGGCTGCTCACTCGGCACGAGGGCAAGGCACAACCCTCACCCCGACCATGAAGGCGAGCACCGGAGGGCCGAGCGTCCGGATCGCAATCGAGAGCAGAAAGCCGGTCGCTCTCGTAGCCAATCGAAGCCGAGGCAAACGAGCCCGCTGTACGGCGTCGGGGCGCAAACGACGTCGGGGGTCTGCGAGCCCCCAAGCCAATTCGCCCGAATGGGCAACGAGTAGACGACGGTGGTTGGAGAAGGTGATTGGGCCCCTTTCCACCGATACCCGGTCGCCGTCGTCGACCTGATCAGCGTCGCGCTGCTTTCGCGATCCCCAAGCCCGCACCCCGCGGCGAGAGGCGCTGACCCCACGAGGAACCGATGAGCGGATTTACCGCGCAAGCGCGCGTCTCGACGCTGCGCACCGTCGCGGCGAAGCTCGAGGGCGGCGCGATCCGCGCTGCCGCGGCGCGTGGGTTGAACGAACATATTCGTCTGCAGGAGCGCCAGGCCGTGAGGCTGATGGCGGCGCAGACGAAACTCAGCCCGGGCCGCGTGGCGAGGGTGACGAAGACCAGCTTCGCCGGCGGAGGCCGGATGGAGGCTTCGGTTGACGTCCGCGACGCCGCGATCCCTCTGGGCAAGGAGACGCATCGATCTTGGTCGCACTCGGCGGCGGGTGCGTCTGCCGGCGACTGGCGGTCGCACAC
Organism: Allobosea massiliensis; assembly: GCF_042655245.1. Classification (NCBI taxonomy): domain Bacteria; kingdom Pseudomonadati; phylum Pseudomonadota; class Alphaproteobacteria; order Hyphomicrobiales; family Alloboseaceae; genus Allobosea; species Allobosea massiliensis. Next base: position 29,665 of record NZ_JBHSLU010000161.1, on the reverse strand, counting down.
CTATCCGAGCAGCTTCATCATTCGGCGTTACGGCGGCGACATTTTCGCTCGTATGCCTGGCGCCAAGAAGTATCCGATCGTCCGACTCTGGGGTCCGGTTCTCCCGAACGAGCTCCGGCGCCGGAACCAACCGACCTATCAGGGCGCAGTACGCCTCGCGAACACCGACCTCGAGGCTCGTGTTCTGCGGCACATCAGCTCTGTCTTTGCCTAGAGGCACCATGTCATCAGCGGCGGATCGAGAGCTCCTCGCCGGGCTACCGGCCGAGGTCTCTCACCAGTTCATGGCCGCCTTCACGAATATGAGCACCCGCGGCGTGCGCGACTTCGTGGCGCGCCGCATCTTCGTTCCCGGGTCGAAGAAGGGGCTGCTCAAGTTCGTTGAGAGCATCCATCGCTACCATGACCATCTGCGCGCTAGCGCTATAGGTAAGGCGGGCGGCGGGGAGCGCGACACACTCACCACCGAGCGAGCCAATCTCGCGAAGCTTCAGGCGCAGGAAGTCGAGCTCCGCCTGGCTCGCGCCCGCGGCGAATATGTGCCGCTGTCGGATGTGACGGATGGCTGGGCCAAGGTCGCCCAGATCGTGCGGGCGCAAGGTCTGGCGCAAACGAGCCGGATCGGCGCGAAGGTGCCGCACCTGACTGCGCACGATCGGACCGAGATCGCCACGCTCAACCGCGAGATGCTCGAAGCGATCGCGGAGGAGGTGGCGGCCCTGCAGGTGCTTGGCTCAGCGGGTGGCGCCGAATTTACGAGCGATCAGCCGGTTAAGGCGAAGCCTAAGCTGACCGAGGTGAAGATCCCGACCAATCGGGGCCGACCGCAAGGCGTCAAGGATTCTAAACCGCGTGCCAAGCGCCGCTCTTAACGGCGCCTATGGCGCGTTCTCGCGCGGTGTAACCCCGCCTGAGGCGATCCAGTATTCGCGCTGGGTGCAGGAAAACGTCCGCTTGCCGTCGACGTCGGCGGTTTCGGGAAAGTACCGGCCCTGGAAATACCAGCGCCTCATCCTGGACGCGATCGGTGATCCGACGATCCCGGAGGTGACGGTTCAGAAGCCGACCCGCATCGGCTACACCCGCCTGCTCTGCTCGGCGTTCGCCGCCGACATGGTCAACGACCCGACGTCGGTGATCTTCGTCACCCCCACGGATGACGATGCTGACGAGACGGTAAAGGACGAGATCGAGCCGACCTTCACAGAGTCGCCGGCGGTCTCTCACCTGATGACGTCGGGCCGCTACGCGAACGGCGAGACCCTCCGGAACCGCAAGTTCCCTGGCGGCGGTACGCTAAAGGTTCGCTCCGCCCGCGCGCCGCGCAACCTGGCGCGACTGACGGCCCGCAAGGTCTATTTCGACGAGACTGATCGCTACGAGGTCACCAAGGAAGGTGACCCGATTGCGATCGGTAAGAAGCGCACCGAGTCCTTTGCGGACCGGAAGCACGTCATGGGTTCGACGCCCGTCGATAAGGCGACGTCGTTCATCTGCCAGAGCTACGAGAACAGCGATCAGCGGGTCTTCGAGGTCCCCTGTCCGGGATGCGGCCACCGCTTCGAGCTCCTCTGGGAGCACATCAATCGTGACGACCCCTCCAACGTCGTTGCCGTCTGCCCCGACAAGGGCTGCATCATCGAGGAGCGTCACAAGCCCTGGATGGTGGGGGAGGGCGACTTCCGGATCACCAAGCCGGAGGTCAAGGACCACGCCGGCTTCCGCCTCAACGCGCTGGTCTCCCTGCAGCCTGGCGCGGCCTGGGCGATCCTGGCGAAGGAGTTTCGCGAGGCCAAGCGCGACGGCCCGGCCAAGATGCAGGTGTTCTGGAACACCGTGCTTGGCCTGCCGTGGGATCAGACCGTCGATGTCATCGACGAGAGCTCCCTGCTGGCGCGCCGGGAGCCGTTCGGCATCTCGTGGGACGAGGTCGAACAGGAGTGGCGTCAGGACATCCCTCGGGAGGTGCTCTACCTCACCGCCGGCGTCGATGTTCAGCCTGACCGCCTCGAGGCGGCATTGATCGGATACTCGAGGCAATCGCGCTTCATCCTGGGGCATATCGTGATCCGCGGCTTGCCCACGGTCGCGGTCACTTGGGATCGGCTCGACGCCTTCCTGCAGACGACATGGAAGCACCCGTTCGGAGGCCAGATCGGGATCGAGGCTGCCGCCGTCGACTCCGGCGACGGCAACATGACGGGCTACGTCTACGAATTCTGCGGCCCACGCTCGCACCGCCGGATTTACGCGATCAAGGGGCGCGGCGGGCCGCACAAGCCCTGGCAGTTCTCGACGTCTCGGCGGGCCCGCAAGCATGGCGGCCAGCTCGCCCTCATCGGCGTCGACACGGTCAAGGGCGACATCCTGACGTCGATGTCGATCCCAAAGGACGGCATCAACGGATTCCGCTTCTCCGACGAGCTCGACGAGGAGTGGTTCAAGCAGTTCACCGCGGAGCGCCGCAAGGTCGACTACGTCAAGGGGCGCCCTGTCATCACCTTCGAGCGGATCGGCTACCGAGCTGCCGAGGCCCTCGATTGCGTCGTCTACGGCCTGGCCGTGCGCGCCGTCTGCACCTTCCGCTTCGACGATCGTCAGGTGGAGCTCATTCGGACCTCTGCACCCTCGAAGGACACCGTTCGCGAGGAGCGCAAGAAGAAGATCGGCAGGCTGAACTCGTGAATTTGGTTGATCGCATCAAGGGCGCCGGCCGCGCCCTCATCGGACACAACGGCGGGCCGCCGATGGAGCGCCGGCGCGACGCGGCATACTTCCGCGGCGCCGCAGCCTCGAGTTTTCTTGGCGGCATGGCGAGGCCAGCTCTGCGTGAGCAGTCCGACGACATCCGAGCGGCCTGGCAGCTCGCGACGTCCCACGCGATTGATCGCATCCAGAACTCTGGGTTCATCAGCGGCGTTGTTGACGCCAGTGTCGCCTCCGTTGTCGGAAACGGGCTGAACCTCGCCGCGCGCCCGGAGCGCGAGCTGCTTGGCTGGTCCGAGAAGAAAGCCGAGGAGTGGTCGACCAAGGTCGAGACCAGGTTCAAGGTTTGGTCATCGAGCGCCCGCGAGTGCGACGCCGGCGCTCGCATGACGTTCGCGCAGCAGCAGATCGCCGCCTACAAGAGCTACCTCTATTTCGGCGAGATCCTCGCACGCCTGCCGATGTTCCGCCGCGACCAGCATGGTGGCCTGACCAAGGTGCTGCTGCTGCCGCCTTCGCGGCTATCCGAAACGGCGACGGACGCCTTCAATCGGACCAAGCATGGCGTTCGGATGGACCAATACGGGGCCGCGCTGTCGTACATCATCCGGATGGTTGACCAGCACGGGTATGCGGTCGATCGAGAGTTCCAGGCCCGGGACGCCGACGGCCGTCAGGGTGTCGTCCACGTCTTCGATCCGATGGTGCTCGGCGTGCGCGGAATCACACCGCTCGCGCCTGTGCTCAAGGTCTGCGCCCAGGTCGAGCAGCTCGCCGATGCGACGCTTTCGGCCACGCTGCTGCAGACGATGTTCGCGGCCACAATTCGGAACAACACGCCGGGACTCCAGGCCTTTTCCGGCCTGATGACCGAGGACGAGCAGGGGCAGGGGCAGGACAAGACGATGAACATCGACCAGTTCGTCGATGTGCGGGGCGATTGGTATGAGTCGGCCAAGCTGAACCTGCATCAGCACGGCCGCGTTGCTCACCTCTTCCCGAACGACGAGCTCGAGTTTCACGAGGCCAAGCACCCCTCGGAGAATTACGACAACTTCGCCGGCTGGCTTCTGCGCGAGATCGCGCGCTGCGCCGGCGTCACCTACGAGGAGGCATCCGGAGACTACCGGGGCGCCACCTACTCCTCGGTTCGCATCGGCACTGCGACCATGTGGCCGATCGTCCTCCAACGCCGTCAGAACATCGCCGGCGTCTTCTGCCAGAGCATCTATGAGGCCTGGCTCGGGGAGGAGATCGGCGAGGGGCGCATCGAGTTCGACAATGGGCTCGATGGCTTCCTGAAGAACAAGGGCGCTGCCTGCTCTGCGTGGTGGAACGGCCCGGCCGCACCTCAGGCTGACGATCTCAAAACAGCGCGTGCCGACGAGACCTTGCTGAAGGTCGGGGCGACAACGCTGGAGGCTGTCTCCGCCAAATACGGCCGCGACTGGCGAGACGACATGAAGCAGCGCAAGCGCGAGAAGGACCTGGCCCTCAGTTTGGGCCTGCCTGACCCGCACAAGCCGGTCGAGGAACGCGCTGCCGAATTCAAGCGATCCGAGCAGGGGGCGGACGACGACAAGACGGACAACCCCTCCTTCACTCCTGACAACTGAGAGGCCGCTATGGCGAACCAGACCACGAAGACAAAGGCTGTCCCCGGTAAGGCTCCTGCACCAGGGGCGGCCGCCACCGATCCGGCATCTCAGGATCCCGCGACGGCCGCTACCGAAAGCGGCGAGACCGACGGCCTCACCCTGCGCGGCTGGATCATCGAGCGCGCCGGCGCGGCCGGCGAGGGGCCCTCGTGGTTCAAGCTGGCTCCGGGCGGTGGCGGGTGGGTCTGGGATCGGGACAAGGCCAGCGTGTTCTCCAAGCGGGAAGACGCCAAGCCGCTGGTGGCAAGGAAGCGCGTCGTTGATGGTGCGACTGTTCCGGCCGGCCCCGCCTCCAATGAGGGCGCCAAGATCGTCAAGTTCGACGAAGGCGCGGACGACTGATCGCCATGCTGTCGCTCGAGCAGGCAGAGATCCTGATCGCGCTTCGGAAAACCGATCCCTGCGCGCTCGTCGACAAGCTCGACGCCATGCTGCTCGCCCTTTCCACGGGCGGATCAGTCCAGAAGATCGAGTTTCGCGATCGATCGACCTGGTTCCACCAGTCGAACATCCAGTCGCTACGGGACTACCGCAACGAGGTCGCCGGCGATTGCGCGGCCCTATCGGGTAAGGCGGCCCACTTCGCCATCACGCTCGGCGGCGGCCGGCGCAGGCCACCTTTCGGGATCTGAGCATGGACACCAACCTGCAGCCGACGGCCATTTCCTGGCCGGCGGTCCTTGCCGCGCGCCCGCAGTTGATCGCCGACGCGCATGCGCTGGAGCTGCATGATGCGTGGGTCACTGCCGAGCGGGAGTTCAACGCCAACCTGGGTCGTCCGGTCTCCGATGTCGCGCGGTATCGGGTAGTCGACGGTGTGGCCGTCATCCCCGTCTCCGGCGCCCTGATCAATCGGTACGACTTCATCGGTGAGGGCTCGGGATACACCAGCTATCCCGCTCTGACGCGCGAGGTGAACCGCGCTGCGGCTGATCCGGCGATCCGCGGCATCGTGCTCGCCATCAGCTCTCCCGGCGGTAATGCCGACGGAATCATTGCTCCCAGCGCAGCCATCCGCGCCGCTCGAGCAGCGAAGCCGGTGACTGCCTTGGTCGGCTCAATTGCTGCTTCCGGCGGCTACTGGCTCGCTGCTCAGGCCGGAGAGATCGTCCTCGACAACGATCTTTCGCAGGTCGGTTCAATCGGCGTCTACACGATGCACATGGATGTCTCGAAGCTCCTCGAGCGCATCGGCATCGACATCTCGGTGATCTCGTCAGGCCGCAACAAGGTCGACGGTCATCCCTTCGCCCCGCTCCCCGCGGACGTCCGCGCCTCCATTCAGCAGGAGGTCGACGACCTCCGCCTGATGTTCGCGCGTGAAGTTTCGACGGGGCGCCCCGCACTGACGGCGGATCTGGCCCTCGCCACTGAGGCCCGGATGTTTTCCGCCTTCAATCCTCGCACCGGGGCGCGCCCCGCGATCGAGGAGAAGCTGGCCGACCGCATGGGCTCGCTGAGCGATGTCGTCGGCTCCATCAACCGAGGCCGGTATCCCGGCCGTTTCATGAGGAAGACCGGGATGACGGATGTCACCAGGGAAGATCACGACCGCGCTGTTGCTGCGGCTCGTGAGGATGGCCGTGTCGCTGGCGAGCGCGCGGGCCGAGAGGCGGCTGCGACGCGCATCTCGTCGATCATGACGAGTGATGAGGCCAAGGCTAATCCGAAGCTGGCGTCTCACCTCGCCTACAAGACCGAAACCTCGGTCGAGGATGCGAAGGAGATGCTTGCCGCTGCCGGCCCGGCCGTGGCGGAGCCGAAGGCCGACGACAAGAAGTCCGAGAGCCAGACCTACGAGCAGCGGAAAGCGGCTGTGGGCGGCGAGGGCTACGTCGACACGGGCAATGGTTCCGGCACGAAGGCCACCGCCAAGGCCGGCTGGGGCAAGGCCGTCGCCGCCGCCAACAAGGGCCTCGGCCCCGGCGCCCGCAACTGATCTCTCGATCGACAAGGAGAATAGTCCATGACCGTCCTCACGGAAGGTATCCACCCGGTCGAGTTCATCATGAGCGAGTCCGGGTGGCATCGCTCGCGCGATGCGGTGAAGATCGCAGCTTCGCAGACCGTCATCCCTGCCAACTTGCTCGGCGGTAAGGCTGTCGCCGCCGACGTCACCACAGCGCAGTCCCGCACAGGCTCCGGTAACGGCGTCCTGACCTTCGCCAGCCCCGCCGTCAACTCCTCGGTGAAGACCGGGCGATACGTCGTCACCATGACCGGCTCCGGCGCGACTGCGGCGTTCCAGGTGGAGGACCCGACCGGCAAGGTCGTCGGTGTCGGCGCGGTCGGGACCGCCTTCGACAAGGAGGTGAAGTTCACCGTCGCCGACGGCGCCACCGACTTCGCTGCCGGCGACCAGATCTTCCTCGATATCGGCGTCGAGCCCACCGACTACGAGTACGTCCCGTGGAACCCGGCGGGCACCGATGGCTCGGAGAAGGTTCGCGCCATCGCCTGCTATGGCGCCGTCACGGGCGTCGGCGAGACCAAGAAGATCACGGCGCTGCGTCGTGATGCCGAGGTCAACGGCAAAATGCTCAACCTGCCGAACGGCGTGACTGCCGCTCAGACCGCGAAGGCATACGCCGATCTCGCGGCCCTCGGCATCATCGTTCGCTGACGCAAGGAGCAGCACGACCATGTTCGACATCTTCAACAACGACGCATTCTCGGTGACGTCGCTCACCGAAGCCATGCGCGAGGTGGCCTACGTCCCCTCCTTCGTCTCCTCGCTGGGCATCTTCCAGGAGGAATCGGTGGATACCCTCTCGGTGGCGATCGAGAAGGACGCCGACGACACCTACTCCATCGTTCCGGCGAGCCCGCGTGGCGCGCCCGGCGATACGGTCGGCAAGGGGCGTCGGAACATCCGCGATCTGCGCATCCCGCACTTCCAGCGGGATGACGCGATCATGGCCGACGAGGTCCAAGGCGTCCGCGCCTTCGGCACGGAGGAGCAGGTCGAGCTCTTCCAGGGCAAGATTGCGCGTCGCGCCGCCACGCACAGCCAGTCCTTCGCGCTGACCGAGGAGTATCATCGCCTCTCGGTCGTCACGCAGGGCAAGCTCCTCGATGCCGACGGTTCGGTGATCTACAACTACTTCACCGAAATGGGCGAGAGCCAGCCGGCCGAGGTGGATTGGGAGCTCGATGCCGCCAGCCCCGCCGACGGGGACCTTCGCCAGAAGTCGGCGAACCTGATGCGCAGCATCGGCGCCGCCCTCGGCGGCCTGCCGTTCACGGGGGTCCTCGCGCTGGCCGGCAACGACTTCTACGACGGCCTGATGAAGCACAAGAACTACCTCGACACCTACAAGGGCTACGAGGGCGTCCGCGAGCTTCGCAATGGCTTCCTGCCGGCGAACAATCCACAGGGCGGCGCCTGGGGTGCGGTCGACGCCTTCAACATCACCTGGGTCAACTATCGCGGCGGCCTGGGTGTCGACATCAGCGCCGACGAGGTGAAGTTCATCCCGCTCGGTGTCCCTGGTCTCTTCAAGACGGTCTACGGCCCGGCCGACTACATCGAGACGGTCAACCGTCCGGGTCAGCGCCTCTACGCCAAGCAGTTCGTGATGCAGAACGGCAAGGGCGTCGCGATGGAGTTCCAGACCAATGCGCTGCACTACTGCACGCGACCGCGCGTCCTGCAGCGCGGGCGTCGCACCTGATCGCCAGCGCGCGGCACCATGCAGAAGTTCGCAGCCTACGAGGCCATCGCTTCCTCGCTGAACGATGGCCTCTATGGGGAGCGGGTTCGGCTGGAGCCGCGCGCCGACGGCGAATTCTCGAAGGTCGGGGCCGATGTGTCCCGACCCGCCCTTGAGCTGACCGCGATCGTCGACTTCGAGCCGAAGGTGCTCAAGACGAGGAATAGCGGCCGCCATGATGCCGACGTATCCGACGTGATCGGCGAGAAGATCCATATCAGCATCCAGGAGAGGCTCGTGCCATACGAGTTGCGCTCCGGAGACCTGATCCATTTTCTCGAACGATCCTCTCCGTATCCCTCTGTGGCCGCCGTTTCCACGGTCGAGCCCGACGGGATCGGTCGCATTCTCGTTCGCTGCAAGCCAGGCAGGGTCCGCCCGTGACCATCGTCGCTCTCGCGTCCAGGGTGATCTTCACCAGACTCGTCCGCGGCCAGACATTTGCGGGCGATCTCGTCGAGAACGCTCCTCTCGAGCCGATCGAGACGGTCACTCGGCACCACAAGCCGACGATCGCCGTCTACACCGGCGTCATGAAGAACAAGCCGACCGGTCGCAACGCATTGGGCGCCGGTCGTGAGGCTCCGACCACAGAGCTCGTCTTCCAGATCTATGTCCCGCCCGCCGATGCGGTCGATGGGCTGGAAAATCTCAACCTGCAGCGCTCAGGGGCCGGCATCGCGCTCGACCTCATGCAGCGCCAGGTGCTCTCGGCTTTGCAGTCGCAGCACAACGACTGGTCGGAGCTGTGGACAGAGCTCGTCGTCGGCTACGACGACTTCGACAGCAAACCGGTCCTGATCGAGATCGAGGGCGGCGCGCGCATACCCTGCCGCGAGGTGACGCTGACCTGCCGGGTAATCAGCGACCCCGCACCGGGCGCGCCGCTCAATGGCTTCTGGGCGAGATTTGACGCGAAACTTCGTGCTGGCGGCGACGAACTCACGGTGCTCGCTGACCTGATCAAATATGCGATCGAGAAGCCTGGAGAGCTGTCGACGTGGCGCCAGGCCATGGCACTCCTTGGATTGAGCCGCCGCGCTGTGGTCGCGGGCGGCCTCGGGCCAGTCGAGCCGCCGGTCGCCGGAGATCCCGAGCCGGCAGAACTTGCGGAGGTGACCACATATCCTTCGACGATTGAGACCGTCGTATCGCCGGGCACCCTCCATCCGGGCGACGAGGACACCGCGGAATGAGGACGATCTCCGAGATCATCAACCGGATCGCCAAGATCGAGACGCGCATCTCGAACATGGTTCGGTTCGGGACGGTGGCGCAGGTCGATGCGAAGAGGAAGGAGGTTCGCCTCCGCCTCGGCTCCGATGACAGCGACCCATTCCTTTCACCATGGGTGCCGTACAGCCAGACAGCGGGCGCCTTGAAGATCCACACCCCGCCCAGCGTCGGTCAGCCCTTCGCGTTGATGTCGGATAACGGCAACATGCGTCAGTCCGTGGCTGTTCCGCGCACCTGGGACAACGAGAACCCGTCACCCTCCGAGAAGGGCGATGAGCACGTCCTGACCTTCGGCTCGGTCACGGCCGCGATCCGCGGCAAGCAGGTAATAGCCGAGGTTGGTGGGGCTAAGTTCGACGTGACCGACGAGAAGGTCACGATCCTGATCGGCGGCCGGTCGGTCGAGCTCACCGCCGGCGGCGGCCACCTGAAGTAGCCGTGCCTTTCATTGCCCGCTTGGGGGACGCCGGATCACACGGCGGCTCGATCATTTCGGCGGCCAGCTACTGGACCTGCATGGGCCCCAAGATTGCTCGACAGGGCGACATATACGCCTGCCCCATCCATGGACCCAATCCAATCGTTGCCGGGTCCAGCCGGTGGCAATGCGAGGGTCTGCCGATCGCGAGAACCGGCGACGCGACCGCATGCGGAGCGGTGATCATCTCCGGGCAATCCGCCTGGGACTGCGATTGAGGAGACGAAGATGGACAAGAAACCCTACATGCCGACCGACCCGAAGGCGACGCATGTCGCCGGCCAGCGCATCCGCAAGCTGCCGATCCACCTGACCGCCAGCCAGGCTGAGCACGAGCTGCGCGTCGGCGCCATCACCCCGTTTGTCGAGCGGGCAGAGAAGCAGAAGAAGGGCTGACGCATGTCGTCCGTCGGAATGAGCCGCGAGACCGGCCGATTGATCTTCGGATTCGATCACGTCGTTCAGAGCGTTGGCGACATCCTGACCACCAACATTGCCGAGAGACTTTTCCGTGAGTGGTACGGCTTTCCGGGCTTTCGTTTGCTCGGAGAGCCGCTGAATCAGGTCACTCTCGTCAAATTCCTGAATCTGATCTTCATCGCACTCACGCTGCGCCAGAAGAATGGCCTGCCAGTTGAGCCGCGGTTTCGGGTCACCCGGGCCGTTCCGCTGGAAGCAAATCGCCAAGGCGAGTTCCTATGCCGGTTGGAGGGGGAATACATGCCCCGCGGCCACCTCGGCGACTTCACCGTCGAAGGCAAGAAGAAGATCGTCATTACCAACGCCGGCGACCGCTTCACTGCGATCGAAGACACCGGAGCACTCTGATGGCCGATACGACCGCCTACGACCTCGCCGGCTTCCCGGCGCCTCAGGTCGTCGAGGAGGTTCAGGTCGAAAGCATCATCGACGATATGATCACGGACTTCGAGGGGCGCATGCCCTCTATGGTCGGGATCGTCGGTCTCGAGAGTGAGCCGACGACGAAGAACATCCAGGTGTGCGCCGCTCGCGAGGCCCAGATCCGGGCCCGCGTGAACGACGCGGCGAGGGCCAACCTGCTGAAGTACGCGACGGGCACGGACCTCGACAATCTTGCCGTCTTTTATGACGTCGTCAGGATGACGGGCGAGGATGATGACCGCCTCAAGCTTCGAGTGATCCTGGCAATTCAGGGTCGGTCTCCCGGCGGAACGAAGGCTCGATACCGCAAGATCGCCCTCGACTCGAGCATCCGTGTCGCTGATGCGGAAGTCTACCGCGAAGGCACGCGCCCGACCGTCAAGATCGCGGTCTATTCGACCGACGGCAACGGCATGGCCGACGCTGATCTGCTCAGCATCGTCAGGGAAGCGGTCAGTGCGCCCGACAAGATCATGGTCAGCGACACGATCGTCGTGAGCTCGGCCGTGTTCCAGACTGTCAACGTGGTCGCGGATATCTGGCTGCTGCCGGAGGCCTCTGATGCGCTTCTAACGCCACCGGCGGAGGGCGTGGAGTCGCCGCTCGCGGCGTCGCTGCGCACAGCTTGGGTCACAGAGGCCGGCCTTGGCTTTGATCTGGTCCCAGAGTGGGTCAGCGGGCGCCTCATGGTGCCTGGCGTGCAGCGCGCGGTCTCTCTTACGCCGGCGTCACCGATCATCGCGGCACCGCAGAACGCCATCTCGATCGGGACGATCACCCTGAATAATCGGGGCCGCGCGTACTGATGGCTCGAGACCCACATCTCCTGCCGGATAACGCCCGCCCCCTCGAAATCGCGCTCTCGCTGGCGACGGCGTTGGGCCCGGATATCGACGAGGCCGTTGTGGAGCTTCGCGGCATCAAGCTGCGAAACCCACCCCCGTCATATCTGCCGTACCTGATTTACGAGTACGGCCTCGGCGAGCTGACACCCTACCTGCCAAACCTCTACGAACTGATCGAGGATGGCATCGATTGGCAGCGGATTCGAGGAACCCCGGCCGCCGTTGCCCAGGCCTTGGGCTGGATCGGCTACGAGGGTGAGATCGAGGACCCGTCGATCCGCCGCTGGCGCTGGAACCTCTTCCAGCTCGCTCTCGACAGGGTCCGAGACGACGAGATCGACCTCGGCCGCATCGAGGGTGTGGCGCAGCTCTCCGTTCCGGTTCGATCGTACTTTTGGCGCGGATACCACGGCTACGACGTCCGCAACCTTGAATTCGGATGGAAGCGCTGGGGAGACTCGATCTGGGGCGGATATTCCGGCGTTCGCCTACCGGGCGGGCAGGCAAAGTGGTCCTATGGTCGTTCGTACTCAGTCGACCACGCTCTGACGGACGATGAGCTCGAAGATCTCGAGGTCTATCTGCCACCGGCCGGGAGCGAGCCTCTTGGATGGGGCGCCTTCCCTTGGCCGGCTGCGCCCTGGACGGATAGCGCGGCCAGAGCCAGATCGGTGGCGATGCTCGAGGCGCTCGACATCGGAACAGCATGGGTCGCCTTCAAGGATGCCGACGGCGACGTCATCGGCTACCGACGCGCCCGCGCTTGCCACCCCGTAACGCAGGGCGCGAGCGGCACATACACCATTGGCGGCACGGGGTTCACCCCCGCCGCTTCTGGCGCGACGATCCTCTACATCGAGGCGCTCACAGGCTTCGGCGATGGCTACGGCCATACAGCCGCCAGCGTGTCCTTCATGGTCCGCGGTGAGCCATCGTCCGGCTATCCACCCGGGGCGCTTTGGCTGCCTCCGGGCGCCCTGGTTTCCGCGTCCCCGCCGTTGGCGGAGACGCAAGTCAATATCGAATTCGGACGAACTGTGCGCGAGCGCGTGAGCGTCGCCCTCCGGTTCTAGGAGCATTCATGCCTTTCGAGCACCCTTCTGGGATTGACGACGCCTACGACAGGGCAGTCGCCAAGGAGTCGTGGTCAGACGTCGTCTTCCGCGAGGATCGCCTCGCGCAGGCGACCGAGATGAACGACGCCATGACGATCGCGCATCGCCGCACCCAGCGCGTCGGCAACATGGTCGCCAGGGACGGTGACCGCGTTGAGGGCGGAGAGATCGCGGTCACGCTCGACGTCACCGGCGACCCGCCTGAGCCCGTCGACCCACAGACGATGACCGTCACCATGGCCGCCGGCCGGGTCTACGTGCTTGGAGACACCCTTCCCGTCGCCGCGGCGACGTTCTCGGGCGTGCTCACCGCCGGCGAGGTCACGGTCGGCGTCCGGCTCGTGCAGACCGCGGTGACCGAGGAGGACGATCCGGACCTCCTCGGTCTTCATCCCGGCAATGAGGCTGAAGGCGAGCCCGGCGCCGCCCGGCTCATTTCGTCGCTCTCCTGGGCTATTTCCGACGATGGCGAGCCCGGCGAGTTCTTTTCGGTCTACGTCATCAAGGATGGCGCCCCGCTGAGCCAGATGCCGCCGCCGGCGCTGTCGAACGTGCAGCAGCTCCTCGCGGTCTACGATTTCGACTACGGCGGCAACTACATCGTCGACGGCTGCGAGGTCTTCGCCCTCGGCGATCTGGCCGGATCGCAGGTGTTCTCGATTGCCGCCGGCACCGCCAACATCAAGGGGTACAAGCGCATCCGCGAGACGGCCCTCCGTCATGCGCAGCCGGAAGAGCCGGACCTCGAAGCCATTGCGGCGGAGCCGCACACCTTCACCGGGCCGACCGATGGCGACACCGTCATCACGGTCTCCCGCCCGCCGATCGCCGGAGTGACCTCCGCGGTCGTGGTCAAGCAGACCTCGGAGAGTGTGGTGCGCGGCGCCAGCCCGGGCGGCTCTGACCCGCTGAGCCTCTCGTCGGTGGTGTCCATCGTCTCGATCACGCAGGGCGCCACGACCTTCGTCAGTGGCACGGACTACACGCTGTCAGCGGACTCGGTCTCCTGGACCCCGGGCGGCGCCGAGCCGGCGGCGAGCTCCACCTACACGGTGACCTATCGCTACAACTCGGCCGTGACCCCGACCGACATCACCGATACGACCGTCAAGGTCTCAGGTGGCGTCAATGGCACCACGGCGCTGATCTCGTACACCTCGAAGCTGCCGCGGATCGACATCCTCTGCTTCGACATCAGCGGCCGGCCTGTCTACGTCAAAGGCGTGAGCGCGCGCCGTGGCCGCCTGCCACCCATCGCGCCGTCGAGCCTCCTGAAGATCGCGGAGGTCCACAACGACTGGCTCAGCCTGCCGTTGATCGTCAACAACGGCACTCGCAATTTCACGGCCGACGAGCAGCGTCGGCTCTTCGGGCGCCTGATCGACGTCCTGGACCAATTCGAGCGCCAGCGCCTCGAAGCCAAGATGACCGCGTTCGCTCCGGTCTCGAAGAAGGGCATCTTCACCGACTCCTTCGTCGATGACTTCTATCGCGACCAGGGTGAGGCCCAGACCGCGGCGGTCAATCAAGGCGTGCTGCAGCTCGCTATCGACCAGGTCCAGATCGAGCGCACCGCCAACGCGATCGAGCTTCTGCCGTGGGTCGAGGAGATCGTGGTCCGGCAGGATCTCGCGACTTCGTCGTTCAAGATCAACCCGTACCAGAATTTCGTCGCCATGCCGGCTGGTATGGTGCTCAACCCTGCTGTCGACTTCTGGACGGCGGAGACGACCGAGTGGACCAGCGACGTCACGCGCGAATTCGCCGCGTCGCCCGAGGAGCCTCCGGGACAGACGACGATCAATGAGGTAACGCAGATCCGGCGCGAGGCCGCGACGACCCTGCGGTCGATCAACGTCGACGTAAAGCTCGAGGGCTTCGGCGTCGGCGAGAACCTCGCGACGCTCACCTTCGCCGGCATCGATGTGAAGCCGGCCGGGACGCAGACGGCGGACGGTGAGGGCGAGATCGAGCTGACGATCACGATCCCTGCCGGCGTGCCTGTGGGTCGCAGCCTGGTCCGCGCCACCGGCATGGCCGACAGCTTCGCTCAGGCGATCTTCGTTGGCGACGGCACGATCGACGTCACGACCATGCGGCGTGTCACGCTCATCGCGCGGGCCGCGCCGATACCTGCCCCTGTGATCGTGGTCAACGAGACGATCATCAACCAGATCATCGTCCAGCAGCAGAGCAATCCGGTCTGGCCGGAAGGCGGCGGTGGCGGCGGCGGAGATGGTGGCGGCAACGATCCGCTCGCCCAGACCTTCACGCTCCCGTCGCAGCGCCACGTCATCGGCGTCAACATCAAGTTCACGGCGATCGGTGACCGGACCAATGCTGTCCGCGTCCAGCTCGCGAGGGTGCAGAACGGCTATCCGACGAACGAGGTGCTGGCAGAGGCCTTCGTCAACATGCAGCCCGTGGTGGTCGGTGAAATCGTCGAGGTGAGGTTCGGCTACCCCGTCTTCCTGCCGGCCGATCGCGAGTTCTGCTTCGTCGTCCTGACCGCTGACGGGGACCACGCGATCGCCGGCGCCAAGCTGGGGGATATCGAGACCGTCTCGCAGACGCGCGTGTCGTCACAGCCCTACACAGTCGGCGTCATGCTCACCTCGGCGAACCGGCTCACCTGGACGGCTCACCAGGATTCGGACCTCTTCTTCCAGATCGTCTGCGCCAAGTTTACGGCCACGAGCAGGACGGTCGACCTGCTCACGGCGGATCTCGACACGGTCAGCGACATCCTCGTCCGCGGCACCGTCGAGCTGCCGACCGATGCGACGCTCTTCCGCTACGAGATCGTGCGGGCCGGCGGCCAGGTCATCCCGCTGGCTCCCGGTCAGGGGCGCGAGTTCACCGAGTTCCTTTCTGAGGAGGTGACGCTCCGCGCGGTGATGACAGGAACAGAGACGCTGTCGCCGATCCTGTATCCCGGAACCACGATGATTGGTGGCCGCATTCGCACCACCGGGACCTACGTCACGCGCCTTTTCACGATGGGAGCCGATGTCGATATCCGCGCGATCTTCGCTGCCCTGATGCCGGCAGGCTCGACGGTTGCCGTTCACGTCGACGCGGGCGATGACTCTTGGGAAGCCCTGACGGCCGGCGGGGCGACGGTCCTTGGGGGTGGCTGGAACGAGCCTGTCTACGAGAAGGACAGCTTCAGCGCAGCAGAAGGGCGCATCCGCGTCACGTTGACCGGCGGCCCTGCCGCGCGGCCCTCAATCGCGCAGTTGCGCGCCTATTCGGTTTGAGGCTGACGGATGGCAATCACCGACAACAGGTCTCCGAACCGGGACTATCTGCTCCCGCACGAAGACAACGACCTGACCGATGACGTTCTTCGGATCATCTCGGCGTTCACCGCGATCGATGCCGACGTACACAGTCTGCTGGCAAGCGTGTCGGCTCGAGCCCTGCTTTCGCACACGCATTCGTTTGCCGAGGTCCCTGGCCTACAGACGGCGCTCGACGGCAAATCGAACGTCGGGCACCTTCATACATTGAGCTCCCTGACCGACGTCGACACGACCGGCGCCGCGGCCGGCATGTTCCTCAAGCGTATCGCTGGAGGCTGGGTTCCAGCCAATCTGGCGATCGTCGACACGGGTGGGCTGCAGACCGCCCTTGACGGTAAGGTTCCGCTCAAGGGCTCTTCGATTGTCGTCCCGCGCGGGAATACGGCCGGTCGGCCGACCGGAACCTCGACTGAATCTCTGTTCCGGTACAATACGACGATCGCCGGCTGGGAGGGGTGGGACGGCGAGAAGTGGGGCAAGATCAGCGGCGGCGCGCCCACCAGTGAAACGCCTCCGTCACCCGCTCAGAACGGCGACTTCTGGTTCCACAGCGGCCTCGGCGTGCTGTTCATCCACTATGTCGACGGCGACGGCGACGCGAACTGGATCAGCATCGGCAGCGCGTCCGATCCGCTGTTCAACCTGCTTCGGGCAAACAACCTTTCGGATCTGGCGAGCCCCGACACGGCGCTGACGAACCTCGGCGCTAATGCTGACGGGCGAGATATCGTCAAGAATGCGACTGCCTTCGGAGCCAGTTTGGCGAAATCCGCCACTGCCGCCGCCGGCCGCGCGGTCGCAGGAGCTCCGGCGATCCCACAGTCTGGAGCTGGTGTTGGGCAGGTCGTTGCTATTCAGACCGCCTTCGGAAGTGGCTACATCGCTCCTTCCGGCGGCACTTGGTTCATCTGGGCCAGCACGTTCTCGGACACGAACTCCTGGTCGGGCAACTCGACGACCGTTGTCGTTGCTGGAGGGGCGAGTGCCTTGGCCGGCCCGGGTGGGACGAACCGTTGGGTCGGCTTCGCCTGGAGAATCGCCTGATGCTGAACCTCATTTGGAAGCGCCCTGACGGGACGTTCGTCGCGGACGTCAACGGGAAGCCCTATCACGTCGTCGACGGCGATGAGCCGCTTTGGACGGCTGCCCTCATCGCCGCCGCGAAGCTCGGCAACAAGCTCAAGCTGGAGCCCGCGCCCGAGGCTGTCGATCCGCCGCCGCTCACACGTCTCGCTAAGGCCGACCTCTGGCGCCGCTGCACTGACGAAGAAGCCGAGGTGCTCCACAACGCGCTGTCGCAGGCTCCATTCCGGCTGCGGCTGATCTTCGAGGCCGCGCAGTATCTCGACTCGACAGACCCGGATTATCCGGCCCTGCGCGCCGGCGTCGTCGCCGCGCTTGGCGAGGTCCGCGCGGCCATCATCCTTTCGCCGGAAGGCTGACCTATGGCTGCCATCAATTTCCCGCCGAGCCCGGTTGACGGCCAGATCCATAGCCCCGGCGCTGGCCTGCCTTCATACCAGTTCAAGGCAGGTGTCGGCTGGCTCAACATCGGCTCGGCCGGGTCTGTCATGGACACCTTCGCCTACACCGCGACAGGCGCCGAGGGCGTCACGCTCGCGGTTCCAGGCGGCTACCTGGCGAACCTAGCGGTCGTCAGCCGGGGCGGTGCGCTCCAAGCGCCGGGCGACGATGTCGACGTGACGAGCGGGACGAACATCGTCTTCGCGACGGCGCTGGTCGCAGGCGAGTCCATCCTGGTCTACAAGTTCCGCGCTTTCAGCCTGGTCGACAGCCTGACGAAGTCGCAGAACGGCGCCGACATCCCGAGCAAGCCGGCATTCCGCGCGAACCTCGGCATCGCCGCCTCGCCGTTCAAGAACCTGCTCATCAACGCGCTCGGCACGATCAACCAGCGCGTCTATGTCAGCGCCGCCGCTGTCGGCGCCGCCAATACCTACACGCTCGACCGCTGGAAAGTCGTCGTCAGTGGGCAGGCTTTGTCGTGGACCGAGAGCCAGAATGTCCGCACGATGACCGCTCCCGCAGGCGGCGTCGAACAGGCAGTCGAGGGCGCGAATATCCAGTCGGGTGTCTATACCCTGTCATGGATCGGAACCGCGACCGCGACTGTCGATGGTGCGGCTGTCGTCAATGGCGGCCCGGTCACTCTGACGGGCGGCTCCAATGCCGTCGTCCGGTTCATCGGCGGGACGTTCGCGCTGCCGCAGCTTGAGCGCGGGAGCGTCGCGACAGAGTTCGGCGCGGTCCCGTATGACGTCGAATTGCTGCGCTGCACGCGATACTGCCAAGTCATCGAAGCCGGCTTGAGGGCGGATGGCTACAACGCAGCGGGCGGCGTTATAGGCATAAGCGTGACCATCCACCCTATGCGCTCGACACCGATCGTCGAGGCGGGCGGCATCGCTTCATCCGTCAACGCTTCGGGGCAGTTCTTCGCCACATCCCGCAATAATTTCGCGGTGCAATCCAACTACGCGGCCACGGGGGCGGCGTTCATCCAACTGTCGGGCATCCTTTTGACGGCGGAAATCTGACATGAGCAAAGCACGCAACCTCGCGCAATTCGCGAACCGGACTTTGATCTCGGCGAAGCTCGCGGCGAACGGACAGTTTCTCGTCTTCGACGTTGAGCCTGACACTCTCTATCGGTTTGATCTTAAAGCCAAAGCAGTCAGTGCCGACGACACGTTAGTATTTCACGTTGCGCCAACAGTTGGGGCGTGGGTCACTGGTGCAGGCACTTATTCATATCAACAGCATGTTGCGACAGGGGCAACGCCCGGATCAAGCAGCGGAACAGCCGCAGCGGTTCCGATCGCCTCGCTGGATGCCCCCGTAACAGGCTGGCCTGTGCGTTATTCGGGCCTCATATTCTCTGGCGCTGCGGCGGAATACGCTGGCATCTACGGTAACGGAGGTGGCGTGCAGGCTAGCGGCGCACCGCAGGTTTATCAGATCGACGGCGTCTACAATGTATCTCTTGGCGCAGTGGCTCAAGTTCGCTTCGGGGTTGGCACCGCCGGGAACCTTGCCGCCGGATCGCGGTGCTTCCTCGAAAAGCTGGGCTAACGCCCTCTCGCAACTCGCCTAGCGGCCTTCCGCAAGGCTCACCCAACCCGCCCTTCGAGGCGGGTTTTTCTTTGGCAGGAGAAGGCCATGTTTTTGCATGTTGGTATCGCCCACACCCGGGACGAGATCGAAACCCTCCCGACGTTCGGGGCTGAGATGTCGGTGGCGGGTATCATCGGAACCGCGGAGGACGCGGATGAAGTCATCTGGCCCCTCGACACTCCGATCTACGTGACCACGAACGAGGCCACCAAGATCGCGGCCCTGGGACTGACCGGAACGTTGCGCGACGCCGTCGCCGGAATCTCCGCCCAGCTCACCAGCGGCCAGGTCGCCGCCAAGGTCGTCATCGTGCGGGTGGAGGAGGGCGCCGACGCCGACGAGACGATCGGCAACATTATCGGCGACGAGGCGACCCGGACAGGCATGTGGGCTTTCCTCGATGCACCGAATGACCTCGGAGTGACACCGCGCCTGATCTGCGCGCCGGGGTACACCCAGCAGTTCACGCGAAATGGTGTGCTTTCCGTGCCGGTTACCAATCCCGGTTCGGCTTACTCGGCTGCGACGGTCGCGTTCTCCGGGGGCGGCTCCGATCCGGGCAAGGTGCTGCCAACCGCGACGGTGACGATCGGCGCGGGTCCTGACGCTGGCAAGATCATGGGCATCGTCATCACCGACCCGGGCGCCAATCTGACGGCCGCGCCGACTGTCACTCTGAACGGCACGGGAGGCTCCGGGGCCGCCCTCGGCACCCCCGTCCTGGGCAACCTCGCCAACGGGGTCGTCGCGGCCATTCCGACCGTCCTGAACCGCCTGCGGGCCTCGTTCCAGCCCGAGGGTCCCTCGACGAGCCGCGAGGCCTGGCTTGACTACGTCGAAACGATCCAGAGCGACCGCATCATGCACCCGACGCGCCAGGACGTGATCGTGCTGGACGAAGACGGTGACCCTGTCACGCGCGGCGCCTCTTCCCGCGTCATCGGCCTCTACATTCGTCGCGACTACGAGACCGACGGCGTGCCGGCTCGCTCGGTCGCCAACCAGCCGATCAACGGGATCGTCGGCGTCACGCCGCCGGTCGAATTCTCCATCACCGATGGCGCGAACGAGGGACAGGAGATCGTCGGCGCAAAGGGCGGCATCATCGTCCGTGGCGAGACCGGCGTGGAGAGCGCGATCGCTTCTGGCGGTTTCGTCTTCTGGGGCACGGACACGCTGTCGGAAGACCCTCTCTGGCAGTTCTCGCATGTGGTGCGACTGCGCGACTATATCGAGCTCGGCCAGGTGCGGACGCTCCGCTATTACCTCGGGCGCTTCAACATCAGCGTCGCGACGGTCAACGCGGTTCTGGAAACCATTCGATCCCAGCTCGCCCGCCTCGAGGCCCGCGGCTACATCCTCGGTTTCCGTGTCGGCTTCGAGCCGGACAAGAACACGCCGGAGGAACTGCGCCAGGGCAATATCCAGGTGCTCTTCAAGGCGGAAGAGGCGCCGGTGCTGCGCAAGATCACCGTGTCCTCGCGGCGCTTCCGGCAGGCATTCGACGATCTCGTCAATGCCGTCGCCACCTCCCTCAACAGCCTCGACAACGCGGCCTGATCGGGCCGCGTAACCGTCACAACCAGGGAAGACCGGGATGGCAACTCTCTACGAAATGGATTTCGCCGCACTGTTCTGCGACGAGCTCGACCCCTCCAAGGCGAACTGGCTGAACCTGGAGGAGGTCAAAATCCCGATGCTCCAGGAGAAGACCCAGGAGACCACGGGCGGCGGTGCGGCGATGAGCCTGCGCATGGGCATGGGCATCTTCGAACCGATCGAGCTGACCTTCAAGCTGCGCGGATTCAATCCGGACGTCATGAACAAGATCATGCCGCCCGGCCGTGTTCGCCGCGCCTACACGATCACCGGCAACATCCGGGATCTCGAAGGCGACCGGCAGTTCGCGCTCAAGGCCGTGATCAGGGGGCGTATGACCAAGGTCGACCCCGGCTCGTTCACGCGCGACAGCGGCATTTCCACCGACTACCAGATCGACGAGATCGTCTTCTACTCGCTGCATCTCGACGGGGTGGAGAAGTATTACGTCGATCAGTTCGTCGGCCCGAACGGCATCCGCGTCGATGGCGTCCAGGTCTACCAGGATGTCGCTCGCCACCTCGGCCTGGCGTGATCTGAGCCATGAGCAACGAAAACGATAAGCCGGCAGCCCGCGTGGCGCCGGCAGCGAACGTGACACTTCTCGGCGCACGGACGCGGGAGATCACCCTGGAGTACCCGGCCGAATGGGAGGGCAAGACCTACGACAAGGTCACGGTTCGCCGGATGACCCCCGTCGAGGTTGGTGAATTCGTCGCGGCGGCGGCGGCCGGCTCAGACCTCCCGATGGCGATGCTCGACATTCCCGAGGAGCTCTTCCGCGCCCTGGATAATGATGACCAGGAGCAGATCGAGGAGGCGATCTTCGATTTTTTGCCCCGCCGCTTGCAGACGGTTCTCCTGCTCGACCAGGGGAGTGGCGTGGATACATCGCCGCCGTCGCAAGCGTCTTCGGAGGCGGCGTCGAGCAGTACGAGCGCATGAGCTGGTTCGATCTCCTCGCCTATTACGATCAGGCGATCGAGATCGAGAAGTCCCGCTCCCATCGGGTCCACAAGGTCATCATCATGGTCAAGAAGAGGTAGCAGGTGGCGCCGCGTTCCATCCTTGCTCAGCTCGTCGTCGCACTCCGCGATGACGCATCTGGGCCGGCTAAGGCGCTCGCCGGCACCCTGAAGGGCCTAGAGAAGTCGGCTGTCGACTTCGCCAAGACGATGAACGGCGCCAAGTGGAACGCCGGCTTCACGCGGCAGCTCGGCAATCTCAAGGCTACCCAGGACGAGATCGGTCAGATCAAGAGGTCATGGGGTGAGCTGCAGGCTCAGCTCTCTGGAGCTGGTGCCAAGGGTCGCCTGCGTACCGACGCCCAGAAGCAATGGGCCAATGAGTGGCTCGGGCGGCTCCAGGCAGTCCGCATCGCGCAGCAGCAGAACACCGAAGAGGGCATTCGCAACGCGAAGCGCCTGGCCGCGGAGGAGAAGCGCGCTGCCGCCGAAGCCGCCCGGGAAAAGCTGCGACTCACGAAAGAAGAGGCGCGCGCCAAGGACCGAGCGATCCGCGAGACGGCCGCCAATGAGCGCCGCGCAGCCAGGGAGTCTGCTCGAACAGCCCGCGAGGCGATGCGCGAACAGGCTCGCGCTGTCAGGGTCGCCAACCGTGAGTCTGCTCGGGCTCAGCGCGATCTCGCGCGTTCAGAGCGAGAGACCGGCCGTGGCGCCGGAGCATTCGGCAGGGCTGTGGTCCGGCATGGCGCTTACGCTGTCGGGGTGGGCGGCGGGAGCTATCTCGCCGCGCGCGGCACCCGCGCGGGCGCAATCATGGGCGCAGAGGGGGTGCGGCAGGACGCCCGCGACTATCAGGCCGGCATGACACAGGCCGAGAGCGACCGGCTGCGCGCCCTGTCGATCGCCAACTCGCAGCGCTACAAATCAGTCTCCGAGACCAACCTGCGCCAGATCTACCGCG
Organism: Allobosea massiliensis; assembly: GCF_042655245.1. Lineage (NCBI taxonomy): Bacteria > Pseudomonadati > Pseudomonadota > Alphaproteobacteria > Hyphomicrobiales > Alloboseaceae > Allobosea > Allobosea massiliensis. Next base: position 7,046 of record NZ_JBHSLU010000161.1, on the reverse strand, counting down.
AGAGCGCGCTCTCGATGGGCGGCTATCGCAGGGGTGGCTTCGACAAGGTCACCGAACTTGCACCCGATCTCGCCGCCGCGATGGTTAGCCTGCAGACCAAGGTCGGGCCACAGCAGGCCTCGACGCAGCTCGCCGGCCTGTCGCGCGCCGCCCAGAACTTCGGCTTCGCCGACGACCCCAAGCGCTTCCGCGAAATCCTGGAGGGCCTCGTGCGTGCCCAGGCGATTGAGGGGCGCGAGTTCAATTTCCAGGACATGTTCACACTGGCCCGGCGTGCGAAGTCTGCCGGCCTCTCGCTGAGCGACGAGTTCCTCTACACCGTCGCGCCAGCGCTGATCGCCGACCAAGGCGCGCCCGGCGCCGGCACTGCGCTCTCGAAGCTGATCCAGCGTCAGGTCGGCGGCCGTGTCACCAAGGCGTCGATGGGCGTCCAGCGGCAGTACGGTATCCGCGACGAGAAGAATAATGTCGTCGGCATGGACACGCTCATCCGCGACCCCTTCCAGTGGGTCAAGAATGTCGTGATCCCGAAGCTGCAGGCGAAGGGCATCAACGTCGATGACCCGACGCAGCTCGGCAGCGTCATCCCGAAGCTATTCTCCGACGAGACCGCGGCTGCCCTGGTGCAGCGCCTGATCGGACAGCGCGAGGAGTTCGAGGACGCCCAGGTCAACTACAAGCGCGCCCCGGGCAACCAGGCTGCGGCCGGCGAGCTCGAGAAGCGCGATCCGTTCGTCGCGATGCAGCAGGTCACGCAGCAGATCGACAATGCCGCCACGGAGATTGCAAGGCCGATCGTCCAGACGATCATGCCCGCGCTCAGCATGCTTGGTGGCTCCCTGAATAGCCTCGCCAACAAGATCCGCGAGAACCCCGAGTTCGCGCGCACCTTTGGTGAGACCGGCGCGGGAGTTACGGGCGTCGGTGGTCTTGGAGCGATCGCTGGCGGCCTCGCTGGTCTGTGGCAGTCCGGAACGGTGGCCGGCGCGATCAAGGGCGGGCTGCGCGGAGGTGTCTGGGGCGCGCTCCTGGGCGGCGTCCTTGGTCTCGTAGGCCCGTCGATCTATCGCAACCTCACGGACAATCCCGACCAGGGAAGCCCGGCCGAGGGCTTCAATCTCAACTTCGATCGCAAGAGCGTCTACGACCGCGCCAGGTTCAATCAGGACTCGGTCGCTTCGCAGGGCAGGGTGGCCGCAGGCGGCGCAGCCTCAGAGGGGCAAGCCGCAGGCGAGAGCTTTAGCTCCAGCGTGGCGAGCGGCGTGGCCGCCCAGGCGCCTGCCGTCGAGGCGCAGGGCCGATCGATCTTCGATCGACTGCGCGCGATCTTCTCGAGCGGCATCACCGTTCCGATCACGGCCGCGCCGGGTGGCAGTGAGGGGCATCGCGTCTTCCAAAACGTAACGGGGCAGGGGACCGCGCCTGCGCGCGGCTCTGGTGGCTCTGTGGCGGCAGGCGGCCTCTACCGCGTGAACGAGTACGGAGAGGAGTTCTTCCAGCCAACCGAGGACGGGCGGATCATCGATCCTCGAAGGAAGGCGGCGGGCGGCGGTGCGGTCGTGGGCTCGTTCTCAATGGGCGGTAGCACATTCCACATCACCGGCGTCAGTGACCCTGGGGCTGTAGCGGAGCGCGTCATCGCGGAGATTGACGCGCGCGTCCGCGACCTTGTCGACGGGGCATTCGCTGATGTTGGCGTGGAGCTGGCCTGATGACCCCATTGATGATCCTCGGGGCGGTAGTCTTCGAGCTCCGTCACAACCTCTCGGGAACGACCTTCGAGGGAGATACGGATTTCGCTGAGCACAAGGTTCTGGGTGGATCGTCGCTGTACGAGCACATGACGCTCGGCGAGCGCGAGCGAACCATCAAGGGCACCACCTTTCCGATGGACCCAGATTACGGCTCCGCGGCAGCGGTAGTTGCTGCTCTCGACGCGATGCGCGAGGCGGGGCAGCCGCAGCATTTGATGCGGGGTGATGGAGCTTCGCTCGGCTGGCATCTCATCACCAAGGTCAAGGCCGAGGGAGAGCACCTCGCCCACCACGGCGTGCCCCACAAGTTGGATTTTTTGGTGTCGCTCACGCAGTGCGACGCCCCGCCTGTTACCGGCTTCGCGTCTATCATTGCGGACTTCTTCCTGTGAGTATCACGACCTACGAGACCTATACCGTCGAGACCACGGGATTGACGGTATCCCTGCTCGTTTGGCGTCGATTTAAGCGCCCGATGTTCGGGATGGTCGAGCGCATCCTCGAGCTCAACTATGGCCTGGCGGAGAAGGGAATCTTCCTGCCGATCGGGACGAAGGTGACGATCCCGATCGACGCACCGACAGCGCGCTCGATACAGATCGCGCCGGCGATCCAGCTCTGGGACTGAGCTGTGGGTTTCCGGAAGCCTGCATGTCGGGTCGAGATCAACGGCGTCGACTACACCGATCGATTTCAGCCGCTCGTGAAGTCGATCAAGGTATCGGACAAGGATGGCCTGACCTCTGACACTTGCACGATCAAGCTCGCCGACAGCGGCGGCGCGATCGCTCTCCCAGACGAAAACGACATGCTGACCGTCTACCTCGGCGACGCCGAAGCTGGTGTGGGTCTCGTCTTCCAGGGGAGGATCGACGGAGTGCGGTCGACCGGGACATCCGGGGGCGGCCAAGAGCTCACGATCAGCGCCAAGGGCTTCGACGCTACGGGGAAGGCGAAAGGGGTCAAGGAGAAGCACAAGGACAACGCCAAATTTGGCGACGTTGCGAAGGAGTGGGGTAAGGCCTCCGGAATGACCGATGTCGTGATCGACGACGATCTAGCGTCGATCGAGGACGAATACTGGTCGATGAATAATGAGAGCTTCATCGGCTGGGGGCAAAGGGTCGCCGGCGAAATCGGCGCAACCTTCAAGGTCCAAGGCGACAGGGCAATGTTTCTGTCTGCTGACGGTGGCAAGACCGCTCGAGGCAGGTCCATTCCAGATTTTACAGTCACCCGCGGCGACAACCTTCTCCGCTGGGACATATCGCCGATCCGCGGCCGACCTGGGCATCAGAAGGTAGACGTCGAATTCTACTCGGCCAAGGACGGGAAGCTGAAGACCAAGCAGATCGAGGTCGATGGGCAGAAGTCCGAAGTCAGCCTCCGCAGCAAGGTTCGCGCCTCCGACGAGAAGAACGCCGAGCGCATCGCGAGGTCGGGCGGCAAGAAGGTCAAGCGGAAGGGCGGCTCGGGGACGGTGACGATCGTCGGTTCTCACCTCGTCAAACCGGAAGGCAAGCTGATCTTGGTCGGCGCGCGCGAAGGCATCGACGGCGAGTACCGGATCACCGGCGTCGAACACGACTATTCGAGCAAGGGCTATGACGTCGATCTGACCGTAGAGCAGCCACAAGGCAAAGCCGGCAAGGACAGCCGGCGGAAAACCAAGTCAACAAGCTAATCGGAGCACATCATGCGCTCATTCTACGACGCCGGGCAAAACGCGGCGAATGCCTATCGTCGCGCTTTTGCTCCACAATTTTCGGACTACGTCGAGGACGTGGTGCTTGCTGCCGATACGCTGGTTCGCGTCCCAATTCCGGAGGGCGCCGGGGTAGCGGTCTTCAGCTTCGATGGCGATTTCAGGGTAAGGCTGGGCGTCGTAGCCACGACTTTCACGCTTCCAGCCACCACGACATCGAATGGCTCGGGCTCCGAGCTGTCGCCGGCCGCACGGGTGATACCTGCCAAGCTGGGAGACGGCACGACGACACCGACTCACATCTGCCTTCGCGCCGCGGCGGCCTGCAAGGGCTCGATCGCGTTCTACGGCAACTGACCGATGCGAGCGCTGTCAAGTCCCGGGGCTCTCTCAAAGGGAGGCATGCTGGCGCAGCGGGGTGCACTTAGCGCCCTTGGTACGGGTGGGGTGTCGCCCTTCGCCTTCACCTTCAACGGTCTGCCCTTCACCTTCGCGGGTCAATCCTTCACCTATGGAGCGCCGTGATGGGCTATGCTGCTGAGAATCCCTCTGCCAATGCGGCAGCCTTCGCCGCGCTGCGTGACGCGATCGGTGCGAGCCCGGCGCCAACGCTCGGCTTCCTCGGCCATTCGATCCCGGCCGCCGGCGTTTCGAACACCGCGACCGAGACCCGCAATGCCAATTACGGCATGCAGTATTGGGTTCCGGCGCTGGCGGGACAGCGCATCCGCTCCGAGCACAGCCTCAACAAGGCCGTGGCGGGCGCGACCGCCCTGGCGGCCCAGGCGCAAATTGCTCCGATGATCGCGGCGAAACCCAACCGCGTTATCGTCGACATCGGCCGCAACGACACCAGCTTCCAGAACTTCGTGGATGGCGTCGTGCCGATCTACGATGCGCTGCTCGGCGCTGGTATTGCGGTTGATGCGATCCCATTGATGCCGACCAGCCTGACGACGGCTTCGACGCGCGGCTACATGCAGCGCATCAGCGCTTGGGTCCGCGAACAGGGTCAGAAGGGCATTCGCAATTTCAATGTCATCGACTGCGGCCGTGACTACGGCGATCCGCTCTCGGCCAACTTCGCGCCCAAGTCGGACAGTGGCAACACCTATGACAACACCCACCCGGCCGGGCTCGGCGGCTATCGCATCTCGAAGCCGCTGGCGGCCTTCTATCGGCAGATTTATCCCGAGATCGTGACGCTTCAAGGCGTCGCGGACCAGTACGACGCCGACAACTTCCCCGGTGGCAACCTGATCCCGAACGGTATCCTCGACGGGACAGGCGGCACGTTGACGACCAACCAAGGCGTCACCACCACGGGCAGCGTCATGGCGACCGGTTGGGCCATGGTCGCCACGACGCCCTACACCGGCGGCAGCCCGCTCTCCGGTCTGACCATGACGGCCGCCAAGGCGGCGCTCGATGCCTTTGGCGCACCCGGCCAGCGCATCACCTTCAGTGGCGGGTATACTGGCGATGTCGGCTCGATCTTCGGCATCCGCTGGTCCGGCTCGGGCGGCGACTATGCCAAGCTCAATGTCGGAGATTGGGTCGAGGCCACCGCCGAGGTCGAGTTGCTCGGCGGCACCGTCCAGCAGCTTCTCGCCGGCATCCAGCTCGGCCTGTTCCTGAACATGGGCGGCACCCTCTATGCGGCCAAGGACGGCTATGCCGTGACCAGCGGCCTCTCGCCGAAGGAGGGCTACAAGGTCACGTTGCGGACGCCGCCGATCCAGATCACGGCCATTCCGACCCTCGAACAGGTCACGGTCTATGCGATCCCGACGCAGGGCGCACAGACCTTCGCCGAGAACTGCGTCTTCGAAACCCGCTACGTCGCTCTCAGGAAGATCTCCGCGCCATGAAGCTCTTCGCCCACATCCAAGACCTATCCGGCCTCGCCGACGGTGTGCAGGGCCTCGTGCTCGGCTTCGCGGCCGTGGCCGAGACCGACGACGAGGCCGAGACCTTCGCCATGGCCGGGATCACCTTTGCCCGCTCGGAACCGGAGCTGGCCGAACTGCTCGGCCCGGAGGCCTGGCCCTATTATGTGCCCGCGCCGAACGCGCAATGCGCCGGCTGGCGGTATGAGGCCGGTCAGTTCATCGATCCCTGAGCCACCCCCATTGCAAGGCAGGTAAGCGCGGGCGCCCCCTGAAGTAAGGCGCCCCGCTCCGGATTACTCCGGGTACTTCCTTGCCGCAGTCCCGCTAGCTATGGCCGCTCCCGAGGCGTTGAGAGCGGTCACCGTCCACTCATAGGTGTGGACCTGTCCGGACGGTGGGTTCGGGCCGTTGTAACCGCCGCTGATCGCTCCGCACGGGATGGAGGCCGCAGCCGGAACCTCACCGCCGCCATGATTCCAGGCCGGCGCGTCACGATCGACCAGCTTGAACCGCAGGGTCTTCGCATCCTTCGGAAGACCTCCGACGGTAAACGTCGGCGACCCGGCGGCGCACCATTTGAAGGCGACGTTCAGCGCGGGGAGGTTGGCGCTCGGCGCGCTGCCCCCGGCATTACATCCGGCCAACCCCAAGCAGGCGGCCGCGACAAGCATAGTCCTGAGCATTTTTTCTCCCGTAGTGGTCGCGGCTGATCCGCGCGAGCTGACCTTAAGCGAACTCGACGCCAGGTGGCGAGAGTGCGCCGTTGCAACCATTCAATCATTGGGGATGTCGCGATGAACACGCTCGAGGTTCAACGGGCGCTGACGGCGCTTGGCTTCAAGCCAGGATCGCTGGACGGGCTTCTCGGAAAGCAGACCAAGGAGGCGATCCGTGCGTTCCAGGCCGGCTACCGCCTCGTCGTCGACGGTATTGCTGGTCCTCAGACCAAGAAGGCGCTCAAGGAGGCCCTCGCGGCACCGAAGCCTGGTCGGCCCGAGCCAGACAAGGTTGCTATGGCCGGGCCCGCGCCTGCGGCAGCGGCTCTTCCGGCTATCGCCGCGGCGGCCCCACCGAACGTCTCGAGCCTCAAGCTTCTCAGCACCGCGCGGCCAATCAGTACGCTTTTCATCCACTGCGCGGCGACAGCCGAAGGCAAGGACTACACCGTCGCGGACATCCGGGCCTGGCATAAGGCCCGCGGCTGGTCCGACATCGGCTACCACTATGTCGTCTACCGGGACGGCTCGATCCAGCCCGGGCGGCCGATCGGTCAGGTCGGAGCGCATGTCGAGGGCCACAACACCGGCTCGGTTGGCATCGTCTATGTCGGCGGTGTCGCCAAGGACGGCAAGACGGCCAAGGACACCCGCACACCGGCACAGAGAGCATCGCTGCTCTGGCTGACGAAGCAACTCGTCGCGAAGCACGGCGTCAAGCGCGTGCGCGGCCATAACGAGGTGGCGGCAAAGGCCTGTCCTTCATTCACGGTCGCCAAGGACGAGCTCGGTCGCCTCATTTGATCCGCCGGCGGCCGGCCGCCGCCAACCCTTCACCTCGGAGACTCATCATGAAACGTTTCGTCCTGGCGCTCGTCGCTGTCAACGGCGGTCGGATTCCAGGCCATCGTGGCGGAGTAAAAGCAGGCCACTGGCGTTGGTGAGCGGCGGATATGGCGAGGGCCCCGATCGGGGCCCT
>NZ_JBHSLU010000160.1:0-735 GCF_042655245.1 Allobosea massiliensis | reverse complement strand
CCCATCGTCAGCCTGCCAGCCGTGGCCGCCTGACCAGCCCGACCAAAGCCGGCACGCGGTGGCTCTGCGAAGCTACACCACCAGCAGGGACACGACCGCTTCCCGCAGCATCGGGACCCGCCCGAGCTTCCTGAAAGCCCCCTCGTGGAGCACGACAGCCTCCGCTGCCACGCGGTGAATGTCCAAGCCGATGATCCGCATGCTCCTCTCCTCGTTCGGTCAAAGACGGGGAGCTTGCGGGCGACACGACAATTACGGATCCGCGCTCGCAGCGCATCCGGGCTAGTCGCAGGGGCGGCCAGATAACGACCTCGAACTCGCGGTTCATGTCAGTGCGACGGCCTGCCCGCACTTGCGTGCTCCCGGTGCCCCGAGGCCCGGATCGGCCGAAGCTAGCGGCTTCGACCGGTCAGAGGAACAGCGGCACCAACGACATCATGCCGGATAATGCCTTCATAGAGTCGTTCAACGGGGGAAGTTCCGGACCGAATGCCTCAACGCCCTTGGTTCATGAGCCTGCCCGATGCCCGGGAGAAAGTGGAGGCTTGGCGTAGGGAGTACAACGAGCTACGACCTCATAGTGCGATCGGGAACAAGACCCCGATATCGCTCGTCAATCGGCCACCGGCATGCAGCTGTCCAGCGACATTCGGAACTGACCCCTTTGCGTCATGAAGAACTGACCCCCATGCCGATTGCCTTTAGGCGGTTGCGGATTGCGGCGTCGCAGCGGCC
>NZ_JBHSLU010000159.1:0-2330 GCF_042655245.1 Allobosea massiliensis | reverse complement strand
CGCGAAGGCCATGGCGGCAGCAAGGCCCACGCCATCGCCGAAGCGGCCTGAACCGAAACGCCGCGGCAACCGAAACCCGAAGGCCCCGCCATCCACCCATAGCGGGGCCTTCGCCACCGTGGGGCGGTACCCCGCCTGGGCCGGCTGACAGATGAAAGGCGTCATCACAACGGGCCGATGCTGCCTTCGAGAACAAAAATCCCGGAGACATGTCCTAACGGAAGCTGAATCCGGCTTCTGCGGAAGTGATTCAAAAGAATCCACGTTTAAACGTTCTTTAAGCGCGGCTGGCCAATTCTCCGCATGAACAGGATCCCGCCCACCGACAGTTCTGGGTGCGGAGCGGTTCGGGGGCACCAGTCATCGCCTTGGGGGGCGGTCGACGTGTTTTTCCATCGGCGTGCCCGGCACGGGCCGCCGTAGGCCCCGCGCCAGCTTCGTCATCCAGAGTGTCGCGTTGCCTACCGGAGAGCGACCGATGACGAAGGCCAGAAAGCCAGCCCGCCAGCGCCAGAAGGCGCGTATCGGGATCGCCGCACGGATCTACGCGGCCCTAGGGCTGATGACGGCCCTGACGCTCGTGGCCTCCGCCGTCGCCTGGCTCTCCTTCGGCCGTGTCGGAACGACCGTCCAGGAACTGGCCGGCCAGAAGATGCCGATGGTCGAACTGGCGCTCGAACTCTCGCAGGCCGCAACGCTTTCGACGGCGCTGGCGCCGCGCTTCATGGATGTCGAGAATGTCCAGCAGCGCGCGGCCCTGACCAACGAACTCGACCGCATCGAGGCGCGGCAGTTCGACCTGATCCGCCGGATCGCCGCGCTGAGCGGCCTCGACATGAAGGCGACCCAGCAGGCGGTCGACGAGCTGTCGCGCACCATCAACGAGATCAACGACCTCACCGGCGCGCGCATGCGCAACGCGGCCGCCATGAACCGCCTGCTCGAGGACCTCGGCAAGGCCGGCCGCGTCTTCAGCGGTGTCGTCGGTTCGGAAGCCGACGAGGCCCGCTTCAACGTCACCATGGGCATCGAGAGCATCAAGGGCCTGTCGGGCGAGCAGCTCGACGCCGCGATGAAGACGCTCAACGACCGCGACTTCCCCGTCTTCGATTTCGCCCGCAAGCTCGAGGCGCAGGTCAACGAGCTGATGGGCATGCTGCGCGAGATCGCCCAGACCCCCGACAAGGCGAGGCTGGAGATCGCCCGCGAGCGCTTCAAGGCCACGGCCATGCGCATCCGCATGGAACTCCAGGCCGCCGAGGCCGCTTCCTCGAATGCCTTCCGCGGTCAGGTCGTCGAGGCTGTCATCGCCATGGGCGAGGGCCGCAACGGCATCGTCGAAATGCGCGACCGCGACCTGACCACGCTCGGTGAGATTGCGACGACCCTGAAGACTGTCGACGGCGCCGCCGCCACGCTGCGCGGGCAAGTCGAGAAGCTGGTCGAGAATGCGCGTGGCCAGGCCGTTTCGGCGAGCCAGTCGAGCGCCGCGCTGATCCATGACAGCGAGCGCTGGCTCGGCGCCATCGGCATCGGCTCGCTGCTGATCGCCCTGTCGCTCTCGCTCTTCTACGTCCGTCCTGCGATCATCGGCCGGCTGAACCGTCTGTGGGCGGCGACGCGGGCGATCGCGGATGGCGCGCTGGAGACGGTGGTCGACATCAAGGGCAATGACGAGATCTCCGACATCTCGAAGAGCGTGCTGCTGTTCCGCGACAATGCGGTGGCGCTGCGCGAGGCGGAGAGCGCCAAGATCGCCGACCAGGCGCGGGCGCAGGAGCAGCGCCGCGAGATGATGGCGGAGCTGGGCGCGGCCTTCGGCGAGGTCGTGGCGGCGGCCGCTGCCGGCGACTTCAGCCGGCGCGTCCAGGCGAACTTTGCCGACGCCGAGCTGAATGCGCTCGCGGGCTCGGTCAACGAACTGCTGGAGACGGTGCAGGGTGGCCTGTCCGAGACCTGTGAGGTTCTGGCGGAGCTGTCGGCGGGGCATCTCTCGACCCGCATCGAGGGGATGTATCAGGGCGCCTTCGCCGAGCTGAAGAACGGCACCAACGCGCTGGCCGAGGAGTTCGAGAGCACGCTCGCCAAGCTGTCGGAGACGGTTGCGGCGGTGCGCAGCGCGACGACCGAGATCCTCGACGGCGTCACCGATCTGGCGGAGCGCACCAGCGAGGAGAGCAACGCCGTCTCGATGGCGACCAACCAGCTCGGCGCCTTCGCCGGGACGGTGAAGAAGACGGCGAGCGAGGCGGCCCAGGCGACCGGCATGGCCGAGGGCGCCGAGAGCCAGGCGCAGCAGGGCGAGAAGGTCGTGGCGTCGGCGCTCGAAG
>NZ_JBHSLU010000158.1:0-1249 GCF_042655245.1 Allobosea massiliensis | reverse complement strand
CAACCATGCCTGGTCCTACGACTTTGTCGAGGACCGCACCCATGACGGGAGAAAGTATCGCATGCTCAACATCATCGACGAGTTCACGCATGAATGCCTGACAATCCGCATCGATCGCAGGCTGAAGGCGATCGACGTCATCGACGTGCTCTCGGATCTGTTCATCCTGCGCGGCGTGCCGGAGCATGTTCGGTCAGATAACGGGCCCGAATTCGTCGCCAAGGCCGTGCAGGACTGGATCGGTGCGGTCGGCGCCAAGACCGCCTATATCGCGCCCGGCAGTCCTTGGGAGAACGGCTTCATCGAGTCGTTCAATGCCCGGTTGCGCGACGAACTTCTCGACGGCGAGATCTTCTATTCGCTCGCGGAGGCGAAGATCGTCGTCGAAAGCTGGCGGCGACACTTCAACACGCTGCGCCCACATGGCTCGCTCGGCTACAAGCCCCCCGCCCCGGAGGTCTTCGTCCCCGCAATGACCGCGCGGGCGGCTGCGCAATCCAGACCGGCTACGCCGCCCGCGCTGGCGCCGAGGCCAACCGTCCACTAACAATCCCCATGGACCTCTCGGCGGGGGCGGATCACTGTCGCCGCATGGCCAAGGTCATCGCATCAGGCATCCAGACCTCCGGCAGGAAGCCGCTCGCATACAGCGTCGCCAGCACCGCGGCATCGATCGCATCGGTCTTGATCTTGGCATGTGCGATCATCCGCACCTGCTTGGGATTGGCGATCACCACACGGTCAACGTGAGGTGTCAGCAACTCCGCCACGGAAGCCGCGTTACCCGTTGCCTCGATCACCACATGATCGTCGTGGGTGAGGTTCTTCCTGGCAAAATCCTCAAGCGCTTCCCGGGTCGTGTCCCATAGCGTGGTGTAGCTGACGGTGGTCACCGGCGATTGCCGGTTAGGTTTGGGTTGTGAACGCCAACCCTGAACCGAGAGATCCCCGATGACCGACGAGATGATGAACCTGCGCGGGCTGCTGGAGAAGAGCCCCGACGCCGATCTTCTGCGCGAGATGATCGGCTTTGCCGCGCAACGCCTGATGGAGCTGGAGGTCGGCGGACTGACCGGCGCCGGCTTTGGCGAGAAGAGCGCTGATCGGCTGGCCCAGCGCAACGGCTATCGCGAGCGCGACTGGGAGACCCGCGCCGGCACGGTCGAGCTGCGCATCCCCAAGCTGCGCAAGGGCAGCTATTTCCCGGGCTTCCTCGAGCCGCGCCGGATGGCGGAGAAGGCGCTCACCG
>NZ_JBHSLU010000157.1:0-789 GCF_042655245.1 Allobosea massiliensis | reverse complement strand
TCCCATCGTCAGCCTGCCAGCCGGGGCCGCCTGACCAGCCCGGCCAAAGCCGGCATCGTGGTTGCTCCGCGAAGCTACACCACCATCAGGGACACGACCACTCGGCCTTGGAGGTCTTCTTGCCGAAGCACCGGACGTCGTGCGGGATGGGGCAGTGTGGAGGATGACGTTTCGATGGCTGCCCGATGCACCTCGCCGGCCAGCGTCCGAACTTGCGGGAATGAGCCGGCACACCGGCGAGATCATCTCCGGTGAGAAGTATTGGAGACAGACCTTTGAGGCGATCCTTGAGCAGCCTCTCGGCACCTGGTTTGCCGATATGGAGGGCGGAAGCAATGTTTCCGAACTCTACGAAGCGTTGCGCGGCTCGACTTGGTTTGAGCATCTCGTGAAGTGTGAAGTGATACGTCTCTCCTGCGTTCCCCGCCCCGAAAAACTCGGAGGACAGATCCGCGACTACCCTCCCTTGATATGCGTAAGGCGAGTCGTCAGCGTTCGGATCCCGGACGCAACCCTCGTTGACGAACGTCTGCGTGTAGGCATCGATTTGGATCTTGAAGGCCATGGCCGCTGGAGCGGAGACGTGAGCTTGTACATCTATAGCCAGAGAGCTTTGCAGAAAGAGCGCGCAAAGGCTGCGTGGATGGCAGAGAATATCAGGCGCATCGAGAAAGACGAGAGAATGCTGCCTAGGCCGTCGACTCATTACCGCGTAGCCAGATCCTGACGCATACGAGCTTGAGGCTTGCGAGGAAGTTTTCCGCGAGCTTGTCGTAGCGTGTGGCGACG
>NZ_JBHSLU010000156.1:0-993 GCF_042655245.1 Allobosea massiliensis | reverse complement strand
TCGGGGATCTCTCGGTTCAGGGTTGGCGTTCACAACCCAAACCTAACCGGCAATCGCCGGTGACCACCGTCAGCTACACCACGCTATGGGACACGACCAAGATGCCGCTTGAGGGTTTTGAAGCGCTTCCCGTCCTCGAGGCAAATAATAGCCTCGCTCGTCACCGAACTTCGGATGGGAACAGCCGGCCTCAGGGGAGCCGGCGCTACCGTTTCGGCGGGCTTCTTCAGATTTCCCAGCGCCGCGTAAACGCTGGCGATGAGGTCCGGAAGGTCAGATGCTCTGAGACTGTTACTGCCGACATACGCCGAGACAATGTCCGCCGCCAATCCCGTCAGGCTCTCGTTAGGAACCACCAAGCCGCTTCTCCGCATTGAGCTGCGTTCACACAGGCAGCCAGATTTGCTTGGGCGAATCCGAGGCAGATGACAATGGAGTTCTACCAAAACACAGCGTTTTTAGGGGCTTTCGACATTCGACGGCCAGATGCGCACCGGATCGCGTGGCCGAGGGAACAACCACGACCTTGGAGCCGCAAGCGAACCGGTGACATCTGCGGGCGTCCTGCTGATCTGGGCTTCTTGTTCTCCAACAGGAGGCAACGTTGGCACCTCGCTGAGTGCCGACGATCTGCAGCTGTTGATGTAGCTGGCTTCGCGGATCGCCTTTGCAATAAACAGAAATTCCACCCACCCCCGCACCGAATCGGACTTGTCGGCCAAGCACCTGCACATGGTCATGCGCACGCGATAGGGCAGGTCATCGTGGGTCTTGATGCACTGTGAAACGGCTTCGCTGGCAAAGGCTGTGCTCGGCTCGATGAGCGCCAGCGCGGCAACGACAGCTGTAGCAAAACAGGCGGGCAACTTCATTGACACTGTCTAAGGCTGAAGGGTAAGCGTCGTCCTCAGGCCACATCCCTGAGAGCGGCCTGAGCCGGATATTCCCAGGGCAGCAGTTCGTCGATGCGGCTATTGGGATGGCCGTTGACGA
>NZ_JBHSLU010000155.1:0-813 GCF_042655245.1 Allobosea massiliensis | reverse complement strand
ATCGTCAGCCTGCCAGCCGTGGCCGCCTGACCAGCCCGACCAAAGCCGGCACGCGGTGGCTCTGCGAAGCTACACCACCAGCAGGGACACGACCCGCGCGGGTCCCGGAATCCAGCTTGTCAACAATTGTCCGATATAGGACTCATGTGTCCTGAATAGGCCCTATATGGCCATTTTTGGACAAACATTATGGACGGACCTACTGCGCTTCGATAGGGTGCGGCGAATCGCCAAGGCCCCTGAATTGGAAGGCAAGGTATGGAAGTCTTTGTTTGTGCAGGTTCCGGGCAGGGCATCGGACGGACAACGGCCAGTCTGTTGCTCGCCTGCGGATTCTTCGAGATGGGATTGGAGCCTCTGCTGATCCAGGTGTTGGCCTCCGGGGAGCCACCGGCGTTGCGGGCGGACGAAGAGGCCCCCTTTGAGACGGCTCGGCTTGTCCTTGCCGATGCATCCTCGATCGGGAGCGAAATCAAGGATCTTGCCGGTCGGCATACCGAACTCGGTCCGGTCATCGTTGATCTACCGGCCCAGCTCTTTCCCGAGGAACTTCTTTGCGATCCTAGGTCTCGGTTTCTGCTGCCGATGATGACGGATAAGGCCGCGATTCAGCGCGTTGTTGGCGACATGCTCGATGTGTGCACGGCGGTGAGAAAACCATCCAGTGGAGCGCCGGCGTTTGTGCCGGCGCGGGCGGCGTAAAAGTCGGCCACTGGATAGGCTGACCCCTTTCGGGGTTGGCGGGGATGTTCGCTGTGGAGATTTACGCGGCGGTTCGCGATTTCGTTTTCAACCAGGAGAAGAGCCGGCGGG
>NZ_JBHSLU010000154.1:0-1861 GCF_042655245.1 Allobosea massiliensis | reverse complement strand
TCCCATCGTCAGCCTGCCAGCCGTGGCCGCCTGACCAGCCCGACCAAAGCCGGCACGCGGTGGCTCTGCGAAGCTACACCACCAGCAGGGACACGACCCGTTTCGCCGGATACGAGGCGGTTGGGTCTACGCACTCAGCTTGATGAACTCGCGAGGCGAGCGGAACTTCAAGCCTGAGTGCGGGTGGACCTCGCAATAGTCCTCGATCCAGAGGGGGAGCAAGGTAAGGATGGTGTCGGCGTCGGGTAAGGTCGTCACGCGAGCGTAGTCACGTTTCAGCGTTTTGACGAAGGCTTCCGACATTCCGTTCGACTCTGGGCTGCGAACGGGGGTGAAGAGCAGCGCTAGGCCGAGGGCGCGTGCTGTGTCGGCTGTGTCCCTGGCGATGTAGGCGCTGCCGTTGTCGGACAGCCATTCGACCGCGTGCGGCACCCTGGTCGTGCCAAAGCGGCGTTCGACGGCGGGCACCATGAGTTCGCGGACCATCTCGCCGGAGAGGCCGGCTTGCGCCACCGCCGACCAGGCAATGATCTCGCGGTCGCAGGCATCCAGTACAAAGAGGACGCGCACGACCTCGCTGTTGCGAGCATGGATCTCCAGATGGTCCGAGCACCATCGCACATTCGAACGAAGCGCGATGACGACGCCGTCATGCTGCCGACCGGGCCGATGTGCCGTATGGCGTTCCAGCGTTAGGCCGTGATGCTGCATGATCCGCAGCTCCCGCTTGGCATTGATGGTCGGCAGGCCTTTTGCTCGCCGCTCTTGGTTCAAGAGTGCTGTCACGCGTCGATAGCCATAGGTCGGCCGGGTATCGACGATGGCCCGGATCGACGGAAGGAACTCAACATCCTGCGCCTTGCGATACGGCGCACGCGGCGTGGGCGTCCCGCCGCGTCGCTCGTTGATGTGGGAACGAGCGACGCCGAGCGTCCGTGCGACCGCGCTCACCGTGAACCGTCCGTCGGATCGCTCCAGGACAGCAAGGGCGATGTCCGTTTTATTGGGCGGCGACGTCGAGCGCCTCTTTGAGGATTTCATTCTCCATCGTCTTGCGACCGAGCAACCGCTCTAGATCGCGAACGCGTTTCTCCAGATTGCGGACGCGCGAGGTGCCAACGACGTCCTCATCCGCTTGAACGGCGGCGTGACCGCCTTCCAGCATGCGGCGCTTCCAGGCGAAGAGCTGCAAGGGCGAGATGCTGGCCTGACGTGCCACGATCGACACGCTTATTCCAGGCTACATCGCTTCTTCGACGAGACGGACCTTCTCGGCCGTCGACCACCGGCGCCGGCGCTGCACCGAAGTGATGACTTCGACCCACGAGAACGGGCCGTCAGGGGATTTCGACATAGTCGTACTCATAGGCGAATGCCTATGCCTTAGCGGCTATGCCACCTGTCCGATCAAAACGGGGTGCGCTCCAGCCTCTGGACATCTCAGCTAAATCAGCTCCTCGGGAGCAGGTTCGATGAACGGACACTATTCGCGCGTCGGGCGCCAAACGTCGGCTTCCGGTAGTTCGAATTGCTAATCAAGGCTTCCGGCCGCACCGGGGCAGATGCCGCCTTCCAGGCCCACTGCAATGCCAGCGGCGAGGGCCTCCAGTGTGCAGCGAGACATCAACGCCCACACCGGCCCCGCAAATGCGCCCAAGGAGCCCTGCGCAAAGGGCCGGAACCTGTGCCTCGCTCGCGGCGACATCGGTGAGGATGCGATGCTCGACTGCGCATGGATGACGAAGGGGTGCGCTTCCGACATCGCGGTCGTGTCCCTGCTGGTGGTGTAGCTTCGCAGAGCCACCGCGTGCCGGCTTTGGTCGGGCTGGTCAGGCGGCCACGGCTGGCAGGCTGACGATGG
>NZ_JBHSLU010000153.1:0-701 GCF_042655245.1 Allobosea massiliensis | reverse complement strand
GTCGCGAAGCTGCGCCAGGTCGATGTGCTGGTCTCGCAGGGCCAATCCGTTGCCGATGCGATCCGCTCGATCGGCGTGACGGAGGTCAGTTACTACCGCTGGCGTCGTGAGTTCGGCGGACTGAAGACGGATCAGGTGAAGCGGATGAAGGAGCTTGAGGCCGAGAACGCCCGGCTCCGTCGCGCCGTCGCGGACCCGACGCTCGACAAGCTGATCCTGAAGGAGGCGGCTTCGGGAAACTGGTAAGCCCCGCGCGTCGCCGTGCCTGCATCGAGCATATCCGGCTCGCCCTGAAGGTGTCGGAGCGGCGGGTCTGCCGTGTGCTCGGGCAGCATCGCTCGACCCAGCGCCAGATCCCGCGCGGACGCGACGATGAGGAGCAACTCATCGCCGACATCGTCGAACTGGTCCGCCGCTATGGCCGCTACGGTTATCGCAAGATCGCGGCGCTGCTGCGCTCGACGGCAGGCTGGGTCGTCAATGGCAAGCGGGTTGAGCGCATCTGGCGACGTGAGGGGCTGAAAGTTCCAGCCCGACAATCCAAGCGCGGCCGTCTTTGGCTTGCGGACGGACCCTGCATCCGCCTTCGCGCCGAGCGGCCCAACCATGCCTGGTCCTACGACTTTGTCGAGGACCGCACCCATGACGGGAGAAAGTATCGCATGCTCAACATCATCGACGAGTTCACGCATGAATGCCTG
>NZ_JBHSLU010000152.1:0-29357 GCF_042655245.1 Allobosea massiliensis | reverse complement strand
CGCCCTGGCCGGATAATTCTCGGAATCCCGACCGGTTAATTCTCGGAACAGTGGCCGGTTAATTATTGGATTACCCGGCCGGTCGCGTCGGAATCTGCACGCTTGACGGTCGCGGTGTGACCCGATGCCGACGTTCGAGGGTCACGACCGGAGCTTCAGTGATGGTGGATCTGCGAACTTTAAGAGGGGCTGGTTAGGCCTATCGCCGGGCGGGCTTGACCACCTGCAAGAGGAGTTCTTTTTGCAGGCAGGAGCTTCGGAGCCTTCACAGCATGTAGCCGATGTCCGAAGCCCCGGTCGGGTAGGCGAACATCGTCGTCTTCAGGTTCTCGGCTGTGAGCCCGTGGCGGATCGCCAGGCCGAAGAGGTTGATCACATCGTCCACGTGGGGGCCCACGAGATGGGCTCCAATGACGAGGTCCGTCTCTTCGTCGACCAGCACCTTGAAGCCGTACACGGTTTCGGCGAGGCGGCGTGCCGTGTACCAGTGTGGCACGAGTTGGCTCTGCATGCGGAATTTCAGGCCCTTCTCGCGCGCCTCCTGCTCGCTCAAGCCGACACCGACGATGGGCGGGATCGTGAACGCGACGCTCGGGACGCCACGGTAGTCGGGCCGGTGCCGGTTGCCATCGAGGATGTTGCGCACGACGACCTTGGCGTCGTGGCTCGACACCGGCGTGAGCGGCGGCCCCATCTGGGCCGCATCGCCGGCGGCGTAGACGGCCGGATTGGAAACGCTTTGGAGGAACTCGTTGAGCCGCAGGTGCCCGCGCCCGTCCCGCTCGACGCCTGCCCCCTGAAGATCGAGAGAGTCGAGATCGGGGATGCGCCCGGCGGCATGGACCACCAGGTCGGCCTCGACCGTCATGGGCTGGCCGCCGTCGGCGTCCGCCCGGGCCCGGACCAGGAAGCCCCGGTCGGTCTTCTCCACTCCCTCGACCGTGGTCCGGGTGCGCACGTCGATCCCGACCTCGCTGAACTTCTCCATCAGCCAGCCTACGAGGTCGGGATCGAAATGGGCCAGCAGGCGACCACCCCGTTGCAGGATCGTGACCCTCGCGCCGGCACGCGCCGCAATGTGCGAGAACTCCGCGGCGATGTAGCCGCCGCCGACCAGGACAATGCGCTCTGGCAGTTCTTCGAGCTCAAGGAATTCTTCGTTCGTGATGAGGAGTTCCTCGCCGGGGAAGCCTAGCGGTGCCGGCCGGGCGCCGGTCGCAAGCAGGATGTGGTCCGCTTCGAGCCTCTCCCCACCGTCGAGTCCGACCGCGTTCGGGCCGACGAAGCGGGCCTGGGCGTGATAGGCATCGATGCCGCGGTCTGCGTAGCGCCTTTCCTGCTTCTTCGGGACCGGGCCGGTGAAGGTCCGCTTGAACGCGATGAGGTCGGGCCAGGCGATGTGGGCATCCTCGGCCACCACCCCGCGCCTGGTCATGCGCCGAACGTCGTCGATCACCTGCGCACCGGTGACCAGCATCTTCTTGGGGTCGCAGCCGCGCAGGGCGCAGGTGCCGCCGAACGGGCGGTAGTCCGTCACCGCGACCTTCCGGCCCGCGGAGGCCATGCGGTGGCTGGCCACCATCGCGGCGGTTCCCGAGCCGATGACGATCAGGTCGTAGTGCTTGGTCATGGGACTCTCCCATCGCGGCGGTGAGCGGATGGATGGCTCCGGCGGTTGGCGCCGCCTTATCCCTTATGGGCCCAACATCTGTAGCTGCTCCAGGTTCCGCGACCGGACCATGGATTTTCAGGGGTGTTCCGTGGGGCGGCTGAGATTGCGGAGGGTTGGCCCCTCCGCCCCCATCTCGACGGCACGATAGAAGCAGCTTGTCCGCCCGGTGTGGCAACACCCGCCGTCGACGCGGACCCGGAGCCAGATGGTGTCCTGGTCGCAGTCGACCCGCATCTCCTCGACATGCTGGATCTGGCCGCTGGTCGCGCCCTTGCGCCAGAGCTCCCGACGCGAGCGGGACCAATACCAGGCCTCCCTGGTCTCGATGGTCCTGTTCAAGGCTTCCGCGTTCATCCACGCCACCATGAGGACGGCGCCGGTCTCCACGTCGGTGGCTATCGCCGACAGCAGCCCGTCGGCGTTGAACACCGGGGCGAAGACGGAGCCTTCCTCGATCTCTGCCCTTGAGCACGTGGCCCGCATGATGCCGCTCCCCGTCACACGACCGCCGGCACGGGGTCGCTGAGGACCGGCCCGAAGATCGCGCGGCCGAGCTCCAGAGCCTCGTTCATGTTCAGACGGGCTCCGGTGCGCTGGACCGCCTGGCTGTCGAGCCAGCATTGCAGGTGCCCGTCGGAGCAGAAGAACGCGATCGCCGGGCAGCATGAGACTGCCGCGCTGTCGGCGTAGGCAAGGTCGTACCAGACGACCGCCCCGGGATGGGACACGCTCCGCAGTGCTCGGCCCGTACCCGCCGTCGTGACGCGGATCGTCTCGCCACAGGAGCGGCACTGCGACTCGACCGTGACGTCGGTCCGGTACATCGCGGCGACGCCGAGGGCGTCGATGGCGCACAGGGCATTCAGCACCTGCCCATTGAGTTCGACCCGGTGCCCGGTCGCACGCTCGGTGAACGGATAGGCCAGCCAGATGGCGTCCGATCCCGCCTTGAGGCCAACGAGGTCCCGCAGTTGCAGCTTGCGGAGCAGCGCGGAGACGCGGCTTCCGTCGATCCCCGCCGCGGCGGCGATTTCGTCGACGTTTGGAGGCCGCCCCTGGGCCGCGTAGAGCCGCAGGACGGTCCGCCAGACGATGTCCTCGCTGGCCTCAAGCGCGTGTGACCACATGTCGAGCAGGCCCGAACGGGCCGCCGTGCGTCCGGCGAGGGCCCGTCGGGCGGCCGGCGTGGTCACGGCCGACCAGTCCGGGCGCCGCACGCCCGGCCGGATCTCCGCGGCAAGCTCTCGTGTCGGGTTCACGGTGCTGTTCATGGCTCGATCCTCCATGGCGTTGCCAGGCGCTATCCTGCGCAGCAGGACAGCATCTTGACGTCCCTGTCGAAGGTCTGGGCGGCGAGCTTGAGCCCCTCGACGGTGGTCAGGTACGGGAAGATCGTCTCAGCCAGGGCGTCGATTGTGAGCCCGCCCCGGATCGCCATGGCCGCCGTCTGGATGCTGTCCGCGCCTTCGGGGGCCAGGATGTGCGCCCCGAGCAGCTTGCGGGTGCCACGGTCCGCCACAAGCTTGATCAGGCCCCGCGTGTCGCGGGCGGCAAGGGCGCGCGGGACGTTGTCGAGGGTGAGCACCGAGGTCCGCACGTCATGTCCGGCGGCGCGGGCCTGCGCTTCGGTCAGCCCGACGCTGCCGACCTGCGGATCGGTGAAGACCACCGCCGGCATGGCCGAATTGTCATAGCGCAGGCTGTCGCCGTTGAGCGCGTTCCTCGCCGCGAGCTTCGCGCCGTAGGCGGCCATGTAGACGAACTGGTCCTTGCCCGTGACGTCACCCGCCGCGTAGACGCCGGCCCTGGTGGTGCGCATGCGGTCGTCGACAAGGATGGCGCCCATGGGGGTCTGGGCGATGCCCGTCTCCGCCAGGCCAAGGCTTTCGGTGTTGGGGGCGCGGCCGGTCGCAACCAGGATGCGCTCGGCACCGATGGTTTGCGGATGCCCGTCCCTGATGACGGTGAGGGCGATTCCATCCTCCGTCCTGCGAACGGAATCATAGGTCAGGTCGCCGATGACCGTGATGCCCTCGTCGGTGAGATAGCCGGCGAGCGCCGCTCCGATCTCGGGCTCGGCCTCCGGCAGGAGGCGGCTGCGGAAGACCAGTGTCACGTCCACTCCGGCGCGGGCGAAGGTCTGCGCGAGCTCGGCCCCGATGTAGCCGCCGCCGACCACGATCATGGAGCGGGGCAGCTCGGTCAGGGCCAGCGCCGTCGTGCTGTCGAGCGGGGACACGTCCGCGATGCCCGGGATGGCCGGCAGGGCCGGCCGCGTCCCGGTCGCGATGATGATGCGGTCCGAGACGAGGCGCTTGCCGCCGGCCTGCACGCCCCCGTCAACGAGGCGAGCCTGGCCTTCATGATAGGCCACGTTGTTGTAGGCCGGCAGGAGGTCGACGTACTTGGCCTGGCGCAGGCTCGCGACAAGGTCGTCTTTTTGGGCAACCAGCGCCTGCCAGTCGGCCACCCGCGCGTTGCCGTCGATCCCGGCAAAGCGGGAGGCCGCGTTGGCGTGGTGCACCGCCTCGGTGGCCCGGATCAGGGCCTTGGAAGGCACGCAGCCGACATTGACGCAGGAGCCGCCGATCGTGCCGTGGCCGACAAGGGCAACCTGTGCCCCCTGTTCGGCGGCCGTGATGGCGGCGGAAAACCCGGCCGACCCAGCCCCGACGACCACCAGATCGTAGCGGTCGTTGCCGTTCTTCGCGCCAGTGGCGCAGCAGTCACTCATGGTCTCAACTTTCATGTGTTCCCGTCCGGCTCGCAGCAGCCGGCGGTCGGGGAGGAAGACCTCTTGCGGCGGTAAAGCCCGATCCCCAGCAGCCCCAGCGAGGCAAGGAAGAGCGGGATCAGGACATAGTCGGCCTTGGCGGCCCACACTGAGAGCCCGAGGGCTCCCAGCGCGATGGCGAGGAAGGGTGTCGTGCAGCAGAGCGCGGCGACAATTCCGCCGACGAGGCCCGCTTTGGTGAGGGCGCGGTGATTCAAGAGGAACTCTTCCCGTCCTTCACGGTCGACGGATAGCCAGCGTTGGTCGTCGCCTGGGTCAGCGCCTCGGGCGTGACCTTCCCATCGTCAAAGGTGACGGTCGCCGTCGCCATGCCGCTGTCCTCGACCACCGTGACCTGGCTGACGCCCGGCATGCGGGAGAGCACCCTTTTCACGATCGGGGCGCAGGTGGCGCAGCTCACGTTCTCGACGTTGAGCGTGACGGTGCGCGGTGCGGCCATGGCCCCACCCGCGAGCATCAGGGCCGAGGCGGTCAGGGCAATACGAAACAGGGTCTTCATCTCAGGTCTCCTCAGAGGGCAATCAGCAGCGGGGCGGTATAGGGGAAGGTGACGGCCGCCAGGACGAGCGCGGCGGCCGCCCAGAGGCCGATCTTGGCGATGCGGCTCGATCCTGGCTGCGCGCAGGAGGCTCCGGGCGCACAGGCGGCCTTGGGTTGGCGATAGACCCGCCAAAAGCCAAAGGTCAGGAAGGCCACCGCCACGGCCACGAAGACCGGCTGGTAGGGCGCCATTGCGGTCAGGTTGCCGATCCATGCCCCGCTCGCTCCAACGCCGAAGAGCACGAGGGGCAGGATGCAGCAGGATGAGGCTCCGAGCGCGGCAAGAATGCCTCCGGCCGCCAGCAGGCCTTGGCTGGCTCGTGCGGAGGTCGCGCCCTCCTGCGAGCTTGCCAGCTCGCTTGGCTCAGCACGGGTCAATTCACCCATCGAACAATCTCCTTTACGTCGATGGAGCGACCATGCTTCCTGTAGTAGCTACAGGAGCAAGGGCATTTTCGATGGACACGATCACGCATTCGCGAGGCGGGACGTTCCCCATCGGCGAGCTGTCACGGCTCACCGGGGTGAACATCGAGACCATCCGCTACTACGAGAAGATCGGGATGCTGCCCGCGCCACCCCGCACCGAGGGCGGCCGCAGGGTCTACGACCGGCACCATCTGCGCGTGCTGGCCTTCATCCGGCGCGGCCGCGAGCTCGGATTCACGCTGGACGAGATCAAGGCGCTTCTGGCGTTGGGCGGCCCGGAGCGCGCGCCGTGCGGCGAGGTTCGCGAGATTGCCACGAAGCACCTGGACGACATCCGGGCAAAGATCGCCGACCTCAGCAAACTCGAACGACTGCTTGGGCAGACCATCGACCGCTGCGAAGGCGGCACCGCACCCGAGTGCCCAGTGCTCGACATTCTCTCACCTGAGCCGAGCATGGTGTCCTAACGCTAGTGGCTCTCACGCACTTCCAGAGGGGACACCTGCATTCAGCACTTGGTATGCGAAGGTCCGTTCATGGGCACGAACCGGCCCAGCCGGGATAGCGGGGCCAACTTCTGCAAACGGCCCTTAGCGGAAGTGCCGCTCAACTCCGGCATTACCTCAATGCGTCATTTACCCCTCCCATGGGACAATGAGGCATGCAGAGGATTTGCCCATGAAATGGCTAGCGGGCATCGCGCTGGTGATTTGGGCAACTTGGGCCCTAACCGATACGACACATACGCTGCGCTGGAAGCTGACGATCGAAGTTGAGACGCCGCAGGGAATAAGCTCAGGCGCCAGCGTGTTGGAGTCGTCGTTCTTCGAGCAGTCGGGGGTTGTACGTGGAGCTTCATCGAAGCTACTGGGACAAGCAATCTTCGTCGACCTAGGCGGTGGCAATCATATCATCGCGGCGCTGGTACACGGAGAACGGGCCCAGTCATACGATGCGATTGCCGCACTTCCTGTTACCGCGATCACTGGCGCTGGATGGGGCTGGTCCGCTTATCAGGAGCTAAGCAGACGTAAAGGATCTTTGACGGGGAACGCGGAGCTCAAGCCGCCGCTGATCCCAACCCTCGTCTACTTTCTGAACCTGAACGATCCACGTTCGGCCCAAGTGGTTGACCCGTTCGACGGCTCATTTGAAACTGTGATAGGGCCAGGCTACCGCTTCAATCGCGCAACAGTTGAAATCGTGCCGACCAGTTGGTCTCCGTTCAGCAAAAACGGGCTTTACGGCGAAGCCGTTACAAGAGGGCTCGAAACAAGGCTGCCATGGCTCAAGGTCATCAAGGGCAATCTGAGTGGTGCCTCCGGCTGCAACCGCAACACGGAGTTATGTCTGGATATAGGTCATTTTTTGCGCAAATAGCGCATATTGGACGAGCCGAACGAACCAGTGCTGAAGACCACAAAGTTCCGCTTCCGACCCTTAACCGACAGTCGGATCAGCTTCCAGCTTGGATGACAACGGCCAAGCGTCGACGTCGCCGTGAGCCCGCATCTCTACCCAGTAGCGTTGCTCTCTTGCCTCGGCCCTACGGTTCCAAAGAGCGAGAACGCCGAACGATAAGATCACGGCCCAAGTCGGATACCGTTTCGCGCCTTGGATGGTCCCTGAGTGAGGCCACTTATACTCCTCGCTAGTCTGCAAAAACGAGATGCAGTTCGGGATGATCACCATAAGCCGAGGATTGGAGGTTTCAGCCTCTCCGATGGTGTGTGCTTTGAGATCGGAATAGAGCGTCCAGACAAGGTCCTCGACGGCGCGGATACCCTCGTCGCGGCTATCTGGCCAAGAGCGCTCTAGGTCATCGTTCGTGATGGACCCATTCCAAAATTGCTCGACCAGATTGGCCGCACGAAATCGAGCTTCTCTGTCGATCATCTGCCAATTATGTCCGAAGGCAGGAAGTCTGCAACCGACCCGCTGCGGACGCGGTGCACCAACGCCGCTTATCTGCCAGCCTGCCAGTGTATAGGGCGTGCGCGGAAGCAGACGTTCCAGGCGTCGGCAATGGGCCATAATTTCGCATTGGTCGACGACCAGGCGACCATGCCCAGCCAGAAAGCGGGCAAGCTTCGGAACCCAGTCCTGGGAACCCCTGCGAACCTGAGCCGACGAGCCGTTCCGGGAGAGACGAACCGGAACGGGTATGAGGATGAATAGCAATACGGAGGGCGGCGACACCGCCCGGGACGAGGCGCGGCCGACAGCTGAGCATCTGTCGCGCTATCAGCGCAGCTACCAGATGACGACCGATCAGCCGGAGCGGTTCTTCTGGCTGTGGCAGGAGGCCCTGGCGCACGCGCTGCTGCTCGAACAGCAGACGGAGCGGTCCTTTCCTGAGCACGGCGGTCTGACGGCCCTGCAGATGGCGGAGGGTGCTCGCGCCCACGCGCGCTTTTACGCCTTCCTGCTCGCGGAGGCTCCTGCGCGAGAGACCGGGCACTTCGAGCGCAAGATCATGGTCGCCGAGGCCATGGCTTTCGACGAGGAGGAGATCCGCCGGACACGGACCCCGGCGATGGTCGAGGCTGCGATGCAGCAGGATGCGCGTGAACTGGGCATTACCCTGAACAAGGCGCAGATGCCGCCCGGCTCGCCTAGTCGGCACTGAGGACCTAAAGCCGATGTCCTTCGTGATCTACGACCTCGAGACGAGCGGTCTCGAACCGCAATGGAACGTGCCGCTGCAGGCAGCCCTGATCCATACCGATGAGAACCTCCAGCCTTTGGGCGAGCTCTCGCTCCGCTGCCGCCTGCCGGCCCATATCGTGCCCGCGCCGGGAGCGCTGCTGACCACCGGTATCGGTCCCGCCCAGCTCGAGCAGGCACCGATGTCGAGCACGGAAATGCTCACCGCCATCGCAAAGGCGCTGTCTGCCTGGGCGCCGTCGACCGTGATCGGTTACAACACCATCCGGTTCGATGAGGAAATGCTCCGGCACGCGTTCTTCACCCATCTCCTCCCGCCCTATGCGACCCAGCTTGGCGGTCATCGCCGGGCTGACCTCCTGACGATGACCCGGGCCGTCGCGATGCTGGAACCCTCTGCCATCACCGTGCCGGTCGGCCCAACTGGCAAGCCGAGCTTCAAGCTCGGCGACATCTGCAGGGCGAACGGCATCGCGCTCGCCGAGCACGAAGCACATGATGCGCTCGGCGATACCCGAGCGACAATGGCCCTGTTCCGGCACCTGCGCCAGATCGCACCTGCAACGGTCGCGATGATGCTGAGCCTCGCCGACAAGGCCATCCCGAACCGGCTACTTGCCGGCGGCGAGGTTCTGCTCCTCGGCGGCGCCGCGAAGCTGACCCCCGTGGTTGGCGTCGTGGCGAACCCGACTGTCGCAACCTCCTGGGCGACTGTCGATCTCACCATCGACCCGGCCAGCTATCTCGACGGCAGCGCGGACGAGGTCACAAAGCTTATGTCGGGCCCGGGCCCGCGCCCGATCAGGCTGGTGCGGACCAATGCCCAGCCGATCCTGCTGGCCTATGCGCAGGGCTGCAATGCCCTGCCACCCGAGCAGCGCGATGAGGCACTCTACCACGAGCGCGCCGCCCGCATTCGCGATCATGCCGGCTTCCGATCCAGTGTCGCAGTCGCCATGGCAAATCGCTTCGCCGATCGCGAGCCTTCGCCCTACCCGGAAGCCAGCCTCTACGGCGGCGGCTTCCTCTCGAACGAGGACGCGCGGCTGAGCGCCCGCTGGAACGCTTCGCCATGGGAGGATCGCCCGGCTATTGCCGCGCAGTTCACGGATGAGCGGCTGAAAGCTTTTGCGAACCGACTGATGCTGCTGGAGGCTCCGCAGTCGATGTCCCCGGTCGCTTGGCAAAAGGGCCAGGCTTGGCTACGCGAGCGACTGACCACCGACGCCGAGGTGCCGTGGCTGACTCTGCAAGGGGCTTTGCGGCAGGTTGCCGAGCTGCGTGCGGGTCTCGCTGAGGATGAGGTCAGCAAACATGCTCATCTGGACGAGATCGAACGGTGGCTCCGTCAGCGCAGCCAGTACTTCCAGCTGGCGGCCTGAACCCAAAACCATCTGCCCTGACGACGAAGGCGCCCACCGGGCGCCTTTTCCATGTTGGGATCGAGAGGGAAAGCGCAGCCGGGATGGCTGTAACCCCGATGAAAGTACCCGACATGACCAGGAAGAATGAGGGCGGCCGCTCGCTTGCGCCGCGCAGCAGCAAAGCGATCGACAAGACGGCGGAGACCACCCTGCGCGATCCTATCACGGTGGCGATGGAGATCGCTGCGGGCGATGATCTGAGCGTCGCCGAGCTGGTGGCGTTCAGGCGCCAGCCGCTCGATCTCAAGAATGCTGCGCGGAACGCCAAGAACCTCCATTCTGAGGAGTTCCGGGTCTGGCTCGCGCGAGAGAGTGGCGACGAGGTCGGTGAGGCCGTCTGCGGCGGGCTCGAGATCATGAGCATCAGCCTGATCGCGCTCGTCGCGCTCTGGCCGGCAGACGACCTCGACGCGGCCGAGGCAAAGCTCGCGCTCGACGCGAGAACGGGCGTGCAGTTGCATCGCCGCGAAAAGGACTTCGGCGGCAGCATGGAGGCGCAGACCGCCCGGCGGATCCGCTGGCGACGCGGGGCATTCGCAGTGCCAGCTCTGATCCTGCCGCCGGCGCCAGCTGCGCCGCAGTCCGATGATCGTGGACTCGCAAGCTGGCCGCTCGAGCGCTTCGATCTCGTCGAGGGACTTCCTCTTCGAGGCGGCGTTCCCGCCTTCGCCGACAGGCAGGTGGTCGAATGGAGCCGGTTCGCCCGATCCGCCCCGGATCTCGGCTTACTCGTGCAGCGCGCGGCAAAAATGTTCGAGACCTGCGACCGCCTGCTCGAACTCGCCGGGCGCGGTCCCGTCAACGCCAGCGAGCTGATGGTAGCCGCCGAGGGGGCGCGCCTGATGGGATACCTCGCCGCCTGCCAGGTCATGATCTGGCCTGTCCACAACCGAGACGCGCTGGCTACCAAGAAGCAGGTGGTCGCGCTGATCAACAGGCGCGGCGAAGCTGGCGACCCGCCTTCCATGCAGTCGGCAGTTCGACACATCACGGCCGAGGCGGCGTGGATCAAGACTCTGCCGTACGATGCGCGCGACAGGTTGCAGTTCGACTGGAACGAGCTGGTCTGAGTCGGCCGGATAGGAAAGCACGAGGGAGGCGTCCGGCATCGGACGCCTTTCTCGATTCCAGGACCGAGGGAAAGCGCAGCCACGTGGCTGTCACCCCCAAGGAACTGGGACGACTGACATGAAGACCATCTCCTCTCCCTCCCTCGCCGACATCGAGCTCGAACTGCCGCTCCGACACGTCACCGACGACCTCGCCGTCTTCACCGACCGCCTGTCGCTATCGGCGGGCGCGGAAAGGGGCTACGCCAGCTTCGCCGCCGAGACTTATCCAGTTGGCGACATGACCGAGCGCGCCATCGGACACGCTGTCGAGATCACCCGCTTCCTCGCGCTCGCCGGCACCTCCGAACGGGCGCAGGTTGTCTACTACCTCGACATGCTCGTCGGACTGTCGCTCCTGAACGCGGCCTCGACCATCACGGTCGCGCTGGCGCCGCCACGCTTGGCCGTCGACTTCGCGGCGCGGCGACGCGTCCTCGGTGACGTCATTGCGGCAGTCGGTGGAGATGCCGACTTCGCCGCTGCCGCTCGGAAAGCCTTCGCGCATGGCGATGTCGGCGACGTCGAAGTCGTCGAGACGGTGTTCCATGTGGCCGCAGTGCCCACCCCCGATGACGCGCGTGACGGTCGCCCGACGGTCCTCGGCCTGGAGCAAGGTCTCAGCCTGATGGCCTTCCTGCGCGACCAAGCGCCACCTTCGATCCTGGTCGACCGCGCGGCCTTGCAGCTCGACGACGCCGACCGCTTCGCGCGGGCGGTTGAAGAGGATGCTGATCTCGATCGCGAGCGTCTCGACCGGCTTCAGCGCGCCTGCAACGGCGCGAACCTGCTGGCGGCCGCCGATCTGTCGCGCGCCTGCCTGATCGACGCGGTCACGGCCGGAGACCAGCCCCTCCGAACCCGGATCGAGGATATGGCGGAGCGCCTGGTCGAAGAACGCCTGCGGGACATCGTGATGTTCGCCGCCGCGATGGCCGATCGCCTGAAAGAACTGCGTCGCATGCAGCAGGACACGGCCGGCCGCTTCAAGCCGCTCTGATCAGGACCGGAGCAGATTCCGAACATCCCGAGAGGCGCCGCGGACCGCGGTGCCCTCTCGCGATTCCAGGGGCCGGACGAGGACGTAGCCGACAGGGCTATGACCCACATGAGAAAGCAGACATGACCAGGAACGACTCTCGCGGCCCGCTGGCGCCGCACGACAATGCACATCCCGGTGGCCAGGATGGTCCGGCCGAGCCCATCCGTGATCCTTTGGCGGCGATCACAGAGAGCGTCAGTGACGATCCGTCGGTCGCGGAGCTGATCGCATTCCGGCGCAGCGCGCCTGACCTTCAAGCTGTCGCCATCGACGCGAAGCGCTGTGGCGATGAGGCTCGCCGGCTGCTGATCGGCAGCGACCACCCCGATCCGCAAAACCGGGCCTGGGTCGCGCTCGCCATCGCAAAACTCTCCTGCAGCGCGATCGTCGCGATCTGGCCCTGCGACACCGTTCGCGATGCCCATGCCAAGATGGCGCTTGCCGAGGCCGACGCGCTCCACGGTGACGATGCCGAGCGTGGCGAGGCCGCTATGCTCGATGCCGCGAGCGCGACCCGGATCCGGCTTCAGCGCGCCGCCTATGCGGTAGACCCGCTGATCGTGCCGCCGGGGCCCGCGGCCCCCTCCCAGGATGATCGGGGCCTGGCGCACTGGCCGATCCGGCACTTCGATCTCGTCGATCTGACCCCGCCCTCGGCCGGGGACGTCCTGCTCTCGCCTCGAGAGATCGCCCGCTGGGGCCTGTTCCTGAAGGCGGAGCCTCCCTTCGAAGGCCGGCTCGCTCGTGTCGAGCAGATGTTCGCGATCGCCGATCGCCTGCGGGTTCTGGCGCGGCAGGCGGAAGATGGCGCGCGCGATCTGCGCTGGGCCTGCGAGGGCGCGCTCATCCTGGCCTACATGGCCGCGGCGCAGATTGCGATCTGGCCGGCGCTGAAGCATTCGCCGGAGGCGCAGGCGAAGGAGCGCCTAGTCACCGTCATCAACGCGCGCGCCAGCCGCGGTGATCCCGCGCACATGCAGGCGACGATCCGCCATCTGTTCACGGAAGCCGCCTGGCCCGCCCATGGCTGGCGTCCGACCGCGACGGTCGTGCGCGAGCCGGACTGGATTCCGATCGTCTAGGCCAGTTCTAGGCGAACTCACCAGAGGTCTTCCAAGGAAGGGGCGGCGCCGCGCGGTGCCGCCTCTTCGCGTTTGGTCCACGCAAATGAGGAAGAGAGACAGGGGAAGGGCGCTGCGGACAGCAGATCACCCCTCATGAAAGAGCATTCCCGTGAAGATCAGCAATAACCCGGACATCGCGGCGGCCTGGCGTTCGGCCGCCGCCGACCTCCCGCTCGCCGGCGTCGTCGACGAGCTCGAGGCTCTCGAGTTCCTCGGCGACGAGGATCAATCCGGTCTTCGGCGGTGCGCCTCGGTCTGGCGCGAGCGCCCCTCGCTCCTACCTATCCGGGCACGAGCCCGCTTCCATGCCGCGCAGATCCAGGACCTGCTAATGGCCCTCGGCGCCGGCACCCTCACGGTCGACGACCTCAAATCCGATGCTGTCCAGGCCTGGGCGATCCTGATCAATGCCGGCAATGTCGCGACGATGCTGATCGCGCCGCGCAGCGAGGCGGATTATCGCGCCCGCGCCGATCTGCGCCGCGCCCTGCGCCATCAGGCGCGTCGATCGGGCGAGCCTCACATCGCCCATCGCGTCAGCCGGATGTGCGGCGACGACTTCGTCGCGCTCAGCGAAGACGGCATGAGGCCGGCCAGGCTGCCGAAGATCTTGGCGGAGCGCTGCCTCAGCGCTGCGGCGGGCGAGCCCGCGGCCTATCCGGTCGCGATGGCCCGGTCGCTGCAGCTTTGGCTCGCGACGCCGGTCGACCTCGCCGACGTCTTCGACGGTGCACGCACGCTGCTGCGGCAGGTTGATGTCTGGCGGCGCCTCCAGGGCAAGATTGCGGATTCTTCGCTTCTCGATGATGCCATCCGGGGGGCGGAGCTTCTCGCCTATGGCCGGCTCGCCCGGATCGGCGTGTGCCGGGCACTCGACGACGACGACCACGCCGTCAAGCAGGCCGCCCTCGACCTGATCGCACCGCGCGCCCGTGATCCCGATCCCATGCGGGCCGCGATCGAATGGGCGGTCGAGCTCGGGCGGACTGTCACCGACCGCGACTGATCTGCGCGCTCCAGCTCCTGATGCTGAGAACGCAAGGGCGCGCCTCCCCGGCGCGCCTTTCGGCATGGCGATCGCGAAGCGGTGAAGGGGCGGAAGAGCCGACCCCAGGGAAACAGGTTCAAGGCCATGACCGACACCACCGCACCGACCCTGCGCGACCTCGTCTTCACCACCGACAGCGTGCAGGTCACCGACGAGCTCGCCGCCTTTGAGGGGCTCCTGCCGGACATGCCGGACGACGTCGAGCGCCATGCTGCTCTTCTCGAACGGCTACCGCCGCTTCTCGACCTGCGCGAAAGGGCTCTGTTTCACGCCCAGGAATATCAGCGCTTCCTGACCCTCGCCGACGCCGATCCCTCGGCGCTGGAGTACATGGTCGACATCGGCAATGCGCTTGCGCTCCTGTCCCATGCCGGCGAGATCGCGATGCTGCTGGTCCCGCCTGCCTCGCCCGAGGACCACTTCGCCAGGGCCATGCTCGCGAAGGAGCGAGGCGAGCAGTATCGCAAGGGTGACGGTGTCCATGATGCCAAGCTGATGGAGCGCGCGCTGCGGCGCTCCTTCGCCGACAGCCACCCGCGTCTCGTGATCGGCGCGCGCGTGCCGCGCGGCATGGAGGAGGCCGCCCAGCGCTTCAGCGGTGCCGTGCTGCCGCAATCGGGTGCCGGCGACAGCACCCCGCCCGAGGTCTATCACCTCGATCACGGGATGGCGCTGGAGGCCTGGTTCGACGACCCGCCGGATCTCGCTCTCCTGCTCGATGAGGTGAGGACGCTGTTCGCGAGCGTCGAAGCCTGGTCGCAGGCCGAGCCACCATCTCCCTTCTGGTACGGCGCCCGGCGCGGTGCGCTGATCCTCGCCTATGCCCGCCTCTGCCGGATCGGTCTCTGGCCGGCACGCAGCTCCGACGACCTGATCGTGAAGATGGAGGTCGAGCGGCTCATCTCCGAACGTGCAGCCGATCCCGATCCGATGCGTGCCGCGGTCGAGATCGCGCTCGGAGTCGGACGCCGCATCGCCAAGCAGAGCGGGCGCTTCGTGACCGTCCTCGGCGGTGTCGAGCTGTGAGGCCGGTGATGACAAGCAGTCCGTCTCCCGCCGCCGAACTCTTCGAGCACCGGCGCATGCTCAATCTTCAGTTCCTGCTTGGCCATCTGCGGGACCAGCGTCCTGATGGCGCGCTCACGATAACCAAACATGCCGATGCCGCCGAGATCGGCGCTGATGGCCCGGATCAGACGGCCGGTCCCGCGATCGAACTCTACGATGCCGAGCGACTGGCTCGTCGGCTCGGCCATGGAGACGGCTTCGTCGGAGACCCGGCCGAGGCCAATAACGACGAGGATGCAGGTCAGGCGCGCCAGGTCCGGCTCTGGACCAGGATGTATGCCGACGAGCGCGGGCCCTGGCGCAAGCTCGTTATCCCAGACGACGTCATGATCGATCGTCTCGCCAGCCTCGATGCGATCTGTCCGCAGTTCAGCGAGGTCACCGCCTGGATCGTCAGGGCCGCGGGGCTCAGTGCTACGACCGGGACGCCACTGCGGCTCGATCCCGCCGTGGTCGTCGGACCTCCGGGCACGGGGAAGACCTTCTATGCCCGCAAGCTCGCCGAGGTGCTCGACGTGTCCTCCGAGGTCATCGCCATGAACCTGATGACGGACCGCGGTTCGGCGTTCTCCGGGCTGACGCCGGTCTGGCGGGCGTCCGGACCGGGCAAGGTCGCAAAACTCCTGATCGAGGGCAGCCATGCCTCGCCCCTCATCGTCATCGACGAGATCGAGAAGGCCTCGCCTATCAATCCGGCCGAGACGCCGACGAATGTCCTGCACTCCCTCCTCGAGCGCGAGAACGCCGCCCGCTTCGTCGACGAGTTCGTCGATTTGCCGATCAGGGCCGACCACATCTTCTGGTTCGCGACGGCAAACAGCCTGGAACCGCTGCCGACCAGCATCGTCGACCGGCTGATCGTGTTCACGATCGAGCCCAAGCCCGCAGAAATGATCGCCATCCAGAAGAGCATCTTCCACGAGGCGAACCTGCGAGTCGGCGGCAGGTTCGCCGAGCCCGAGGTTGCGCTGTTCCAGGCCACTGCGGCTCACAATCCGCGCATGCTTTCGCGCCTCTGGGACATCGCGATGGGCTTCGCCTGCAAGGCCGGCCGACGGCATCTCGTCGCTGCGGATATCCGCGGGGCCGAGCAGGTCCTCCTCGGAGGGAAGGAGGGCGCGAGGAGGCCAATCGGGTTCATCCGGCCGGTCGAGAAGGGAGAGAGGGAACGGGAATGAGGCGAGAACGGGAATACCCCCCGGGAAGCCCGAGACGACAGGAAACAAAAACCATGATGAACACGACCAGCAGCGAGGGCCACGTTACTCCAGCGACGCGCCGCCGCATCCGCGAGGAGGGCAGCACGGCCGCCGTCACGCACTATGTCGAGACGCGCTGGCCCGCGATCGGCGGCAGGAAGCTCGCGCCGCTTCCGGAGCGCGCCTTTCTCGATGCCGGGTTCTCCGAGGCCTACCAGCCCGGCCATGTCGCCTATGTCTATGTCGCCGGCTCCGGCGACACGCTGAAGGCGCCCGACCAGCCGAGCGGCCTCCACGGCCTGGCGCGGCGCTTCGCCCTGCCGCTGTTCAAGATCTCCGCGACCGCGGCCGAGAACGCGCTCGCCCGGATCGAGGACATCAACCTCGAGCGCTACGCCGGCATGTACGAGGCCGAAGCGGGCCTTGCCTGCGATCCGGGTTACGACAACTGGCGCCTCGTCCTCATCCATCCCTCGCGCAAGCCGCTCCCGGGCGCTCCCGTCGAGGCGCGCTCGCGCGTCATCCGCGTCCTCCTACCGAAGGGGCTTTCCCTCATCGCATTCGAGAAGGAGCTCCATGAGCGGCTTAGCGCGGCTTCTCTGCCTCGCTGGATCTCGTCTCCTGCCGGCCGCCGGCACTGCGCCGATCTCAACCTTGACCCGCGCGACGCCATCCGCCTCACCGGCTACAATACCGGTGAGGGAGAGCGCGTCAGCCGTGCCGACGAACTCTACATTTTCAAGCCCCGCCTCGACGGTGGGCGCCTGCTGACAATCATCGAGCGCATCGTCCACGAATTCGTCGTCCGAGACGCGGCCAATGATCGCCCGGCCTGGGGATGGGTTTCCGTTAACCAAGGCTACCGGCGACAGGCCTGACACTCTGGACGGCGGCTTCGGGGAAACTGCCGTTCGTGCTACGTTCTGAATGCATCGAGATCGATTCGGGTCGCGGTCGAAGGCCAGCGGGATTCCTCCACACACTGGGATACCCCGCCCCTTCGACTTCCGATGGAAAGCGCATGTTGCCGCGTGCTCGAAGCTTATGGGCAACCCTGTGTGGCCGCCGGTGGCCGCATGGAGATAAAAACCGGAGGGTCTTGGTTGCCGAGCTTCGCGCTCGGCCGCCGCGGTGTTGGAACGAATTCGGGGTCGACGGAAACAGATCCCGCTGGGCAGTAGCGCTGAGACCCGCGAACCCAGCTGCGTCAGGGCAAAACGTGCCAGCCCTGTGCAAATTCGAGTGAGGCGCGGAAACGATCCAGCCGAAAGGCGGGATTTTCCGTGGACTCTGCTCGATGCTTGGCGACGATCCCTCTTTGGGCGCACGCTGCTTGGACGCTTCTGCACAGCGGAAGGTTCAGGTGCTGAACGCATGGCCCCTGCTGCTGAGCCTTGAGCAGGTCTGCGCCTATCTGGACCTCTCCCCTGTGACCTTCCGTAGGGTTTGCCCCGTGCCGGCGGTCGCGCTCGGCGCTGCCGTTGCGCGCTGGAATCGAAACCAGATCGACGAGTGGGTGAATTCCTTACCCCCGAAAAACCAGGCGTTCGCCGGCGGAAACGCCGCCGATCAGCCGCGCCGCTATCAACCTGCCGAAGCTGTTGCCGACGAGCGACGCAACGAGGCACTTCAGAAGATCCGCGACAGGCACCATGGACGAGCCAAAGCCAAGAATTCCTCATGTCCAGCGCGTTAGAAAGCCGGACGGCCGCATCCACCTGTACTTCCGCAAAGGGGACTACCGGGAAGGGCCCTTGACGAGCCCGGACGGCAGCGATGAACTTCGCGTTGAGGTGCGGGCCATTCTCAATCGCCTGGAGGCCCGCCAGAAGGTGCAGGGCGGTCTCGAGGGGACGATCGGGGCGATGCTGCTGCGCTATGCCGGTGATGGCGAGAAGCGCAAGCCGTCCGCGGAATTCCTCGGGCTCGCCGGTAGCACCCAGGCGGAATATCTGAGGATGGCGACCGAGATCCGACAGGATTGCGGCGAAGTCTTCCTCCAGGATGTGACGGTCAATTGGTTCCGGGACGTCCGGGATGCCTGGGCGCTTCTGGGATACAAGGCAGCCAATGACAGACGGCAGGTGCTCAAGAACGCCTTGGCCCCAGCTCTGGACGACGGCCGCATACCGGCGGACCCCTTCGCGAAAATCGGTAAGCTTCCTCGTCCCCACGATGCGGGAGAGGCACATCCGATCTGGGAAGAACATGAGTTCGAGGCGGCGCTCGAAGACGCGGTGCAGCGCAACCTTTCGGGTTTGGCCCGGGCATACGCCCTCGCACGCTGGGGTGGCTTCCGGCGGGGCACGATCTGCATGATTCCCCTTGCAGCCCGGACGACGGGTTTCGACGATCAGGGTAACCCGCAGCCGCGCCTCTTCTGGATGACGGAGAAGAGAAAGGTCCTCTGCAACAAGCGCGAGGATACTAGGCTGACCGCGTTCCTGACCGCTACGCCGAACAAGGCATCCACCATCGCCTACAATGCCGACGGCAATATCTGGAAAGAAAGGCAGCTCGGCCAGGCGGTCGAGCGTCACATCGAGCGCTTGGCCAAGGCTGGGAAGCTACGTCCTGGCCTCAATCTCCACGGCCTGCGCCATTCGCGCGGCGTCGAGCTCGCCGAGGCTGGAGCGAGCGATGCCGAGATCATGTCGCAGCTCGAGCATGCGACGGACCGGGCTGCGAAAATCTATCGCCGTCAGGCCGAGCGGCGCCGTCTTGCGGACTCCGGCCAGGACAAGGTGGACAATGTCATCAGGGCCCGGAAAAAAGCCGCAGCCGAGGGCTAAGTCCCCGGCTGTAAACGGCCTGTAAATTTCCTGTAAACTCGGAGCTCGAAAATGAGCTAAGTAGTGGCGCGCCGCACCGGGTGATGATGAGAACTACTTCTACGCAATAACCCTCTAACCCCCTCCTAAATGTAGTAACCGCTGGCTCCGGGCATAAAGACGTCGTGCGGATCGGTGCCCTAGCTCGGCGCAACTATGATTGCGCCTAGCCTCACTCTTGCGCATAATCTTGATTCTTGGGCCCATCCACGTCATTCTTGCGTCTAGATTCTACGCGCAGGAAGGGCCGCTTTGGCAAACCATGTCCCAGAGATAGCTCCGGCAGCAATCGAAGACGCCATGCGGCGCAGCCCCAATGGTCTGTTGGCGCCGGAGATTCTGCGCGCTCTGGAAACCCCCGTCCCGCCGCGCACTCTCCAATATCGCCTCAAACACCTCGTCACCCGGAATCGCCTAATCATGGACGGCGAAGGCCGGTGGGTGCGACACCGGATCCCCGATACGGCGATCGACGCGCCGTCGCGGGAAGACGCCGACGAACCTTTCATTCCGCTCTCTGAAGCAGGGACAGCGATCCGCGACTACGTCCGTCAGGCATTGGAGGCTCGCAAGCCGGTCAGCTACGATCGCAAATTCCCCGACCGCTCTCAGCGACGCCAAAAGAGGTTAAACCATCAAGTCAATAGGAGTTTCGCACACCGTGGGACAGGCCCGTGATTCGATGTCGGGCGCGAGTTAATGCGCTTGAGGTGTCCCGGCGGTTCTCGCGTCATGCTTTGGTAATCTTCGCATTCCTCCATTCGGCGGAGGTAGGGGTTAGGTAATGGAGGATGAGTTTGCCGCCGCGCTTGAGGCGTGCGCGACGATCGATGCGGTCAAAGCCTTGTTTAAGCGGCGCATCGCAGCCCACGGCTATACCGCCAGCGCATGCGGCGCTTTCCTCCCGGCCGACAAGGGCCCGGAGCCGCATTTCTTCTTCCAGGACTGGCCGCCGGACTGGCTCGAACTCTATGTCAACCGCAATTTCGTCGCCGCCGACTATGGGGTCGCCGAGGCGCGACGGCGCATCGCGCCATTCACCTGGCGGGAAGCGAAAGCCGAGCGCACCCTGTCGCGCGCCGAACAGGACATTTGGGATACGGTCGTCGAATGGGGCTGGACGGACGGGCTGTCGGTGCCGATCCACGGCCCGGGCGGTTATTTCGCGATCGTCACCATGGCTGGCAAGGAGCAACCCATGCCGCCCGCGCTGCGCGGCAAACTGCAACAGCTTGCTTTCCTGACGCATGAACGCTGCCGCGCTTTGACTGGTCTTGCGCCAGTGACCGATCCGCAGGCGACGCTCACCCATCGGGAGCTGGAATGCCTGCGCTGGGTGGCGGCCGGCAAAACGGATTTGCAGATCGCCCGCCTGCTCGGCGTATCGCAGACCACAGCGAGGACTCATATCGATCAGGCCCGCCGCAAGCTGGGCGCTAGGACGCGCTCGCAGGCGGTCGCGCGCCTGGTGCTAAGCGGACTGTCGTAATCCGCGAGGGAACGGGCGGGGATGTTTTTTGTCACTCCTCCTCGTGTTCGAGGAGAGACGCGGCGCTGAAAACCCGCGACTTTGAGCCGAGATTGTTTGCGAGTTTGATTTTTGGGAGCGTGCGTTGCGAAACATCGAGGAGGGCGAAGACTGTCCGGATCTAGTGGGAAAGCAGAGACGCTCGGGCCATGCGGGCGCCCGACGCCGTCCTGCTGGCAGCGTCGGCGCTCTGTTCGATGGCGGCGCTCGCTGACCCGCTGGCGGCTTCGGTCGCGAGAGCATGCCGCGCTCGCTTTGGCGCCTCGACGAGCCACGCCGGACAAGTCGGGCTCAGGATCGCTTTTTGAGGAGGGAGCACATTATGCGCATCGTTCTGAGGCAGGCGGAGAAGCCTGACTGGTCTCAGGATGCTAGCGGCTTTTCCTCGGCTTTCGAGGTCGGCGCATCGCTTGAACTCGCGGGCGTTGCGGACAAGTTCACCGTCGCCAAGTGGACGATCGTCGTCGACGCCGACGGTGATGCGCGACTCGAAGTAACCCTGAAGAGCACCCGCCGCTGGTTCACGTGGCTCGACGAGCGCGCCAGGACCAAGGATATTCTGTATCCGCTGGCGGGCTTCGCGATGTTCGCCGTCTTGATTTTGCCTTGCGCCGCACCGTTCTGGTTTTTCTCGCTAAACGCTGAATTGCGTATCGCATGGGGCGGCTATCTGATCGCCCATGCACTTTGGCCCATCATCATCGGCGTTATTCTGGCGGTGCAGATCGTCGCCGGCAGGGCCGAACGCCATGTCGGAAAAGCCCTTGGTTTTGGCATTAGCATGGCCGGCGTGCCGCTCGGCGTTGCCATCGCCCTTCTCTGGCGCTGGCTTTTCCTACCCGACACCGAGCCGGAATGGCCCGCCGGCTATGCGCGCCTGGCGCGTTCGTTCTGGGAGAGCACCGGCGCGATGTCCGCCGTCGCGCTGGCCTATGCGCCGCTTGCGACGGCCTTGATCAAATGGGATTGGGTGGCGGTGCTGACGTCCCTCTTGACCCGGAAGAAAGCCGCCTGATCCGTTCGCCTGTATGGCTGAGGCGCGCAGGCGACGCGCGAGGGGGCGAAACGTCGATCAACGCACGGATTTTTGCGCTCGCCTCCTCGTTTTCGAGGAGAGACATCCCTCTCGAAAATCGCGATTTTGATCCTCGTTTTATGGATTTGATTCCAGGGGGTGTAAATGTCGGCAAGGAGGGGGCGGGTAAACGGCCGTAAATGCCGATTGCTGAAGAACCGCCGACGACCGCGACCACATCATCATCCCTTAGTTACCGTAGTCGACTGCGCGTCTGTCGCCTTGGGTGACGTGCGTTGTTTCATGATCAAAGGGCGAGGCGATGGCTACCTGTTATTATTGTAATGGCTCCGCGCGCTGCGCCGGGTGCAGCGGATCCGGGGTTCAAGCCGACGGGCGTGTGTGCAACCTATGCGGCGGCAATGGCCGATGCCAGCATTGCACGAACGGCGTGATGCGCGCTGGAGAACGCGCGGTCGCCCCCAAGGGCGCAACCTGTGATCCTGCGCGGGCGGGCGCCATGCTGGCAGGCGCATCCTTGCTAGCGCTGAGCGCGCCACCATCCTCGGCGGATTGCTCTGGATGGCCGACAAGCTCCAAAGCGATGTGGGCAAACGGTCGCGGGCGCTCCGGCCCGCGAAGGGGAAGCAGGCGTTCTGGAATGATTGAGAGCGCGCCGCCTTTAAGTAGAGGTGATAATATTTTCAGGAGTATCGCCGCGCGCTTGGTGCATCGTCTAGAAAACGTACGGTTGTCTACGAGTTGGCGGAAACAGCCAAACTTCCAAAGCTCGATCCGGTATCTAGCGAGAACAACTGGTTGCACGATCACACGGGTAAGCCAAGGCTCATGTCACGTATCAAGTGTCGGTAGTGTCCCCCGAATTTTCCGCTCTTGGCAGTGGGGATCGCTTGCATTTGCCGAGAGCGAATCGCAGCTTTGGACGCTGAGGAAGCGCTCTGCCTCATATTTCAATACCAGGACGAATATGAAGGTTCCAGCAGATATTTCTTTCGAGACAATCCGACGGTTATTGGTCGCGACCATTGAGCGCGGGCGGCTGCTCTCGATCACCCTTCTGAACGGCATTTTTCGCTGTGCGCCGAGCACTTTGTTCCGTCGAGGCTTTTTGATCAGTACCGCACTATGCGGCGCGGCTTTGGGCGCGGACCCTGCGCGAGCAGCGAATTTTACGATCACGAACACAAACGACTCTGGCGCCGGATCGCTGCGTCAGGCGATCATCGACAGCAATGCAACGCCCGGCAGCAATACCATTGTGCTTCAGGCGGGTCTGATCGGGAATATTGCGCTCGCAAGCCCCCTGCCTGCGATCGTCGTTCCAGTCTCCATCAATCTGAAGAACAGCGCTCTCGACGGGATTGCGATTGGCGGAAATTTCGGTCTCAGTGTCGCAACGACAGGCGCCGTCACGCTCAGCAACGTTACAGGAGACTATCTCGGCAATACGACCGTTACGTCAGGGACAGTGAATTTCGGCGGGCTCGTTTCGGGCGATCCCTTGGTTGCGCCAAGGTCGTTGCTAGTGACCAATCCTGGCACCACCGTCAACATTGCGGCTGGAGGCGCGAGCGTCGCGAATCTGTCGGGTGCGGGTACTATCGTGAACCATGCTAATCCGTCCACGTCTTTTACTCTCTTTGGCGGCGATAGCGCGCCGCGAACGTTCGCCGGCACGATCTCAGGGTCGGGCAACTTTGTAATGTTCGGTGGAGGCCAAAATCTAACACTCAGCGGGGCGACGACGTATACGGGGGGTACCTTCTTATCTGGGGCATCAGGGGGGCCCTCATTCACGCTCATGCTGCAGACGGGCGCCGCCAACGTGCTGTCGCCTAATTCGCGCTTTACACTGAATGGAGACACCACGTTGAAGCTCAACGGCTTCAACCAGACGATCGCCTCGCTCGACAGTTTCACGTCCTTCGCATTCCTCCCTGGGGCGCTTCCGACCATAGATCTCGGCGCAGGTACGCTCACGATCGGCGGCGATAACCAGAATGGCACTTATTTCGGTTCGATCATCGGGACCGGCGGACTGACCAAGACCGGGAGCGGGACTCTGACGCTACAAACCTCAGGGAGTGGTTTCAGTTCCACGATCAACTATAGTGGCGCGACGCTGGTTTCCGCCGGCGTGTTGCAGGCCGCGAATGCGAACGCCTTCTCGGCTAATTCTGCCCATACGGTGAATGGCGCTGCAACGCTCGATCTCAATAATTTCAACCAGGCCATCGGTTCGCTCGCTGGCGCCGGCAATGTCACGTTAGGCGCCGGCACTCTGACGACAGGAGCCGATAACACCTCGACCACGTTATCGGGTACCATCGGCGGCTCCGGCAGCATGACCAAGGTGGGGACGGGCGTTTTCCGTCTGACCGGGACCAATCTTTACACTGGCGCTACGACGATCAACGCTGGCACTCTCGTGGTCGATGGCTCCATCGCCACTTCGGCGCTGACCACGGTCAGTTCGGGCGGCATACTTGCCGGTAGCGGCACCGTCGGCTCGACCACGGTGAACGCCGGCGGTACGATCGCGCCGGGCAACTCGATTGGCACACTCAACGTCACCGGGAATGTCACATTCGCGCCTGGCTCGATTTACGAGGTTGAAGCCAACGCAGCAGGTCAAGCGGACAAGATCCTCGCCACGGGCACAGCAATGATCCAGGGCGGGACAGTCAAGGTGCTGGCCAGCGCCGGAAACTATGCGCCGGCGACCACCTACACCATCCTCACCGCCACTGGTGGGCGCAATGGCAACTTTGCCGGCGCCACCTCGAACTTCGCCTTCCTGACGCCGGTCCTCACTTACGATCCGAGCAATGTTTATCTGACGTTGAACCGCAACAGCACCGACTTCGCCACGATCGGCGGCACGCGCAATCAGCGTGCCGCGGGCGGTGGGGTAGAATCGCTGGGTTGGGGCCATCCGATCTATGCGGCCGTCCTGCAACTCGACGCGCCTACCGCCCGCCGCGCCTTCGATGCGGTTTCGGGCGAGATCTATGCCAGCGCCAAGACGGCGCTGATCGAGGACAGCCGCTTCGTGCGTGATGCCGCGACCGACCGCATCCGCTCGGCCTTCGCGGATGTTGCCGCATCCTCTCTACCGGTGATGGCCTATGGTCCCGGCGGCCCACAGGCTGTCGCCCCCACCGGCGACCGCCTGGCCGTCTGGGGCAAGGGCTTTGGCTCCTGGGGCCACACCAGCAGCGACGGCAATGCCGCACGCCTCGAGCGCTCGACCGGCGGTTTCCTGATCGGCGCCGACACACCGGTGTTCGAGACCTGGCGGCTCGGCCTCATCGCCGGCTATAGCCGCACCAGCTTCAATGTTCGGGACCGCCAGTCTTCCGGATCGAGCGACAACTATCACCTTGGCCTTTATGGCGGCACGCAATGGGGGGCTCTTGGTTTGCGCACCGGCCTTACCTACACATGGCACGATATCTCGACCAGCCGCTCCGCCATCTTCCCCGGCTTCGCGGATAGCCTGAAGGGCAAATACGATGCCGGCACCTTCCAGGCCTTCGGCGATCTCGGCTACCGCATCGACACGCCTGTCGCTTCGTTCGAACCCTTCGCTAATCTGGCTTATGTAAACCTCAACAACGGCGGCTTTGCCGAACAGGGCGGCGTGGCGGGGCTCCGCGCCAACGGCCAGACCATGGATACGACGTTCACCACGCTTGGCCTCAGGGCCTCGACTGGCTTTGCTCTCGCCGACATCAACCTGACCGCGCGCGGCTCGCTCGGCTGGCGGCACGCCTTCGGCGACACCACGCCTCTGTCAATGCAAGCCTTCTCCGCTGGCAACCCCTTCACGGTCGCCGGTGTGCCGATCGCAAGAGATGCCGCAATCATCGAGACTGGGCTTGATCTCAACCTTACACCCGCCGCGACCCTCGGCATATCCTACAGCGGCCAGTTCGCCCCCAGCGCCAGTGATCAATCGGTTCGCGCCAATCTCAGCGTGAGGTTCTGACCGATCATACAGCGAGGACGATTGCGGCCTTGAGGAACACAATCGATTGCGTCAAGAAACAGCGAAGTCGCCAGTTCACCAGCGCATCGTCCAATCCCGCCGCGATAGGTCGGGCTCAGGATCGCATTTTGAAGCGCGGCGACGCCATCCGCATCGTTCGCAGCGGGTGAGCATCGAGCGGCGCAGCATTTGTGAAGGCGCCTGCGCGCGATGCTTCGGCAGCGATCGCAACGTTCCGGTTCAAAGGAATAGGTTCAGCGATGGACGATGAATTCGCCGGCGCGCTTGCGGCCTGCGCGACGATCGATGCGGTCAAGGCGTTGTTCAAGCAGCGGATCGCTGTCCATGGCTATACTGCCAGCGCTTGCGGCGCCTTCCTGCCGACTGATATGGGACCGGAGACGCATTTCTTCTTCCAGGACTGGCCGCCTGACTGGATCGAGCTCTATGTTAGGCGCAATTTCCTCGCCGCCGATTACACCGTAGCCGAAGCCAGACGGCGCATCGCGCCCTTTACCTGGCTAGAGGCGAAGGCCGTGCGCACCTTGTCGCGCGCCGAACAGGATATTTGGGACACCGCTGGCGAATGGGGCTGGACGGACGGGCTGTCGGTTCCGATCCACGGACCGGGCGGCTATTTCGGGCTCGTCGCCATGGCGGGCAAGGAGCGACCCATGCCGCCCGCCCTGCGCGGCGAATTGCACCAGCTTGCCTTCCTCACGCATGAGCGATGCCGCGCCTTGACCAGACTAGCGCCGGTCATCAATCCGCGGGCTGCGCTCACCCATCGCGAATTGGAATGCATCCGATGGGTGGCGGCTGGAAAGACCGATTGGGAGATCGCCGATCTGCTCGGCGTGTCCCAGACCACGGTGAGGACCCATATCGATCAGGCCCGCCGTAAGTTCGGCGCCAGGACGCGCGCGCAGACCGTCGCTCGTCTGGTGCTGGAGGGACTTTCGTAACTTGTGACTGGAACAGCAACCGTCGCGGTGCTTCTTGCTGCATCTGGAAATGCGGTGATCAGGACATCCGTGTTCACGACTTTCAGGCTTTGCACTTCCTGCTCGATGTCTCTCGCCCGGCTCCCGCTGGCGCTCACGCCGGGCAGCGGGCTTAGGGCCAGCCCTCGGCGCACTTCGGAGTGGGCTTCCGCCCAGCTTCGGTCGCTGCGCTCCCTGCAGCCGGTTCCCCGCGAAGCCACCCCTCCGTTTGCACACCCGGTCTCGGCGACGGCCAGGGTTGCAGCGCAGCGCTGCGCTCCAACCCAAGCCCATAGGAGAAAGACCATGACCACCAACGCAAACACCGCTCCCGTCATCGACAATGGCGCGACGGTTTTCATCCCACTCAACAAGCTCAAGAAGCACCCGAAGAACGCCCGCAAGACCCCGCATAGCGAAGCGTCCATCGAGGCGAAGGCCGCGAGCATCGCCGCCAAGGGCATCCTGCAAAATCTGGTGGTGGAGCCCGAGCGTGACGCAGAGGGCGAGCCGACCGGCTTCTATCTCGTCACCATCGGTGAAGGCCGCAGGCTGGCGCAGTTGCTGCGCGTGAAGCGCAAGGAGATCAAGAAGACCGAACCAATCCGCTGCGTGATCGACACAGTAAACGATCCGGCCGAGATCAGCCTTGACGAAAACGTGTCGCGTGAAGACCTCTCGCCTGCGGATCAGTTCGAACGATTCCGCGAGCTTGCGGACAATCGCGGATGGGGCGCGGAGGAAATCGCCGCGCGCTTCGGCGTCACGGCGCATGTGGTGAAGCAGCGGCTTCGTCTCGGCGCGGTCAGCCCCAAGCTGATGCAGGTCTATCGCGACGGCGATTTGACCTTGGACCAGTTGATGGCCTTCGCGATTACCGAGGATCACGCACGGCAGGAGCAGGTTTACGAGAACCTGTCCCATAACCGCGAGCCGTGGATCATCCGCCGCGACCTCACCAAGACCAACGTCGCGGCAACGGATCGGCGCGCGATTTTTGTCGGTGCGCAAGCCTATGCCGAGGCAGGCGGCAACATCATCCGCGACCTGTTCACCGAGGATCGCGGCGGCTTCTACGAAGACGCCGCGCTGCTGGACCGGCTTGTCATCGACAAGCTGGAGCGGATCGCATCGCAGGTGCAGGAGGCGGAAGGCTGGAAGTGGGTTTCGGTCCATATCGATTATCCCCACGCTCACGGCCTGCGCCGCACCTATCCGCAGCCGGTGCAGCTTTCCGAGGATGACGCTGCCGCCTACGACGGCGCACAGAAGGAATATGATCGGCTGTCGTCGGAATATGAGAGCGCCGAAGAACTTCCTGACGATGTCGATCAGAAGTTCGGAGAGCTTGAGGCCGAGATCGAGCGCATCGACGCCCTGCGC
Source organism: Allobosea massiliensis (assembly GCF_042655245.1). Classification (NCBI taxonomy): domain Bacteria; kingdom Pseudomonadati; phylum Pseudomonadota; class Alphaproteobacteria; order Hyphomicrobiales; family Alloboseaceae; genus Allobosea; species Allobosea massiliensis. The sequence goes on along the minus strand of NZ_JBHSLU010000152.1, from coordinate 1,489 downwards.
CATGTCTATGACGCGCAAGAGATCGCGCGCAGCGGCGTCTTCGTCGTGCTCTCCCATGACGGAGAAACCCGCATCGAACGCGGCTTCATCCGTGCCGAGGACGAGAAGCCGGAGGAAGTCGACACCAGCGAAACCGTCAATGACGGCGTTCGCGTCAGCGGCGATGGCGAGATCATCGAGGACAGCGGACACGACGAGGGCGGGAACCTTGGTTCCGACCTTGAGCCGGAAGACGAGGAAGCGGAGGAAGACGGCAAGCCGCTCTCCGATCTGCTCATCCGCGACCTCACCGCTCACCGGACGCTTGGCCTTCGCCTCGCGCTTGGCGAGCAGCCGGACATGGCCCTGCTCGCCGTCACCCATGCGCTCGCCGCGCAGACCTTCTATCGCGGCGTGGACGCCACCTGCCTCGAAATCCGCCCGACCTCCGCGCATCTTGGCGGACACGCGGACGGCATCGAGGATACGGCAGCGGGCAAGGCGCTGGCGGATCGTCATGCGGCATGGGCGGCGGATATGCCGCGCGACGTGGCGGAGTTGTGGGGCTTCATTGCCTCGCTCGACCATGCCAGCGTCATGGCGCTGTTCGCGCATTGCGCCGCACTCACCGTCAACGCGGTGAAGCAGCCATGGGAGCGCAAGCCATGCGCCCATGAGACGGCGGACAGTCTGGCGACGGCGGTAGCCCTCGACATGACGGCGCATTGGACGCCCACGGTGCGGACCTATCTCGGTCGCGTCACCAAGGCGCATATCCTCGCCGCCGTGCGCGAAGCGGTCAGCAACGAGGCGGCGGACCGCATCGCCGCCATGAAGAAGCAGCCGATGGCGGAAGCTGCCGAGCAGCTCCTTGCCGCAACGGGCTGGCTTCCGCCGCTGATGCGGACCGTGCAGCCCGCATGGTTGACGGACGAGCAGCCGGACGCGCCGCGCGCTGACGCCGAGGACGCTCACGAAGCCAGCGAGCCCGAAGCCTTCGCCGTTGCGGCGGAGTGACGACCGGCCGGGATCGCGTCAGCGGTTCCGGCCTTCCTGCCTCTCGACTTCCAAAAAAAATGTGGTCGCGCGGGGATTGCCCCGCGCGACCGACCGATGACCGCCCGGCCATCGGCATCAGGAGGATGTTGCGATGATCACGCTTATGGTGATGGCGGTCGTGCTGATCGTCGGCCTCTGTGTTCTGGCCTACACGCTCGCCGTCTATGCGTTGCCCTTCCTGCTCACGGTGGAAGCGGCGCGTCTGGCCTACGCCTCCGGCTCCGGCCTGATCGGCGCGGGACTGGTCGGACTTGTGGCCGCTGTCGCCGCCTATGGGCTGCTGGTCGTGCTGTTCATCACGGTGCGCCCGCCGATCCTGCGCCTTGCGGTGGCGCTCGTCGTCGCCGCGCCTGTTGTAGCCCCCAAAAGCCCGGACATTTCTCACGGTGCTGCTTGGGCCGCGATGAACTCGCGGGGTGAACGATATCCGAGCGCCCGATGCGGGTGAAGC
>NZ_JBHSLU010000151.1:0-854 GCF_042655245.1 Allobosea massiliensis | reverse complement strand
ACCATCGGCCGCATCATCGACCTCTTCCCGCCCACCGAGTGCGCCAACTACTTCAGCGCGGCAGGGTACGACGCAACCTGATGGGATTCCGCTCTAGGGTATTTGTTTCTAGTAAGGTCGTACTGATCGGCGGTAATCTCGACATTCCTCTCTCTAGGAGTGTTTTTTGACCACTGCTTGGTAGCCCGCCATGCACGATTGTCCGAATGAAAGGCACGATGCTCATTTGCATCCATTGATGTTAGTTTCTGGCGGGGGTCTCCGCCGTATTGTTTTGGATCACTGTGATGACCATGCCTCTTGCCGTCACTTGCGCCAAAAGGTTTGTAGCCGCCTGTGATCGAACTGACCGCCCGCTTATTCTGCCTCTCAATTTCACCTTGAAGCTTCTGCGAAAAATCCCGATCAATCTGTTTCGAAAGCCTTTGCATGGCATTCTTTGGATCGTTGAACAGCCTATCTTTGTGCAGGGCATCGCCGATCGCAGAGAATTCACCCCAAAGTTCTTGATCTTTATCTCCGGCAGATCCGATTTCCTTCCATCGCTGACGCAGTTCGGCAAAAGCTTTTCGTGCTTCCCGACTGTCTTGCAATTGAAGGAGCTCATTGCCCTTGCTTATCAGGCGCCGCTTAACGTCTGCATTTGCAGCCAGTTCCCGCACGCGCTTTTCTCGAAATTGTTCGCGCGCAGTGAAGAATTTCTGTTGAGCCGCTTGAAATTCGTCCCAAAGTTCATTGTCAGAATCTTTGCCTGAGAGTCCGTCCCGGAACTCATGACGCTCGCGCGATGCGGCGGATAAGAACCATGGCGGCGGCTGCGTAGAGGAAGGCCGTCGCGGAGGCGATGGTGGCTT
>NZ_JBHSLU010000150.1:0-2004 GCF_042655245.1 Allobosea massiliensis | reverse complement strand
GCCCGGACCATCGCGAGGTTAATGACCACTGGTCGCGACAATCTCTCGAAGGCCGAAACTGTTACGATCGCCGCGATCGAGAACGGCGGCGCGTCCTTGTTCGAGGCTCGCGAGATCGTCGCCGACTTCCATGCCATGATCAGAGCGAGGCGGGCCGAGCCTTTGGCTTCCTGGATCGAGCGCGCGTCCCAAAGCCTGGTCGCCTCATTGGCAAATGGCGTCCGACGTGACGAGGCCGCTGTGCGAGCAGCTATCCTCTCGACTTGGTCAAACGGTCAAACCGAGGGCCAGATCACCCGTCTCAAGCTCGTCAAACGCCAAATGTACGGCCGCGGCAAGATCGACCTCCTCCAAGCCCGTCTGATCGGCGCGCAATGATCCAAAGCATCAGCGAGATTGCGTCAGACCCAAACTTGCACGCCGTTTGACAAGCTGATCTTCTTGTGATTGACGATCAGGCCGCGATGCCGCAGCGCTGCCTGCATCCGACGATAGCCATAGGACTCGAAGTTCTCGGAGATCGCCGCCATCGTCTCGACGAGCTCGGTGTCGTCGATGCTGATGGTCGAGTTATCGTAGTAGGTCGAGCGCGCGATCCCCATCAGCTGGCATCCTTCTGCGACAGAGATGCCGCGGGGCCGGTGACGACAGATGTAGTCGCGCTTCTCGGCCGCGGTCCGTGCTTCAGAGCCCCCTTTAGAAACTCGATCTCCAGGGCCTGCCTGCCGACGAGCCGCTCCAGTGCGGCGATGCGCGCCTCGTAGGCTTCGATCGTATCGACGGCGGCGGCTTCGTCGTCAAAGGCGCCGCCCTCGAATTTTTGAATCCAGATGCGGATCAGGTTGCGCGACAGGTCGTGTCGACGGGAGAGCTGTGGAGCGTCTCGCCAGCCAGGTAATCATGCGCCACCTGGCGCTTGAACTCGATGCTGTGGGTGTGGTGTCAGGCCATGGGCTTTCATCCTTCGAAAGCCCGGCTCCCCGGTCAATTCCCCGTCGTCACACTGTCCGCCTCAAAGGGCGCACTCCAGTATTCTCTATTTGGCCAAACCAAATTTGCTGGACGGCCGGGGCTCGTTGGTTCACGCGCCTGCTACCAAAGAGCCTTCTGATGCGCTAGGCGCGCTTCCTCCGGCGCGATTGGCCAAAAACCACTGATAAGTCTGGGCGATGCCCTCCTTCAGCCCGATCTTCGGCGCCCAGCCCACGGCACGCAGCTTATCGGCGCTCATCAGCTTGCGTCGCGTGCCGTCGGGCTTGCTCGTATCCTTGACGATCTCGCCCGTGAAGCCGACCACCTCGCAGACAGCTTGCGTCAGCTCCAGGATCGTCACGTCCTCGCCCGAGCCGATATTGACATGCTCGAAGCCGGAATAAGTCTTTAGCAGGTGAACCAGCCCGTCGGCGCAGTCGTCGACATGCAGGAACTCGCGACGCGGCGTGCCGGTGCCCCAGATCGTGATCTGGCTGTCGCCACGTTGCTTGGCCTCATGCGCCTTGCGCAGCAGCGCCGGCATGACATGGCTCGACTGGAGGTCGAAATTATCCTCCGGCCCGTAGAGATTGGTCGGCATCGCCGAGATGTAGTCGCAGCCATACTGCTTGCGATAAGACTGGGCGAGCTTGATGCCGGCGATCTTGGCGATCGCATACCACTCATTAGTGGGCTCGAGCGGCCCGGTCAGGAGCGAATCCTCCTGGATCGGCTGCGGTGCGAGCTTGGGATAGATGCAGCTCGAGCCGAGGAAGAGCAGCTTGCCGACACCCGCCTGGCGCGAGGCTTCGATGATGTTCGCCTCGATCATCAGGTTCTGATAGAGGAAATCGGCCGGATAGGTGTCGTTGGCGAGGATTCCGCCGACCTTGGCGGCAGCCACAATCACGACATCCGGCTTGGTCTTTGAAAGCCAGTTTTCGGTCTGTTCCTGTCGCAGCAGGTCGACATCGCTGCGGCCGGCCGTGACGATCTCGCAGTTCTCGCTCTGCAGGCGGCGCACCAGCGCCG
>NZ_JBHSLU010000149.1:29553-31272 GCF_042655245.1 Allobosea massiliensis | reverse complement strand
CGTCGCCACACGCTACGACAAGCTCGCGGAAAACTTCCTCGCAAGCCTCAAGCTCGTATGCGTCAGGATCTGGCTACGCGGTAATGAGTCGACGGCCTAATCCCGGCCTCTTGTATGATGCCGTCGATGAAGGAAGGAAAGGAGCGAGCCAATGTCTATTGTGATCCTCGGCGTTGATCTGGGCAAGAACTCTTGCAGTGTGGTCGGCGTGAACGCGGCCGGTGCAGTAGTCGTCCGTCGAACAATGCGTCGGCAGACGCTGATCGACTATGTGACGAAGCTACCGGCCTGCGTGGTGGCGATGGAAGCGTGCTGCGGTGCCCATCATTTGGGTCGCCTGTTCGCGGCGCAAGGGCACGAGATCCGGCTGATGTCGCCTGAGTATGTTCGCCCCTATATCAAAGCCCAGAAAAACGATGATCGCGATGCCGAGGGGATCGCCGAGGCCGCGTCGCGGCCGACGATGCGTTTTATTGAACTCAAGAGCCAGGAGCAGTTGGACATCCAGACGCTGCACCGGGTGCGTTCGCGCCTGGTTGCCGAGCGAACCAGTCTCATCAATCAACTGCGCGCGATCCTGCTGGAACGCGGAGTGACATTTCCGGCAGGGCGCCGCAAACTTGAGCTGGGTGTCGATGACCTGCTGGCCGAGGATGACGGCCTGTTGTCCCCGCGCGTGCGCCAACTGGTCGGCGAGCTTTGCGTCGAATGGAAGGAACTCGACGCGAAGATCACGGCGCTGAATGGCGAGTTCGTCGAATTGGCGCGTCACGACGCGGCGGCGAGAAGGCTGACATCTATCCCGGGCGTCGGCGCGCTCAACGCGACGGCCCTGATCGCTGCGGTGGGCAATGCGAGTAGCTTTGCCAAGGCCCGCGACCTGGGCGCATGGCTCGGGTTGGTTCCCCGGCAGTACAGTACGGGCGGCAAAGCTCGACTGCTGGGCATATCCAAGCGCGGCAACACCTATCTGCGCACTTTGCTCATCCACGGTGCGCGTGCGGCATTACCGTCGCTTTCAAACAGCGACACACCCATGGGGCGATGGCTCAAGGCCATGATCGAGCGAGGCGTTCACCGCAATGCCGTGGTGGTGGCCCTGGCCAACAAGCTGGCGAGGATTGCCTGGGCTACCCTGCGCAAGGAGACGCGCTTTGAACGTGGCTACTTGGCAGCAGCATGATCTGATCGGCCACGTGCAACCGCGCATGTAGCCCAACGAGGTTTGCAGGAAGGATCGTGAAGATGGCCTGATCAGTCGATCGGCGTTTGGAAAGCCCGAGTATAAAAATGGCATTAAATGCCGTCGTTTTTATGGGGCTCTGAACGCGCGGATGTCCATCTTGGCTGTGAGCGTGCTCACAAGACCGTATACGTTGACGCAGACTGAGATCAGAACGCCGTAGAATCCTCTTGCAGACGGGGCGGGCCATACGTTTTATATCCTCCGCCAGTTCGAGGGCGTCCTTCAGGATTTCCACCTCAAGCGTCTTCTTGCCCAGGAGGCGCTGCAACTCGCGTATCTGCTCCTGTTGAGCCCGGAAGGCCGACGCCGGGACAACCTCCTCCTCGGCCATCGTCGCGGTCAGCGCACCTTGCTCGGCAAGCCGCCGCCAGGTGAAAAGCTGGTTCGGCGACACCCCGCACCGACGGGCGACAAGGCTGACCGTGACGCCCGCCTCGTGCGTCTGCGCCACCATCTGTCCAGCGACATTCGAA
>NZ_JBHSLU010000149.1:27172-29411 GCF_042655245.1 Allobosea massiliensis | reverse complement strand
ACGCTTTTCGCGGAGGCGATAACTGTCGCTCCGGATGGTAATGACGTGGCTGTGGTGAAGCAGGCGATCGAGGATGGCCGTGGCCACGAGGGGATCCCCGAAGACCGAGCCCCATTCGCCGACGGCCCGGTTCGATGTCACCAGCATGGCGCCCCGCTCGTAGCGGCGGCTGACGAGCTGGAAGAACAGATGCGCTGCGTCGGGCTCGAAGGGCAGATAGCCCAGCTCGTCGACGATCAGGAGCTTGGGCTTGGCATAGTGCGTGAGCCTCGCCTCGAGCCGTCCTTCGCCATGGGCCTTGGCCAGTTGAGCGACGAGCGTCGTCGCCGGTGTGAACAGCACCGAGTAGCCGGTCACGATGGCTTCGCGCCCGATGGCGACGGCCAGATGGGTCTGCCGACGCCAGGCGGACCCAGGAGCAGAACCGCCTCGCCATTGGCGATGAAGCGCTCCGTCGCGATCTCCCGGGTCTGGGCTTTGTCGAGTGATGGCTGGGCGGCGAAGTCGAAGCCGGTGAGATCACGTACATAGGGGAAGCGCGCGAGCCCGAAGGACATCTCGATCCGGCGCTGGTCGCGCCGTGAGACCTCGCGCTCGCAGAACAGCGTCAGCGCTTCCCGGATCGTGAGCTCGCGGCGGCCGGCCTCGTCGATCAAGCTATCGAGCTGGTCGCGCAGCGCTGTCAGCTTCGTTCGATCCAGCAGCGGGGTGAGGTGATCGTGCTGATCCATCAGAAGCTGCCTCCGGCAACCGCTTCATACTCGGCGAGCGGACGCAACAGCGCCGCGGGCGGCGATGAGGATCGCGGCGGCAGGCTATGGACCGGGCGTTCCCGTGTTCCGACCAGGCCGGCCAGATGGGCATCGTCGACGGCGCGACCATGACGCCCCTTCAACTCGGCATGGACGGCCACCTCCCGGCCGCCATGATGAACGCGCACAATCGCGTTGCCGACCGTGACCCTCACCCGCTCCCCGATCAGCCGCCAGGGCACCGAATAGGCGTTGCCGTCGACGGCCACCGCGCAGTCGGCACCGACGCTGCGAACCAGGTCGCGATGCGTCGTGAACGGGGCCATGCCGTTCAGCGGCTTGAGCGCCCGGGCCTCGTCGCGCCGGAAGCGATCCCGCGGCGCTTCGCCGGTCGTGCCGTGAACGCGGATATCGGCGATGTCGCGGGTCCACGCTTCGAGATGGGCTTCCAGCGCGGCTCAGCTCCCGAAGCGTCGGCCGGCGATGGCGTTGCGCTTCGCCTTGAAGACCTGGCCGAAAGGCGAGTGGATGATGCGGTAGATCATCAGGACGCCGTCGAGGAAGATCGCCGCCACCAGCCAATAGAGCGCCCGGTCGTCGGCGAGGCTGACGAGGCCCAGGAACTTGCCGCGCGGCACCGCCTGGATGCCGTCCTCGCCGCCGGTGAAGCGCGGCGTCTGCAGCGAGAAGAAGTAGACCATCTGCGCCAGCGCCAGCGTGATATGGCGAAGTAGATGCCCTGGCGGCGGATGGCGAGCGCACCGAAGACGAGGCCGAGGACGGCGCCGACCGCGGTGCCGAACAGGATCGCGAGCTCCGGCGTCAGGCCCCAGTTCTTAGGTCAGGACCCATTGATATGAGCGTCGCGATCTGATTCAGGCTCCGCGAGGAGACCGGGATGAGCGACCTGTTTTGGCTAACGGATGAGCAGGTGGAGCGGCTGCGGCCGTTCTTTCCGAATAGCCACGGCAAGCCTCGAGTGGATGACCGGCGGGTGCTGAGCGGCATCGTGTTCGTCAACCGCAACGGGCTGCGCTGGCGCGATGCTCCTGGCGCGTACGGCCCGCACAAGACGCTGTACTACCGCTGGAAGCGCTGGGGTGAGGCAGGCGTGTTCACGCGCATCATGGAAGGTCTGGCTGCGGTGGGCGCCGAACCCAAAACGGTGATGATCGACGCGACCTACCTGAAGGCGCACCGCACGGCATCGCGCCTGCGGGTAAAAAGGGGGATCTCGGCCGCCTGATCGGACGCACGAAAGGCGGCATGAACACCAAGCTCCATGCCGTCGCCGACGCGAACGGTCGCCCCTTGAGCTTCTTCATGACCGCCGGTCAGGTCAGCGACTACACCGGTGCGGCCGCGCTGCTGGACGACCTGCCAAATGCGCAGTGGCTGCTCGGCGACCGCGGCGACGACGCCGACCGGTTCAGGGACGCTCTTCAGGCCAAGGGCATCCAGCCTTGCATCCGAGGCCGCAGGTCGCG